>NZ_JBHTZD010000042.1:0-40965 GCF_042790455.1 Streptomyces sp. NPDC056734
CCGGAGCCGCGGCGGGCGCGGGCGCGGCGGCAGCGGGCTGCGGGACGGCCGGGGCCGGGGCGGCAGGGGTCGCCTGCGCGGCCGGGGCGGGGGCCGGGGCCGCCGCCGGGGCGGCGGGCGCGGGCGGAACCGGGCTGGCCGGAGCCGGTGTGGTGGTCTCCGCAGCCCCCGCGGCCGCGGGACCCGCCGGAGCCGGGGACGCGGGGGCCCCCGGCTTGTAGTCGGCGAAGAAGTCCCACCAGGCGCGGTCTACCGAATTCGGGTCCTGGAGGTACTGCTGATAGATCTCGTCGACGAGCCACTCGTTCGGACCGAACGCGGCAGCGGGGTTCTTGCCCGCTGGGTCGGCGTCGGTCGAGATGCTCGATGCGTTACTGGGGGACTGTGGCGACACGGCGGCAACCGCCCTCTTCCGCTTCACAAGTGATGGGACAGCGGGAATTAAGGCTACGCCCCCATGGCCGGGAAGGTCAGGTCGGGCCGGTTCAACGTCGTGCAAGTCACATCCGAAAGCGTGTTTCGGGGCTGGAAATGGCGGGAAACAAGCGTGGTTCCGCCTCTGAAGAAATGCGTCCGCCCAGGTCCGGCGCGTGTCGCGCGCCGACCCGATGCCGACCCGTGCCTGATCACACGTGTCCGTGGGGGCCCGGTGCAGCCGGGCCCGAAGCGTTCCCAAGCAAAGTTTACGTCAACTTGGCAGAGCGCGGTCTCCCGGAAGAGTGACAAGGATCCGGCAGCCCCTATCGGATTCGGCCACGCCGATCCGGCCGCCGTGCAGATCGACCGCCCAGCGCGCGATCGCCAGCCCCAGCCCCGTACCGCCGTCGCTGCCCGGACCGTGCGGCCGGTTGACCGCGCCCCGGTTGAACCGCTCGAACACCCGGTGCCACTCCGAGCGCGGAATGCCGGGCCCCTCGTCCAGCACCTCCAGCTCCAGCGACTCCGGACGCGCGCCGCGCCGCGCCCTGAGCGTGACCCGGCCGTGCGGCGGGCTGTGCTTGACCGCGTTGTCGATCAGATTGGCCACCACCTGGTGGATCCGCTCCGGATCGGCGTGCGCGGTCAGCTCCGGCGGGGAGACGTCCAGATGCAGATGTACGTCCGTACGGGTGTGACCGCCCGATCCGGAGGCCATGCCCGCGCGCGCCGAGGACACCATGTTGGCCTCCTTCAGCACCCCCGACAGATACGGCCACACCTCGAACCGGCGCTGCTTGAGCGGCACCACCCCGTGGTCGAGACGGGACAGGTCCAGCAGCGTCTCCACCAGCCGGCCCAGCCGCTCGGTCTGCTTCAGGGCGGTGCGCATGGTCTCGGGATCGGCCCGGGTGACCCCGTCCACGATGTTCTCCAGCACCGCCCGCAGCCCCGCGATCGGGGTACGCAGCTCGTGCGAGACATTCGCCACCAGCTCCTTGCGCTGATGGTCCTGTGCCTCCAGCTCGTCCGCCATGCGGTTGATGGCGATGGCCAGATCGCCCAGCTCGTCCCGGCGGTTCTCCCGCACCCGGCGGGTGTAGTCGCCGTGCGAGATCGCCCGGGCCACCGCGTTCATGTCGTCCAGCGGGGCGGTCAGCGAGTGCGCCACGAACTGTGTGATCAGCAGCGTGGCGATCATCGAGAAGACCGTGATGAACCGCAGCTCGGTCTGGGTGCGCACGGCGATCATCGACAGAC
Source organism: Streptomyces sp. NPDC056734 (assembly GCF_042790455.1). Lineage (NCBI taxonomy): Bacteria > Bacillati > Actinomycetota > Actinomycetes > Kitasatosporales > Streptomycetaceae > Streptomyces > Streptomyces sp. NPDC056734. The sequence continues at coordinate 1,678 of NZ_JBHTZD010000042.1, forward strand.
CGGTGGTGATCAGCACCGAGGTGACGACCAGCGCGCCCAGCTTGGTCTTGATCGAGAACGGACGCACGCCGCCCCAGGGCTCCCCCCCGGGGCTCTTTCTCGCGGCCGGCCGCCCCTCGCTCATGGCGTCGGTGTCTCCAGCGCGTAGCCCACGCCGTGCACCGTGCGGATCCGCTCCGCGCCGATCTTGCGCCGCAGCGCCTTGATGTGGCTGTCGACGGTCCGGGTGCCGGAGGCGTCCGCCCAGTCCCACACCTCCGCCAGCAGCTGCTCACGGGAGAGCACCGCGCGGGGCGTGTTCGCCAGGCACACCAGCAGATCGAACTCGGTGGGCGTCAGATGCACGTCCTCCGAGCGCACCCGCACCCTGCGCTGCGCGTGGTCGATCTCCAGCTCGCCCAGGCGCAGGATGCCGCTCCTCGGCGTGGACGCGGCGATCGCCGCCCGCTCCACCCGGCGCAGCAGCACATGCACCCGCGCCGCCAGCTCCCGCATCGAGAACGGCTTGGTCATGTAGTCGTCCGCGCCGACGCCGAGCCCGACCAGCATGTCCGTCTCGTCGTCACGCGCCGTGAGCATCAGCACCGGCACCGGGCGCTGGGCCTGCACCCGGCGGCAGACCTCCAGGCCGTCGAAGCCGGGCAGCATGATGTCGAGGATCAGCAGATCGGGCTGCCACGCCTCGGCCGTGTCGACCGCCGCCGGTCCGTCGCCGGCGGTCTGCACCAGAAATCCCTCGGCGCGCAGCCGGGCCGCGATGGCGTCGACGATCGTCGGGTCGTCCTCGACCACCAGCACCCGGCGCTGTGCGCCGGGTGTGGCCGTCGCCGCCGCGCTGCTCTGGGAGGTGTGTGTCTGCTCCATCGCCCGCCCCTGAAGTGTGCTTTCCGGAATCAGTGGGGTGATCCCTGGACTGCTATTGACGCTTGAATCATCCGCGCCAGGTACGCAGCGTACGGGCAGTCCCCGCGCCTTTGCTATCCAGGCCGGACGCCGAGATGCACGACGTCCGGAACGCCCCGGGCAACCGGCACCTCTTCGGTACGCACACGGTGTAATCCGGCATTCCCCAAGGTTCCTTCAAATTCCGGAGAGGGTTTCGCGGACCATACGGCGAGTACCCCACCGGGGGTCAAGACCCCTGCGCAGCTTGCGATTCCAGCCTCCGAATAGAGCCCGTCATTGTCCTCGGTGACGGTCCAGCCGGGCCCGTTGTCGATGTCGAGGCACAGGGCGTCATAAGTGGCGCACGTCTCATTGACGTACGCGACCAGATCCGCCTGGACGATCTCGGTGCGCGGGTCGGCGAGGGCCTCGCGGGTGAACTCGGCGAGGGGGCCCGCGCGATGCCAGTCGATGACGGCCGGTTCGCGCTCCACGACGGTGATCCGGCCCCAGCGGGGATCGGCGGCGGCGTGTGCGAGCGAGAACCCGACGCCGAGCCCGCCGATGAGGACGCCGGGCGCGGTCCGCCCGGCCAGCGCGGAGAGCGCCGCGTCGATCAGCAGCCGCTCGGAGCGGCCGTCCGAGGTGTCCATCAGGAAACAGCCGTTGGCGATGATCTGGAGCAACTCGCCGTGCCTGCGCAGCACGACCTCGCCGTAGGGACCCTCACGCCGGTCCAGGACTTGCGGGCGGCCGGCGAAGGCGGGATGGCTGGGAGGGACGGAAGAGGCGGCCATCCATTCATCCTGTCAGCCTCCTGACGTCCACCCGACGGAATTTCGCACACGGTGTTGACGGACGGTGAACGTGGCCGGGGCTGCCGGGGGCGGAGTGAGCGCGGGGCCGGGCGGGGAGCGGCCGGGGAGCGGCGCCCGGCACGGCTCCCGGTCACGCCCTGTGCGGAGGCACCGAACCCGCCGTGCCGTTCGGTATATCCGGACATCCGGCCGAACGCCGTGTCCGGCGGGGCCGCGTCTCGGGGCGTCGAAACCGGCCATCGGCGCGGCGCCCCGCTCGGCGATCTCCGCGACTACGGCGGCCCGTTCCGGAGGGACGCAGGCCAGGGCGGGCACGGAGTCCGACAACGGCACAATCTCGGCCAACTCCTCCTCGGGACAGGCGAGGGGGCTTGCGAGGCGAAGCGCCTCGACGGCCCGTCCCGCTGTTCGAACGGCGTACCCGCTCCCGGCACCGCCAGATCCGCCCCGCCCCGGTCGGCGACTGCCTCGCCGCACCTGAGCGGCCCTGCCGAGCGCGCTGAACTCACCCGCCCCGCCGGTCCCTTCGGCCCGCACCGGACGGACGTACGGATGCTCGAACAGCGGTCAGGTGCCGACAGGTCAGCCGATCCATATGACGACGGCCTGCCGATAGCGGGCGGCGATCCGGAAGAAGCGGGCCAGTTCCTGGTACTCCGCGGTCACCCAGTCCAGCGTGTCGCCGCGCTCCCAGATGTGGGGGTAGATCTCGGCCGCGGTGAGGTCCGCCGGGTTCACGCCCTTGTCCAGGGCCTCGGGGGTGAGGGCGGCGAGGGCCTCGGCGGCCTGCCGGACCCGGTCGGGGGTGAGGTAGCGGGGCGGTCCGTGGCCCCACTCCGCCGCCCCGGGGAGGTCCTCCTCGCCGAACACGATGTCGACGGGGAACGCCCGGCGGCGCAGCAGGAAGTCCAGCGCGTGCCAGGTCTTCTCCGTGCTGTGCAGCCGCGGCTCCGGTACGGGTCTCTCCTCGGCGTCCGCCGCCTCGGCCAGCTCGCCGACCCGGTCCCGGGCCCACTCGGGGTCGCCGAGCGCCCGGTCGAGTTCGGCGGCGGTCAGACGTACGTATTCTCCGGTCATTCCCATGGGCGGAGCCTAGGAGGCGGCACTGACAATGCCGTCCCTGCTGTCCTCAGTGTCCTTACTGTCCTCGCCGAGGTGCTTCGCGCTGGTCAGGGGGCGCCTGGCCCTCCGGGGTGCCACCGAGGACGGCCGTGCGGGCGTTCCGGTCGGCCGCCGCGCGGTGCGGGGTGCGCATGACGGCCCTGCGCAGGCCCCCGGTGGCGGTGGTCGGCGGAGGTCTTTGTCTGGTCGACCAGGGTGGGTGACGCCGGTTGTGGCGAGCTGGCCGCGCGGGGCGGAGGAGCCGGCGGGCGCTGTGGTCGCCACGTGGGTCACCGGGTCCGTCTTCCTGTCCGTCACCCCCGCCGCGACTCCGTCCGTCACCCCCGCCTCGGCCTCGGCCGGGACCCGCCTTGCGTCCGCGCGCGCAGCCGGTAGCCCTGGTGGGCGGGGGTATGGGCTTGAGGTCCGGTGGTCGTCGGGATGTCAGGTGGGCGGGCTCGGGGTCGGTCCGTCAGCCTGATCCCGGCCCCGGCCCCGGCCCCGGCCCCGGCCCCGGCCAGGCCCGGCACCCGGCCAAAGCCCGGCCCGGCCCGCTCGGCGGTGTCGAATACCTTCATCCACACCCCGTGGCCCAGCATCGCCCCAGCCACCTTGCGGACCGTCTCCTCGTTCACCCCCGGCGTCGTTCGTGGCGCCGCGGGCATGCCGTGGTCCGGGAGGCCGACGGCGATGGTCCAGCGCCATGGCTCGGTCTGCGGCTTCGCCGGCCCGTGGGACACGTTGCGCGGGTGTCGGAATCCCCTCGCCCCTTTCGGTGTTCTGGCTCGTCACGGGCTTGTGATGGGGTGATCGCTCAGAGCGAACAGCCGTCGGGGAACAATGGGGGGCTCACGAGCATTGAGTCGGCATAGCTCAACTTGACTGCCGAAGGGGAGATCATGGCTGCTGAGTCCGCCGGCTTCGGGGCGTCCACCCCGCTCGCCCTGCCCGTGCTGCCGCTCGACGACGAGGTCGTGCTGCCCGGGATGGTGGTCCCGCTGGACCTGAATGACACAGACGTACGCGCCGCCGTGGAGGCCGCCCAGGCCGCCGCGCGGTCGGAGCCGGGCAAGCCCAGGGTGCTCCTGGTGCCGCGGATCGACGGGGTGTACGCGACGACGGGCGTGCTCGGCACGGTCGAGCAGGTCGGCCGGCTGGCCGACGGCGACCCGGGCGCGCTGATCCGGGGGCGTGGCCGCGTGAAGATCGGCGCCGGGACGACCGGGCCGGGCGCGGCCCTGTGGGTCGAGGGCACGCGTATCGACGAGAGCGTGCCGGACCCGCTGCCGGGGCAGGCCGCCGAACTGGTGAAGGAGTACAAGGCGCTGGCCACCAGCTGGCTCCGCAAGCGCGGTGCCTGGCAGGTGGTGGACCGGGTGCAGGCCATCGACGATCTGTCCGCGCTGGCCGACAACTCCGGATACTCGCCGTTCCTGACTGTCGAACAGAAGATCGAACTGCTGGAGACCGGTGACCCGGTCGCCCGGCTGAAGCTGGCCGCCCAGCAGCTGCGTGACCACCTCGCCGAGCAGGATGTCGCCGAGACCATCGCCAAGGACGTCCAGGAGGGCGTCGACAAGCAGCAGCGCGAGTTCCTGCTGCGGCGCCAGCTGGAGGCCGTACGCAAGGAGCTGCGCGAGCTGAACGGCGACAACGGCAAGGACTCGGGCGAGGAGTCCGACGACTACCGCTCGCGCGTCGAGGCCGCCGATCTGCCCGAGAAGGTGCGCGAGGCCGCCCTCAAGGAGGTCGACAAGCTGGAGCGGTCCAGCGACCAGTCCCCGGAGGGCTCCTGGATCCGTACCTGGCTGGACACCGTCCTGGAGCTGCCCTGGAGCGAGCGCACCGAGGACGCGTACGACATACAGGGTGCCAAGGGCATCCTGGACGCCGAGCACTCCGGTCTGGAGGACGTGAAGGAGCGGATCACCGAGTACCTGGCCGTGCGCAAGCGGCGCGGCGAGCGGGGCCTCGGGATCGTCGGCGGGCGGCGCGGCGGTGCCGTGCTGGCGCTGGTCGGCCCGCCCGGTGTCGGCAAGACGTCGCTCGGCGAGTCCGTCGCGCACGCCATGGGGCGCAAGTTCGTCCGGGTCGCCCTCGGCGGCGTCCGGGACGAGGCCGAGATCCGCGGCCACCGGCGTACGTACGTCGGCGCGCTGCCCGGCCGGATCGTGCGGGCCATCAAGGAGGCCGGGTCCATGAACCCGGTGGTGCTGCTGGACGAGATCGACAAGGTCGGCTCCGACTACCGGGGCGACCCGGCCGCCGCCCTGCTCGAAGTCCTGGACCCGGCCCAGAACCACACCTTCAGGGACCACTACCTGGAGGTCGAGCTGGACCTGTCCGACGTGGTCTTCCTGGCCACCGCCAACGTGCTCGAAGCCATCCCGGAGGCCCTGCTCGACCGTATGGAGCTGGTCCGCCTCGACGGCTACACCGAGGACGAGAAGGTCGTCATCGCCCGTGACCACCTGCTCCCGCGCCAGCTGGAGCGGGCGGGGCTCGACAGGGACGAGGTGACCATCGACGAGAGCGCCCTGCGCAAGCTGGCCGGCGAGTACACGCGCGAGGCCGGGGTGCGCAACCTGGAGCGGTCGGTCGCCCGGCTGCTGCGCAAGGTCGCGGCCCAGCACGAACTGGGCGAGCGGAAGCTGCCGTTCACCGTCCTGGACGCCGACCTGCGCGCCCTGATCGGACGGCCGCACCATGTGCCCGAGTCCGCCCAGGACCCGGCCGAGCGGCGCACGGCGGTGCCGGGCGTGGCCACCGGCCTCGCGGTCACCGGAGCGGGCGGTGACGTCCTCTTCGTGGAGGCGTCGCTGGCCGACCCGGAGACGGGCGCGGCGGGTCTGACGCTCACCGGGCAGCTCGGTGATGTGATGAAGGAGAGCGCGCAGATCGCCCTGTCCTTCCTGCGCTCCCACGGGGCCGAGCTGGAACTGCCGGTCGGCGACCTCAAGGACCGGGGCGTGCACATCCACTTCCCGGCGGGCGCGGTCCCCAAGGACGGCCCGAGCGCCGGTGTCACCATGACGACCGCGCTGGCCTCGCTGCTCTCCGGTCGGCAGGTCCGTACGGACGTGGCGATGACCGGTGAGGTCTCGCTGACCGGGCGGGTGCTGCCGATCGGCGGCGTGAAGCAGAAGCTGCTCGCCGCGCACCGAGCCGGGGTGACCACCGTCGTCATCCCCAAGCGCAACGAAGCGGACCTGGACGACGTCCCGGCCGAGGTGCTGGACAAGCTCGACGTCCACGCCGTGACCGATGTCCGCCAGGTCCTGGAGCTGGCGCTCGCACCCGCCACCAACGGGGCGGCGCCGGAGGTCCCGGTCGCGGCGTGACGGACGCGGCCGGTCGGGCAGGGCCCGGGGTCCCGTGAGGGAGACCCCGGGCCCTCGTCCGAAGAGGGGTCGGAGGCTGCCGCCGGTCCGTGCCTGCGAAATACTGACGGAGCTGCGGAGAAGACAGCTCCTGGCGGAAACTTTCATGGACCGGAAACCGGGCAGGGGTGCTGACGTGCACGAGGACGGAAACGGCGAGGGGCATCGGGGCGAACCGGGCCCGGCACCGAGTGGTGTGGACCAGAGCGCGGAGCAGCGGTCGGACCAGCGGTCAGGGCAGGGGGCGGACCAGCGGTCGGAGCAGGGGTCGGGGCAGCGGTCGGAGCAGCGGTCGGATCCGGTCGTGCATCGGGAATTCCTGGATCTGGAGCGCGAGCTGACGATGTTCATGCGCCGGGCGCGGGCCAACCAGGGTGAGATGGCCCGCGAGGTCCACCCCGACCTGGAGTCGTCCGCGTACGGGCTGCTGGTGCGGCTGGACGAGTGCGGGCGGCAGCGGGCCACCGACCTTGCCGGGTACATCGGCGTCGGCAAGGCCACCATGTCCCGCCAGCTGCGTGCCCTCGAAGACCTCGGCCTGATCGCCCGCGAGCCCGACCCGGCGGACGGCCGCGCCTGGCTGGTCCATCTCACCGACGAGGGCCGCAGCCGCGTCGGCCGCGTCCGTGAGGCCCGCCGCGCCCGCTATGTCAGCAAGCTCGCCCACTGGGACCGCCACGAGGTGTCCGAACTGGCGAGGCTCCTCCAGCAGCTGAACCGGGGCATGGAGAAGTAGGCGGAGAAGGAGACCCCGCCCTACAGGGCTCCCCTCAGGGCTCCCCTCAGAACTCCACGAAAACCACCGTCGCATCGTCATGCGTCTTGCTCCGCCGCAGATACACCCGTTCCTCCGCGTCGGCCCGTTCCCGTGCCCGTACCTGGTCGATCAGGGACTGGGGGCCGTTCTTGCGGACGTGGAGGAACAGGTCCGTCCAGTCGCCCTCGCGGAACGTCTCCGTCCAGCGGGTCGCGCCGTCGGTGAGGGCGGCCAGCGAGCGGACCCCGGAGCGCGGGAGCGTCCCCGTCACCGCGCGGGCCGCCACCGAGGGATCCGCGGCGGCCGTGAAGAAGCCGCCCTCCTTGTTACGGAGAGTGGCGTCGGTCGCCGCCGCCGAGGTCAGGGTGGACCGGGGCACCCGGTCGAGCCGGTCGTCGAGGACCGGGGTGACCAGGCCATCGGGCGATTCCAGCAGCAGCGCCGAGTCGGAGAGCACCAGGTATTCGATCTCCGTGGCGGACCAGCGGACGGTGACGACCGTTGCCTGTGGGGTGCGAGGGTGAGAAAGGTCACAGGTTTCGGCGTGTGCTGAAGCGGTACGCGCGATGGCGAGCGACAGCGCTTCCGCAAGGGGGACATCAGTGAGCGAAACGGTCAGCTCGGTCAATGCCCCGCCCAGGCGCGCGGCGTACCAGGGGACGGAGTGCACGCACCCCGTCCCGTCCGGCGGTGGTGTCACCCCGTCGAGCACCACGAGCGAACCGCCCTGTCCGTGGGCGGGTAGTCCGACACTCGCGAAGTCCTCGTTGGGCCGCGCCCGCTCGCCGGGCTCCGATACCAGTTCCGTACGCATTCCGTCAGTCTGCACCACGCCTTCACAACCTGCGCGAATGGGCGACAACGCCTGCCCGGACGGCACGGCGGCGCAGGTCAGCCGCCGGGTTTGCGAGTAAATGCGGTGATCCGGGAACTGGTGACGGCGAATCCTGTCAAAGTGCGTCCCGCACGTCCAACTGGGGCGCGGGACCCACCCCTGCGCACAGGCCGGAGGAACTTGCCCGCCAACTCCCCTCCGATGTTCACTCCTTCGGGTGGCGGGTCCGATGATGCGCGACCACCATCCAGCGGCACTGGGAGGGTCGGTCACCGAAACCGGGTGAGGTCACACCAGTTGCACCGAATTGACGGAACGTCACCCGGCCGAACGTCACCCGGCCCTTTGGGTACAGCGAGTCAGGAATGCGAGCACCGGTGCAGAAGAAGCGGCTTCGGCGCGCAGGCAAGCGGACGGCCCCCACAGGAGGTCAGGAGCACCCGCCCGGCACCATCGCCGGGGGATCCGCGGGCCCGGCCGGCCCGGCCGTCGGACGCGGGCGGCCCACCCATGTACGCAACCGGCTGATCATCGCGGTGGCCGTGGTCGCCGCGGCCGTCGCCGGCGCGGGCACCCCCTCGGTGCTCGCCGCCTCCGGCCAGCTGAGCGACACGCAGGACCTGGTGACGCTGGCCACGACGACCCAGAACGCCCTCACCCTGGCCCACTCGCTCGCCGACGAGCGCGACGAGGTCACCTCCTTCGTCGCCGCCGGCCGCGACGAGTCCATGGCGCCCTCCGAGCAGCACAGCGTCCGCGTGGACCGCCAGGTCGCCGAACTGCGCGCCGACCCCGGCACCCCGGCCGCGCTGCGCGAGGACCTGGACACCATCGCCGGTGTCCGCCGCACCGCGCTCACCGGCAAGAACACCGCCATCGAAGCGCACCAGGCGTACTCCGACGCCATCGACGGACTCCACCGGCTCGCCGAGGACCTGGCCGAGAACCTGCCCCCACGGGCCGGGTCCGGCGCCTACGCCCTCGCCGAACTCGACACCGCCGTCCAGCAGGCCGCCGCCACCCGGGGCCTGCTGCTGGCCGCGCTCAGCGTCCCCACCACCACCGAGACCACCTACGACCCCTACACCGGTCTGCCCATCGAGACCACCGTGTCCTCCGACGAGGACACCGAGGTCCGTGACGCGCTCACCGCCGCCGCCCAGCAGGCCCGGCTGCGCTCCGACGCGGCCCTCGCCGGCTTCCACGACAGCGCCACCGAAAGCGCCAAGACCTCCTACGACTCCACCCTCACCGGCAGCGAGGTCAACTCCGCCGACGCGTTCCTGGCCGACCTCACCGACCAGCCCACGCTCAGCGAAGGCGAGCTGTCCACCGCCGCCGACGAGCTGGACGCCGCCCTGTCGGCCCGGATCGAGCTGATGCGCGGCGTGGAGTCCGCCCTCTACGAACGCCGGACCACCGATCTGGAGGCCCTGCGCGACGACGATGTCACCGCGCTGGAGATCCGGATCGCCGCGCTCGGCGCGCTGCTGCTGCTCGCCGTCGGTATCGCCACCGCCATGGCCCGCACCCTCACCCGCCCGCTCGCGGTGCTGCGCCTCGGTTCCGCCCGGCTCGCCGAGGCCGGTGACCCGCGCGCCGCGGAAGCGGTGAAGTTCACCGGCCGCAACGACGAGTTCGCGCAGGTCGTCCGGTCCGTCAACACCCTGCACGCGCAGGCCGTCACGCTGCACGAGCGGATCGCCACCCTGGAGTCCGACCGCAAGCACCTGGTCGCCCAGCGGCAGCGGATGGCCGACGCCCGTGAGGAACTGCGCGGCGAACTCGCCGACTCCGCCACCGCCCTGGAGCGGTTGCGCGGCACCATCGGCTCCACCTTCGTCAACCTCTCGCTGCGCACCCTCGGCCTGGTGGAGCGTCAGCTCACCGTCATCGAGGGCCTGGAGGACCGCGAGGACGACCCCGACCGGCTCGCCACCCTCTTCAAGCTGGACCACTTCGCCACCGTCATGCGCCGGCACAGCGAGAACCTCCTGGTGCTGGCCGGTACCGAGCATGTCCAGCACAGCGCCGGACCGGTCCCGCTCGTCGATGTCGTCCGCGCCGCCGTCAGTGAGATCGAGCGCTACGACCGGATCCGCATCGCCGCGCTGCCGCCGCACGCGCATGTCGCGGGGTTCGCCGCCGACGACCTCTCCCATCTGCTGGCCGAACTCATGGAGAACGCCACCGCGTTCTCCCCGCCCGAGGTGCCCGTCGAGGTCTCCGGCTGGCTGCTGGAGAGCGGCGAGGTGATGCTCTCCGTGCAGGACGAGGGCATCGGCATGACCGAGGAGCGGATGGTCCGGCTCAACACCCGGCTCAGCGAGTTCGACCCGGACTCGCCCTACGAGCAGGAGGGCGACGACGGTCTCGGGCTCGGCCTGTACGTGGTGGCCCGGCTCGCCCACCGCCACCAGGTGCGGGTCCAGCTGCGGGAGCAGAAGCAGGGCGGGATCGCCGTCGTCGTGGTGCTGCCCAGGACGCTGCTCGCCGATCCGCGCCCGGCCGCCGTCCCCGCCCCGGCGCCCTCCGCCGACGCCAGCGGGACCTTCACCCTCCCCGGCGCCGACGCCGAGGCCAACTCCAACGTCCTGCACGGCCGCCGCTCCGAGTCCCGTGACCCGCTGGTCGCCCTCGCGGAACAGGCGGTGGCCGCCGCGACCCCGGACGAGCTGGAACCCGTACGGGACGAGCCGCCCACCCTGGACGCCTCAGTCACCTCAGACACCCCGGACACGGCCACCCCGGACACGGCCACCCCGGACACGGCCACTCCGGCCACCGCCGTGCCGGACGCACCGGAGACCGGCGACCCGGAAGCCGCCGTCCAGGACACGGCCGCACCGGAATCCGCCGTCCAGGACACCGCCGTACCGGAATCCGCCGTACCGGAATCCGCGGTCCAGGACACCGCCGTACCGGACATCGTGCCGGTCGCGGACACCGTGCCGGTCGCCGACGACCTCGTAGGGGAGCACGTACGGCAGCACGAGCGGGAGCGGGTGCGGGAGTCCGTGCCGGAGCCCGTCGTGCCCGCGCCGCTGCCGGTGCGCAAGGTGGTGCGGGAGCCCAGTCCCGCCGCCGAGACCACGATGGAGCTGCTGGCGCCCGAGCCGCTGGAGGAGCACGCGGCACCGGCGCCCGCGTCCGATCCCTATGCCATCGGGCCCGACACCCACGAGCGCGCGCCCGATGTGCGGCCCCATGGCGAACCGGGCGCTGCCGAGGAGCCCGTCACCGACAAGGGGTTGCCGAAGCGCACCCCCAGGATCACCGTCCCGCAGGCCGCGCCCCGGCCGCGCGGCGGCTCCGTCGACGCGGAGGCGCTGCGGCGGCGGCTCGGCGGGTTCCGCAAGGGGGCCGAGGCCGGGCACCGGGACGTGACGGTGGAGATCGCCGAGCAGACGGCCCGTACCCGGACAGCCGACGCGGGATCCGACGCAGGACACACAGAGGCCGAAGAATTCACGGGGGGCACCGTCGAGGAGGCAAGCAGTTGACCGCGCCCAGTACGTTCGGACTGAGCAGTGAGGCCCGTAATCTGCACTGGCTGCTGACCAACCTCGTCGAGGAGGTGCCCGGCATCCTCTCCGTCGCTGTGGTCTCCTCCGACGGGTTGCTGCTGCTCTCGTCCGACCCCGGGAGAAACGCGGAAGCGCGGGAGGCGAGGGAGGAGCGCCCCAGCGGGCCACGCGGCTCCTCCGCCGATCTCGCCACCATCGTGTCCGGCATCGGCAGCCTCACCATCGGCGCGGCCAAGGTGCTGGACTTCGGCGGGGTGAAGCACACCATGATCGCGTTGGCCGAGGGCAGTGTGTTCATCATGTCGATCAGCGATGGCTCGCTGCTCGGCGTGCACGGCTCGGCGAGCTGCGACATGAGCGTGGTGGCGTACCACATGGCGCTCTTCGTGGGCCGCGCCGGACATGTGCTGACCCCTGAACTCCGCAGCGAGCTGCGTAAATCCCTGGAATCCGAGTCCGAGTCCGAGTCCGATTCTGGATCCGATCCTGGGTCCGGTTCCGGGTCCGGGGCCAGGCCCCAGCTGGCGGAGCGTGAGCGATGAGTGACGGCGGGCACGAGAAACTCCCGGTGCGCGGCGGCGACCGCAAAGCCGCCCGCGTCCGGCCCTACTCGCTCACCGGCGGCCGGACCCGCTTCGGCCATGTCCTGCTGGTCGAGACGTTCGTGGCCACCACCGAAGCGCTGGAGGCGGGCGAGGAACGCAAGGAACTCACCAAGGGCTCCCTGGCCGGGGTGATGCCGGAGATGCGGGCCATCGTCGAACTGTGCCGCCGGATGCGTACGGTGGCCGAGATCGCCGCGCTGCTGAAGATGCCCCTGGGCGTGGTCCGGGTGCTGCTCAGCGACCTCGCGGACCAGGGGAAGATCCGTGTGTACGGAACCGGCACCGGCCATGGCGCGGGCCGGCCGGAGCGCGCGTTGCTGGAAAGGGTGCTGAGTGGACTCCGTCGTCTCTGACGCCGCCTCGGGCGTCGCTCCGCTCCTCGAAGAGGACGGCCCTCTGCGGTCCTGGGAGACCGACCGCACCCGTGCCCCCATCGCCACCAAGATCGTGGTGGCCGGGGGGTTCGGGGTCGGCAAGACCACCCTGGTCACCGCGGTCTCGGAGATCCCTCCGCTGCTGACCGAGGCGCTGATGACCGAGGCGAGCGAGGAGACCGACGATCTCACCGCCACGCCCGGCAAGCTGACCACCACGGTGGCCATGGACTACGGCCGGATCACCCTGGACGACGATCTGGTGCTGTATCTCTTCGGCACCCCCGGCCAGCAGCGGTTCTGGTTCATGTGGGACGACCTGGTGCGCGGCGCGGTCGGCGCCGTCGTGATGGCCGACACCCGCCGCCTCAAGGACTGCTTCCCGGCCCTGGACTACTTCGAGAGCTGCGGGCTGCCCTACATCGTCGCGGTCAACCACTTCGACGCCAGCGAGCGTTTCGAACCGGATGATGTGCGGGAGGCGTTGACGATCCCCTCACACATCCCTGTAATGATCATGGACGCGCGGCGCCGGATCTCCGTGATCGAGACCCTTCTGGCGCTCGTCGGCCACGCGCTCGACGAAACACCCGAGTAGACCGGCCTACCCCATAGGCCCGACCCAGGGAGCCAGCAGCCGTATGCGGAAGATACTCGTCGTCGGAGCCGGACAGTCCGGCCTCCAGCTCGCCCTCGGCCTCCAGTCCCACGGGTACGAGGTGACATTGATGTCCAACCGGACCGCGGACGAGATCCGGTCCGGCCGGGTCATGTCGACGCAGTGCATGTTTCATACGGCGCTCCAGCACGAGCGCGATCTTGAGCTGAACTTCTGGGAGTCCCAGGCCCCGCGCATCGAGGGCCTCGGTGTCTCCGTCGCCGCCCCCGGCTCGCACGACCCCGGCCCCACCCAGCGGATCATCGACTGGGTCGGCCGCCTCGACGGCTACGCCCAGTCCGTCGACCAGCGGGTCAAGATGGCCGGCTGGATGGACATCTTCGTCCAGCGCGGCGGCCAGCTCGTCATCCACGGCGCGGCGGTCGGAGACCTCGACTACTTCGCCCGTACGTACGACCTGGTGCTGGTGTCGGCCGGCAAGGGTGAGCTGGTCCAGATGTTCGGCCGGGACGCCTCCCGCTCCCCGTACGCCGAGCCGCAGCGGGCGCTGGCCGTCTCGTACGTCCACGGTCTGGGCCCGCGCCCGGAGCACCCGGTGTTCGACGCGGTCCGCTGCAATCTGGTCCCCGGCGTCGGCGAACTCTTCGTCATGCCCACGTTCACCGCGTCCGGGCGGGCCGACATCCTCTTCTGGGAGGGCATCCCCGGCGGCCCGCTGGACGTCTTCAACGGTGTCAAGGACCCCGCCGAGCATCTCTCCCTCACGCTGGAGCTGATGGAGAAGTTCACGCCGTGGGAGTACGCGCGGGCCACCAAGGTCGAACTCACCGACGCCGGGGGCACGCTGTCCGGACGGTACGCGCCCACCGTCCGCCATCCCGTCGGGCGGCTGCCGGGCGGTGGCCTGGTCCTCGGGGTCGCCGATGTCGTCGTCGCCAATGACCCGATCACCGGGCAGGGGTCCAACTCCGCGGCCAAGTGCGCGGCCGTGTATCTCGCGTCGATCCTGGAGCGGGGGGAGGGGGAGTTCGACGAGGACTGGATGCGGGGCACGTTCGATCGGTACTGGGATGCTGCTCGGCATGTCACCAAGTGGACCAACGCGATGTTGGCTCCGCCGGCTGAGCATGTGCTGAACTTGATCGGGGCTGCGGGGGAGGTTCAGCCTGTGGCTGATCGGTTCGCCAATGGGTTTGATGATCCTTCGGACTTTGAGAACTTCTTCTATGAGGCTGAGAAGGGTTCGGCGTATCTGTCGTCGCTGGCTGGCTGATTGGTCGCCCAGGCGCCGTGGGGGTGTGGTGGGGCGGCGGGTGCAGGTCGTGGGTGGTTGCTCGCGCAGTTCCCCGCGCCCCTAAAGGGGTTGGCCGTCCCCCGTGTCTGTAGGGGACTGCGGGGATGCGTAACCCTCATCTGAGCCCTCCTCCGCCCCTTCCGGCAGGACCGGTGGGGTGTACGTCGGCATGGGGGTGGACCTTGGGTCTGGGCGTACCGCGCCCAGGATGGGGTTGGCCGCGATGGGGGAGACCTTGATGTCCGTGTCGGGGCGGGGGGCCTGGATCACCTTGCCTTCGCCCAGGTAGAGGGCTACGTGGGTGGCCTCGGGGAAATAGATCACCAGGTCGCCGGGGCGCAGGCGGTCCAGCGGGACATGTTCCAGCTGGGCCCACTGCTCCTGGCTGGTGCGCGGGATCGGGGTGCCGGCGTCCGCCCATGCCTGGGACGTCAGGCCCGAGCAGTCGTACGCGTCGGGGCCCTCGGCACCCCACTCGTACGGTTTCCCCAGTTGCCCCACCGCGTAGCGCAGCGCCCGGTCGCCCGCCTCGGTCGGGTTGCCCGCCGTGCTGCTCAGGGCGCCCGACGCCATGAACGTGTCCTGGGCCTTGGCGACGTTGGCGGCCTCGGCCTCGGCGAGCTGCCGGATCTGTTCGGCGGTGAGTGAGGCGAGGAGCTTCTCCACGCCGTCCAGGTGGGTCCGGACCTCGTCGCGTGCCTTCTTCTGCTGCTCGGCGAGGGTCAGCCGGCGGTCCAGGGCCGCGCGGGCCTTGCGGGCGAGGACGTCGGCCTTGCGTTCGCCGCCCTCCAGACGGTCCACCGTCTTCGCCCGCTCACGCGCCATCTGGCCGATCACATGGCCCTGGTCCAGCGCGTGCTGCGGATCGCGGGCCAGCAGCAGCCGGACGTACGGGGAGATGTCCGTGCTGGCCTGGTACTGCTGGCGGGCCAGCCGGCCGGCCGCGCCCCGGCTGTCGTGCAGGGACGTCCGGGCGCGGGCCAGTTCGGTGTCCAGCCGGCGTACCTCGGCGCGCTGCTTCTTCAGCGTCTCCTCGGTGGCGTTGTAGGTCTCGGTCGCCTTCCCGGCCTCCCGGTACAGCCGCTGAAGATCTGTCAGGAGGGAGGCGATGGTGGGGTCCTGCGGCGGCTCCCCCGGGGGCGCGGCCACCGCCGGGGGACCGGCCAGGGCGACCGAGCAGAGCGCGCAGAGCGTACAGGCCAGTCGCAGAAGCCTTCCTGACACGTCATCACCTCCGGCGCGGGGAGGAATCTCCGCCCCGCACCGCGAGGATGGGGCCGCCCGGCGCGGGGCGCGCGCCGAGCGTCGGCGGGATGGCGTAACGGGGTCACCCGTGCGTGCCCGGCCGGGTCCATGGCCAGTTCCGTCGGCCTGTCGGCCTGCCCTCCGGCGCGTGGACGTACTTCCAGCGGTCCCGCAGGCCGACCCGGCCGCTGGGGGAGCGCGGCACCCGCAGATACACCAGCACGGTCGGCTCACCGCCGTCCGGGCCGGGGACCGGGACGCGGTACGTCTTCGGGGGGTGCCCGGTCATGCCGAGCAGCACCGGCAGCACCCGGCCGTCCAGGGGGCCGCCCTCGAAAGGGGTGTCTTCGCTCTTCACGGGACCAGTGTCCCGCGCCGACGGCCGGTCATCCCCGGCCTGGGTCAGTCATCCCCGGCCGGTGTCAGCCCCGGTCCCCGGCCGGTGTCAGCCCGGTCCCCGCCTGTGCCAGCCCCGGTCCCCGGCCCACGTCAGCCCGGTCCCCGGTCCGGGTCAGTCATCCCGGCGGCCAGCGCCCATCCCCGGCGGCCGGCGCCGCGAGCAGGGTCGCGGTCTGTGGGTCGCGGGCCGCCGTCACCGTCAGCATCGCCACGAACTGTTCCACCAGCCAGTCCCGCAGCTCCGCCACCGGCGGCTGTTTCTCCGGGGTACGGGGTACGGGGCGCGTTGTGGCTGGTCGCGCCCACGCGCGGCGGAGCCGCACATCGACACATCCCCGCGCCCCGACGGGCCTCCGCCGCCGCGCCCGCGACTACGACGTTCCGTTTCTCGCGCGCACCAGGCCCGACTCGTACGCCACGACCACCGCCTGTGCCCGGTCCCGTACCTCCAGCTTGGCGAAGACGCTGGTGACATGGTTCTTCACGGTCTGGACGCCGATGCCCAGGGTCGTCGCGATCTCCGTGTTGTCCAGGCCCGACGCGATCAGGCGCAGGATCTCCGTCTCTCGCGAGGTCAGGTCGGTCAGGTCCGTCGGCAGGGGCGGGGCGGCCACGAAGGTGGCGATCAGGCGGGTCAGCAGGCGGGGGGCGACCACGGCCTCGCCCGCGCGGACCGTGTGCAGGGCGGCGGCCAGTTCCTCGGGGGAGACGTCCTTCGGGAGGAAGCCGGAGGCGCCCGCGCGCAGGGCGCGGATCACGTACTCGTCCATGTCGAACGTGCTCAGGGCGAGGACCCGGGTGTCCGGCAACTCGGCGACCAGGCGCTGTGTCGCGCTGACGCCGTCCAGGACCGGCATCCGGATGTCCATGAGGACGACGGTGGGGCGCAGCCGGCGGGCCGCCTCGATGGCCTCCTCGCCGTTCCCGGCCTCGCCGACCACCTCGATGCCGGGCGCGGCCCGCAGGATCAGGGCGAGGCCGGTGCGGACCAGCGGCTGGTCGTCGGCGATCAGGACCGTGAGCGGTGCCGCGCCGGACGGCGGCGGTACGGGCGGGGTCGTCGTCACTCGGGCGGTCATCCTCGGCGGCTCGATGGCGTGGATCGGCGTCACGGTGGCGGCAGCGGGAGCGTCGCCGTCACCAGGAACCCGCCCTCCGCGCGCGGGCCCGCCTCCATGGAGCCCCCGTGCACCGCGACGCGTTCCCGCATTCCCAGCAGACCATACCCGCCCCCTGCCAGCGACGACGCCCGGCGGCCGGGCGTCCGGCCGGGCGGGCGCCCGTCATCGGTGACCGACACCGTGACGTCGTCGGGCCGGTACTCCAGCAGGACCGTGGCGCCCGTGCCGCCCGCGTGCTTGCGGGTGTTGGTCAGCGCCTCCTGCACGACCCGGTAGAGGGTCAGGCCCATGGTCGCCGGGACGGGTACGGGGGGTGGGGCGCCGGTGACCTGGAGCTTCACCGGCAGCCCGCCGGCCGTCACGGTCTCCACCAGCCGCTCGATGTCGGCGACGCCGGGCTGCGGCTCGCTCGGCGCCTCCGGGGCGTCGTCGCTGCGCAGCACACCCAGCAGGGTGCGCATCTCACCGAGCGCCTCGCGCGCGGACGCCTCCAGGGTGACCAGGGCGTCCCGGGACGCGGCCGGGTCATGGTCCAGCACGCTGCGGGCGCCGCCCGACATCAGAAACATGGTGGTGATGTGGTGCGCCACGACGTCGTGCAGCTCACGGGCGATCCGGCGCCGCTCCGCCGCCACCGCGTTCTCCGCCAGCAGCCGCCGGGTCAGCTCGGTCTGCCGCCGCCACTGCCGTACCCACAGGGCGACGAGGGCGACCAGGGCCATGCCGAGGACGTCGGACACGATCGACATCAGCGGGTCGTCCGCCGCCGCCGAGCGCACCGCGCTGGAACCCACCGCGAGGGCGAAGCACCAGGCCAGGGTGGACCGGCCGGCCGTACGGGCGACCCCGTACAGGGCGAGAAGGACGGCGAGGCTCATGCCGTGGGTCAGCGGCACGAACAGCGCGGTGGCGGTCTGTACGGCGAGCAGCGCCACCAGCGTCCGTACGGGATGGTCGCGGCGGGCGAGCAGCAGTTGCGGGGAGAGCGCGACGACGGCGATCCCGGCCCAGGTCACCTCGCCCCTGCCGTGGCCGGAGGCGAGGTAGTCCAGCAGCTCCAGCGCGGTGACGAACAGGATCAGGACGTCGTTGCGCAGCCAGGACAGGGCCGGGGAGACCAGGCCGCGCCGGGCGGCGTGCGCGGTGTACCAGTGCCGGGCGCGGGCGACGGGCCCGGGGTCCGCCGGGTCGGCGGCGTCGCCCCTGTCGCCCCTGTCGCCCGTGTCACCCGTGGCGGCGGCTGCGTCGCGGTTCATCCGGGTGTCTCCGTGTCTTTTGTATCTTCTATGTCTTTTGTGTGGGCGGGTCTTCTGTGTGGGCGGGCGCATCTGGCCTGGTGGCTGGTCTCCGGGTCTCCGGGTCTCCGGGGTCTCCGGGCCAGGACCAGTGACTCCATCATCCGACCACGACCCCGGCCCCGGGCCCTCCCCACCCCGGGGGATCCCGGACCAGTACCCCGGTCCTGGGTACGGGCGGGGCATGACCGGGGTCCGGGGGGCCGTTCCGTCCCGTGCACGATGTCCGGTGCGGCCCGGGTTGATGGGCTGGAGACGTACCCGATCCCCGTCTCCGGAAGAGGCCGCAGAAGACATGATTCGCCGTCTGACCTCGTTCGCCACGCGCCGGCGCTGGCTGACCATCGCCGTCTGGGCGGTGCTCGGCATCGCCCTGACCCTCCTCGGCCAGTCGCTGATGTACAAAGCCACCGACTCCCAGCCCGGGGACTTCCTCCCGAAGGGGTACGACTCCGCCGCCGCCCTGCGGATCGCCGAGGACGAGTTCGGCGAGAAGCCGGACGCCAACGCCGCCACCGTGCTCGTCGCCCGCGCCGACGGCGCCGGACTGACCGGGGCCGACCGGGAGCGGATCGGCGCGATCACCGCCGAGCTGGCCGAGCGGCGCATCACCGCGCCCGAGCCGGAGATGCCGCTGATGGAGGACCACTCCCAGCGGCCCGCTCTCACCCCGGGCCCGGCCGCCCCCGACGGCGCCTTCCAGCTGCTGTCCCTCTCCCTGACCGGCAACATGAACGACCCCGGCCTCCAGGACGTCTACCGCGACTTCCGCGACCTGGCCGAGGACGAGTTCTCGGCCGCCGGACTGCGCGCCGGGTTCACCGGCGGGATCGCCTCCACCGTCGACACGGGCGACGCCGGGGAGCAGCGCGAGATGCTGATCGCCGGGCTCACCATGGGCCTGATCGTCCTCCTCAACGTCCTCGTCTTCCGCAGCCCGCTCGCCGCGCTGCTCCCGCTGATCGCCTGCTCGCTGATCGGCGGGGTCGCGATGGGCGCGGTGGCCGGAGCGGCGGTGCTGTTCGACATCCCGCTGGACGCCTCCGTACCGTCGCTGATCAATGTCGTACTGCTCGGCATCGGGATCGACTACTTCCTCTTTCTGCTCTTCCGCTTCCGGGAGCAGCTGCGTACCCATCCCGGGCAGAACGCCCGTGAGGCCGCCGCCGCGACCGCCGCGAAGGTCGGCGGGGCCATCGCCTCGGCCGGGCTGACCATCGTCGCCGCGTTCGCCACGCTCGGCGTCGCCAGCTTCGGTCAGTTCAAGGTGCTGGGCCCCTCCATCGCCGTCTCGGTCCTGGTGATGCTGCTGGCCAGCCTGACCCTGATGCCCGCGCTGCTGGCGGTCGCCGGACGGGGCATGTTCTGGCCGTCGAAGGCCTGGCGCAAAGAGCGGGAGGGCGGGCTCGCGGCCCGGGTCGGCCTCTCCGTCGCCCACAAGCCCGTCCGGTACGTGATCGCCAGTCTGGCGCTGCTCGGCGCGCTCTCGGCGGGCGCGATGGGCGTCCGGATGAGCTACGACCTGCCCGAGGAGGCCCGCACGGACGCGGTCAAGGTGTCCGAGGAGATCGCCCGCGTGATGCCGGCCGGCGCGACCGACCCGCACACCGTCTACGTCGACGGCGACACCGCCCTCGACCAGAACGCGGTGACCTCGCTCGCGGACGCCCTCGCCCGGACCGAGGGGGTCGGCCAGGTCACGCCCGCGCAGTACGACCAGGACGGTACGGCGGCCCGGATCGGCGTGGTCCTGGAGGTCGGCTCCGATACGTCCGAGGCGCGGGACCTCATCTCCGGGCCCGTGCGGGGCGCTCTCGCCGAGCATGAACCGGAGGGGACGCAGGCGCACATCACCGGTACGGCGGCCGTCTACGCGGACATCTCCGACGCCGTCGACAAGGATCTGCGGCTCGTCTTCCCCATCGCGGCGGCCCTCATCGCCCTGATCCTGCTTCTGCTGCTGCGCTCGCTGGTGGCGCCGGTGGTGCTGCTGGTCTCGGTCGGGCTGGGCTTCGCGGCGACGCTCGGTTCGGCGACGCTGCTCTTCCAGCACGGGCTGGACCGGGCGGGGGTGACCTTCACCCTGCCGCTGGTGCTGTTCCTGTTCGTGGTCGCGCTCGGCACGGACTACAACATCCTGATCAGCGACCGGATGCGGGAGGAGATGGCGAAGCGGGTGCCGGTACGGGTGGCTGTGGCGCGGGCGGTACGGCACACCGCGCCCGCGATCACCACGGCGGGGCTGGTGCTCGCCGGGTCCTTCGGGAGCCTGGTCGCCGATCCCGCGACCCAGGAGGTCGGGTTCTCCACCGCGCTGGGGATTCTGCTGTCGGCGATGGTGCTGTCTCTGGTGCTGGTGCCGGCGCTCGCGGTGCTGTTCGGGCGGGGGATGTGGTGGCCCGGGGGGCGGCGGCGGGTGGAGAAGGGTGTGGATGTCGGGGGTGGCTCGGGTGAGCGGGAGCTGACCGCTCAGGGGGTGGAGGGGAGGTAGAGGGTGGCTGGGGTGTGGGGGGTGGGTGCGGGTGGTATGTGGTTGCTCGCGCAGTTCCCCGCGCCCCTTAGGGGGTTGCCCTGGGCCCGCGTCCTCGCCCACCCCATCAGGGGCGTCAATGGCCCGCAGGGCCGGTGTCGTCACAGTGCTTGCGTTGGGTTGGTCACTTGTCGGGGGTTGTCGACGGGGGGTGCTTGTTGCCCTGGTGGGGGGCGTGTGAGCCTGCGGGGTATGTCGACGTTCGATCTGTATGCCAGTGATCCGGGTGACCCGCTGTGGCAGGTTCCGGCCGGTGATGCGGCCCGGTTCAGCTGGGAGTACGACGACGGCCGGGAGCGGCTGCTCGCCCTGTACCAGAAGGGCAAGGACAAGCAGTGGGACGGGCAGAAGCGGATCGACTGGGGGATCGAGGTCGACCCCCTCGATCCGCTCGGGACACCCGATGAGGCCATGCCCGTGTACGGGACGTCGTACTGGCGCAGGATGAGCGAGCGCGAACGCGGGGAGCTGCGGCAGCACTTCGCCTCCTGGCAGTTCAGCCAGTTCCTGCACGGGGAACAGGGGGCGATGGTGTGCGCGGCGCGGATCGTGCAGTCCGCGCCCGATCTGGACGCCAAGTTCTTCTCCGCGACCCAGGTGATGGACGAGGCCCGGCACGCCGAGATCTACGGGCGGTTCCTGCACGAGAAGATCGGGCTCGTCCACCCCGTCAACGACAATCTCCAGACCCTGCTCGGCGACACCCTGCGCGACAGCCGCTGGGACATGCCCTACCTCGGTATGCAGGTGCTGATCGAGGGACTCGCCCTCGCTGCCTTCGGCATGATCCGCGACACCACGGACAAGCCCCTGCCCCAGCAGATCCTCGCCTATGTCATGCAGGACGAGGCCCGGCATGTCGCCTTCGGGCGGATGGCGCTGCGCGACCACTACCGGCAGCTCAGCGACGCCGAGTTGCGTGAGCGGGAGGAGTTCGTCATCGAGGGCTGCTACTTGATGCGGGACCGGCTGCGCGGGGTCGAGGTGCTGGAGAACTTCGGCATCCCGAAGGCCGAGGCCGCCGCGCTCAGCGAGCGGTCCGCGTCCCTCGCCCTGTTCCGCAAGCTGCTCTTCGCCCGGATCGTCCCCTGCGTCAAGGACATCGGGCTCTGGGGGCCCCGGCTCCAGCAGGCGTACGTCGACATGGGCGTCCTGGAGCTGGGTGACTCCGATCTCGACGCGCTGATGAACCAGGACGAGGAGATCGCCGAACGGCTGGACACGGAACGGTTCGCCGCCGAGGAGCGGGCGCGGGTGGCGGAGGTGGCGGACGCGATCGAGGTCGGAGGTGCCATCGAAGCGGGGGATGCCATCGCAGCTGGGGGTGCCATGGAGGCGGGGGATGGAATGGAGATGGGGGATGGCATGGAGACGGGGTGAGCCTTCGGGTGTGGGGAGGTGTGTGCGGAAGCGACGGGTCCGCCGGAAGCGGGTGCCGGACCGTCAATCCTGTGCAGTACCTTTCCGATGTGTCCATACCACCGCAGCCTCCGCAGAACCCGTACGGCGAGCAGCCACCGCAGAACCCCTACGGGCAACCGCCCCAGGAGCCGTACGGCCAGGGCCCGCCGCCGGGTGCCTACCCGCAGCCGCCCGCCCAGGCCGGGCCCTACGGTCAGCCGCCCCAGCAGTCCCAGCAGCCACAGCCGCCCCAGCAGTCCCAGTACCCGCAGGCGCCCCAGGGCGCCTTCGGTGCTCCGCCGCCGCCCGGCGCCCCCTACGGGCAGCCCCAGCCCGGCTCTCCCTACGGGGCACCCCAGCCCTGGGGCGCCCCGCCCATGGCTCCGCCGCCCAGGAAGAAGCGGACCGGGCTGGTGCTGGGCATCGTCGGCGGGGCCGTGGCGGTCGTCGTGGCCGTCGTGGTCGGGCTCGCGCTGATCGGCAAGGAGGTCGAGGACAGCTTCCCGGCCGCCGAGTACCGGCTGACCGTGCCGGAGACGCTGCTCGCGGACGAGTACCAGCTGGCCGAGGACCTGTCCGACACCGAGGGCCAGGCCATCGAGGACGAGGCCGACGGCGCCTGGGACGCCAAGGACACCACGGCCGTCGTCGCCACCTACAACCTGGGCGGCGACCAGAACCAGGGCACGCTCGTCGTGTCCGGCATGTACGGGCGGTTCCAGAACACGGACGAGGCCCGCGACAACATGATGACCGGCGCGGCCGAGGCCGAGGGCATGACGGTCGCCGTACCGCCGCAGGACTTCACGCCGGACGACTCCGGGGTCACGGTCACCTGCGAGGTGCTCAGCCAGTCCTCCATGGGCACCGAGATGTCCATCCCCACCTGCGGCTGGGTCGACGGCAACACCGGCGCCTCGATCGCCGAGGTGACGCCCGAACTGATCGCCATGGACCCGCAGGACATCGATCTGGAGGCGGCTGCCAGGTCGGCGCTCCAGATCCGCGAGGAGATGCGTCAGCCGATCGGCTGACCGGCGCCCGTCACACCCTCCGTCCGCCCGGCGCCACATCCTCCGTCCGCCCGGGCGGCGGGAAGGACGTCCGCAGGGTGAAGGCGTACGGCGTCGGGCCGTCGGTCCGCAGCCGCAGCAGCCGGGCCTCCGCCTCCGCGACCGTGGGGCGGTGGCCGGCGGGCACCCACCACAGGGCCGTCACCGCCTCCTGGAGCCGCTCGAACCACTCCCGCCGCCTGGCCAGCATCTCCCGGTGCCGGCCCTGGTACATGTACGCGGTCAGGGCGTCCGGGTCCCGCCACACCGACATGTTGACGATCAGCCACTCATCCCCGAAGACGGCCACATCGGTGGCGTTGCCGGTGTCGCTCTGCAACCGCCAGACGAAACCGTCGGCGGTGTCGGCGTCGGCGTTGACCTCGTCGAGGGCGTCGACGAAGCCCTTCAGGCGCGGGGAGTCCAGCGGGGCCCTGGGGCGGGCGATGTTGACCTGGGCGAGCTGGTGGGAGGTGGTGTGCGCGGTCATGCCCGAACGGTAGGTCGGCCGGCCCGCGTCCGGTACCCCCCCGTGTCCGGTACCCCCCCCGTGTCCGGTACCCCCCCGTGTCAGCGCCCGAGCACCGCTTTCATCACCGCCCGTGCGATCGGCGCCGCCACGCCGTTGCCGCTGATGTGGCCCCGGTCGGCCGCCGCGTCCTCGACCACCACCGCGACGGCCACCTTCGGCTCGTACTCGCCCTCGCGCTGGGCCCAGGAGACGAACCAGGCGTACGGGGTGCCGGTGTTGTCCACGCCGTGCTGGGCGGTGCCGGTCTTGCCGCCGACGATCGCGCCCCGGATCGCGGCGTTGGTGCCGGTGCCCTTCTCGACCACGTCCCGCATCAGCTCGCGCATGCGCACGGAGGTCATCGGGTGCATGGCCTGGCGGGCCGGGCGCGGGCCCGCCGTGCCGAGGGTGTCGCCGTCCTTCGTGGTCGTGCGCTCCACCAGGTACGGGGTGCGCAGCTGACCGTTGTTGGCGACCGCCGCCGACACCATCGCCATCTGGAGTGGGGTGGCGCGGGTGTTGTACTGCCCGATGGAGGACAGCGCGAGCTGTGCCCGGTCCACGGTGGTGTCGAAGGTGCTCCGGGCGGCCGGGTACGGGATCTTCACGCCGGTGTCGTTGAACCCGAACGCCTGAGCCGTGGCCGTCATGTCGCGCACGCCCGTGTCGACGCCGAGCTTGGCGAACACCGTGTTGCAGGACCACCGGAACGCCTCCCGCAGCGAGGCGTCCGCGCAGCCCTTCGACTCGTTGTCCAGGGTCGTGGTGGTGCCGGGCAGGGTGTAGGGGGCGGGGGAGTCGGTCGGTGCGTCCAGGTCCTCGATCACGCCCGCGTCCAGCGCCGCCGCCGCGGTGACCACCTTGAACGTCGACCCCGGCGGGTACGTCTGCCGTACCGCCCGGTTGAGCATCGGCTTCTCCCGGTCGCCGTTCAGCCGCTCCCAGGCCCGTGTCACGTCCGGCCCGTTGCCGGAGAGCACGGCGGGGTCGTACGAGGGGGTCGACACCAGCGCCAGGATCCGCCCGGTGGCGGGCTCCACCGCCGCGACGGCGCCTTTGCGGGCGCCCAGCCCCTGGTACGCCGCCCGTTGCGCGGCCTCGTTGATCGTGGTCACGACGTCACCGCCGGGGCTCTGGCTGCGGGCGAGGTCGTCCCACAGGGGGAACGGCGACAGCATCGGGTCGGTGCCGGAGAGCACCGGGTCCTCGGAGTGTTCCAGCAGGCTGGTGCCGTACTCCTGGGAGGCGAAGCCGGTGACCGGGGCGTACAGCGGGCCATGGGCGTAGGTCCGTTCGTAGCGGAGCTGCTCCCGGGTGTCCGCCGACCCGGTGACGGACCGGCCGCCGACCAGGATGTCGCCACGCGGCTGGCCGTAACGGGCGATGACCGCGCGGCGGTTGGCCGGGTTGTCGTCGTAGGAGCGGGACTCGAAGACCTGGACGCGGGTGGCGTTGACCAGCAGGGCGATCAGCAACAGAGCACAGAAGACGGCGGCGTGCCGTACGTGCCGGGTCATCCGGCGGCGGGGTCGGTGGTGGGGCGGGCTTGCGGGCCGCTAGGGGGTGGGTCGCTCGGGGGTGGGTCGTTCGGGTGGGGGTTCGGCTGGGGGTTCGGGTGGGGCGGGTTGCTGCTGAGCTGGGGGGCTGGGTGGGGCGGGTCGCCCGGCGCGGGCTCTCGGTGGGGCGGGTCGCCCGGCCCGGGGTCCGGGTGGGGTGGATCGCTCGGCCGGGAGCCAGGGCCGCCTTCCTCGGCGCCGGGGGCGCTTCTTTCCTCGCGGGGGTGGTGGTCCGGGGTGTTGGGCCTACTGTCCGGGGTGCTGGGATCACCGACTGGGGCGCTTGCCGCGTTGCCCGGGGCGCTCGCCCTGCTGCCGGGGGAGCCCTTTCCGGAGCGGGGGCGGTGATCCGGGGTGCTTGCCTCACTGCCCCCGGTGCTCGGCTTGCCCTTAGGGGCGCTTGTCCGGGCATGGGGGTGGTGGTCCGGTGTGCTGGGTCGGCCATCTGGGGCGTTCGGATCATCGACCGGGCCGCTCGGCCCGGCGTCGGGGGCGCTCTTCCTGGTGCGGGGGTGGTGATCCGGGGTGCTTGCCCCATTGCCCCAGGCTCGCGGACTGCTGCCGGGCGCGCTTCTTTCCGCGCGGGGGCGATGATCCGGGGCGCCTGGCCCACTGCCGGGGGCGCTTGCCCCACTGCCGGAGGCGCTTGCCCCATGGCCCGGGGCGCTTGCCCCACCGCCCGGGGCGCATGCTCCACTGTCCGGGCCGCTCGACCCACCACCCAGGCCGCTCGGCCCACCGCCCAGGGCGCTTGCCCCGGCCCCGGCGCGATGGTCCAGGGCGCTGGCCCCACCCCCCGCGTCACCTCTTCCCCCCGCGTCACCTCCTCCTCCCCCGCCGCCGGGCCGGCGGGCCGAGTCGCTGAGCCGGATGAGCAGGGCCACGATCGCCCAGTTGGTGACCACCGACGAGCCGCCCTGGGCCAGGAACGGCATCGCCATGCCGGTCAGCGGGATCAGCCCTGTCACCCCGCCCGCGATGACGAACACCTGGAGCGCGATCAGCGACGACAGCCCGACCGCGAGCAGCCGTCCGAAGGGGTCGCGCAGTGCCAGCCCGGCCCGGAAGCCCCGCTCCACCAGCAGCCCGTACAGCAGGATGACGGCGCTGAGCCCGGCCAGCCCCAGTTCCTCACCGGCGGTGGCCAGGATGAAGTCGGATTTGACGGCGAAGCCGATGAGCGGGGAGTGCCCGAGCCCGAGCCCGGTGCCCAGCATCCCGCCCGCCGCGAAGGCGAACAGCGACTGGGCCAGCTGGTTGGGGCCCTGACCGGCCTCGATGGACGCGAAGGGGTGCAGCCAGTCCTGGATCCGGGCGGCGACATGCGGTTCAAGGCGCCCCACGGCCACCGCCCCGAGCGCGGCCAGCACCAGCCCCACCGCGATCCAGCCGGTGCGCCCGGTGGCGACGTACAGCATGACGACGAACAGCCCGAAGAACAGCAGCGAGGTCCCGAGGTCCCGTTCCAGGACCAGTACGCCCACGCTCAGCAGCCAGATCGCGAGGATCGGCCCGAGCACCCGCCCGGTCGGCAGCTGGAGCCGCTCGAACCGCCAGATCCGCCGCCCGGAATAGGCGAGCGCGGCGCGGTTGGCGGCGAGGTAGGCCGCGAAGAAGACGGCGAGGAGCACCTTGGCGAACTCGCCGGGCTGGAGGGAGAACCCGGCGATCCGGATCCAGATCCGGGCCCCGTTCACGGCGGGGAAGAGGATCGGCAGGATCAGCAGCACGAGGGCGGCGGCGACACAGACGTACGCGTACCGCTGGAGGACCCGGTGGTCGCGCAGGGCGAGCACGACGACGATGAAGAACCCCACGCCGAGCGTCGACCACACCAGTTGGGCGGGTGCGGTGGCCTCGCCCGGGGTGTCGAGGTCCAGCCGGTAGATCAGGACCAGGCCGAGCCCGTTGAGCAGCACGCCGATCGGCAGCGGAAGGGGGTCGGCGTACGGCGCCCGGCGCCGCACCGCGAGATGCGCCACCAGCGCCAGCGCGCCCAGCCCGGCGCCGTATCCCGCGGCGCCGGGCGGCACGGAACCGGTCCGGGCCAGGCCGACCGCGCAGTAGCCGTACACCGACAGCAGTACGGCGACGACGATCAGCGCCAGCTCGACACCCCGGCGCCGGGGAAGGCGCACGGCGGGCGCGGAGGGCTCCGCCGTGGAGAGGGTTCCGGCCTTGCTCATGTCCGGAACTTACCTAATTGGCGTTGATTGGGCGCTTTATTGGCGTTCCGGGGTCGGGGTCGTGGCGCGCGCCACGTACACCCGGTACCTGTCCGGCGAGGGTCCGGTGCCTGCCCGGTGCCTGTCCGGGGCCTCTCACGCGCCTAGCACCACCTGGGCGCCGCCCCGAGGTTGTCGATGTACCGGGCCGAGCCCCATGCCCAGGTCCCGTCTGTCAGCAGGTACCACAGGCGATTGCCGTCGATCCGCTCACCGGAGGTCTTGCAGTAGATGGAGACGATCTGGCCGCGGTGCACCGAACGGATCACCCGGCTGCCCCGGTTGGGCGCGGTGCGCAGCAGCAGCCGGTCGGCCGTGACGAGGCCCCGGTAGTGACCCCGCGAGTCGTGCCGGCCTTCCTCGTGCCGGCCTTCCTCGTGGCGGCTGTCTTCACGGGCCGGGCTGTCGCGGCCCTCGTCGGAGCGGCTGGAGCTGTTGCCGCTCCCGCTCCCGCTCCCCTCGTCGGCAAAGGCCGGTACGGCGGCGACGGTGCCGGCGACGAGCGCCCCGGCGGCGGTGGCTATGGCGAGGCGGGTGAGGGAAGTGCGCAGGGACATGGGATGACCTCCACGAGCGGGTGCATGTGACAAATCGCCACATATGTCCACCCTAGGAGGGGTGCCCCCGGGGCGCCCGTCACGTTCCCCCATCGGGGCACCGCCGGTCCGGCGGACTCTGAGGCAGGCTCTCGGGCGGGCTCTGAGGCGGACTCTGAGGCGCGCTCTGGGGCGGACTCTGGGGCGGACTCTGAGGCAGGGTCAGCCGGGCCACCGCGCCGCCGTCCGGCGCGTTCGCGAACTCCAGCCGCGCCCCCAGCACCTCGGACTGCCCCAGCGCGATGGTCAGCCCGAGCCCGTGCCCGGTAGCCCCGCCCTCGGTACGGAACCGCTGCGGCCCGTGCGCGACCAGATACCCCGGATACCCGTCCCCGTGGTCCCGTACGGTCACCACCGGGCCGTCGACCGTCAGCACCACGGGCGGACGCGCGTGCCGGTGCGCGTTGGCGACCAGATTGCCCAGCACCCGCTCCAGCCGCCGCCGGTCGGTCTCCACGTACGCGTCCCGCACCACCTCGACCCGCGCGCCGTCGCCCGCAGCCCTGGCCACCCGCCCGGCCACGGTGCCCAGCGCCTCGGTGGTCAGATCGAGCCGCTCGCGCCCGGCGTCCAGCCGGGAGATCTCCAGCAGGTCCTCGGTGAGCGTGCGCAGCGCCCGCACCCGGTCGCGCACCAGTTCGGTCGGGCGTCCCGGAGGCAGCAGCTCGGCCGCCGCGTGCAGCCCGGTGAGCGGGGTGCGCAGTTCGTGCGCCACGTCGGCGGTGAACCGCTGCTCGCTCAGCAGCTTGCCCTGGAGCGAGCCCGCCATGGAGTCCAGCGCGGCGGCGACCACGGCCACCTCGTCCTGCGGCCGGGCCGGGTCCTTGGTCCGGGGGTCGTTCACCCGGGCGTCCAGGTCGCCCGCGCTGATCCGCCGGGCCACTCGCGCGGTCGTGTGCAGCCGCCGGGTCACCCGGGTCACCGCGAACGCCCCGACCAGCAGCGTCGCCCCGATCGCCAGCGCCGAGGACCAGACGATCGCCCGGTCCAGGGCGTCGATCGTGCGGGCCTGCTGCGCGTAGTCGACGCGCACGGCGAGCGCCCGTCCGCCCTGCGCCGGCCCCGCCGCCCACATCGTGGGCTGCCCCCGGTGGTCGGCGACCATCGTGCCGCGCCGGCCGGACGCGGCCAGCGCCCGCAGCGGCTCCGGCAGCCCCGCCGGGTCGATGGCCGCGCCCGGCAGCGGGGTGCCCCCGGCCTCGTACGTCCGGGTCGAGTCGGCCAGCCGGGTCAGCGCCAGGTCGCGGGCCTGGCCGACGGTCTGGTTGGTGACGGAGACATGCACGAGGATGCCGAGCAGCGCGGCCAGCGCACAGCACATGACCGTGATGAACAGCGCCGCCTTCGCCCCGAGGGTGCCGGCCCACTGGGGGAGCCGGATCACCGGGGACTCGCACCGGGGGCGGCGCTTCTGGCGGGCGTGGGGCTGACCCCCGTAGGGCCATCCGTGGTGTCCCCCGTAGTGCCACCCGTAGTGACCCCCGTGGCGCCCCCCGTAGTGACCCCTGTGGCACCCCTCGTACGGACCATCTCGTCGTGGGTGAGGAGCATCGCCCGCTGCTGGGCGTCCCAGGTCCACTGCAAGCGGTAGTCGTAGCCGGGCACGTCCGACGGCAGCCGCATGATCAGCGCGCGCTCGGCCAGCTCCGCCGAGCTGAAGGCGTCGTCCCAGGACATCACCCGCACCACCCGGTGATCCTCGACGGTGTAGATCCGGACGGCGGTCAGCGCGCCGGGCAGCAACCGGAAGCCGAGGGTCAGCTCGGGTCGCCCGTCGCCGGTGAGGTCCCGGTAGTAGGGCGTGAGCAAGGGGCACCGGGCCCGGTCGGCGCCGGTCGCGCAGTCCGGCATCCGGGCGGCGGTCTCCCGGTACTGAGCCCCCACGGCCGTGTAGTCCTCCGGATGGGCGGCGATCTCCGCGCGGATCAGCGCCGCCGGGTCGACCTCGCGCAGATCGTCGCCGGGCGGGACGACCCCCCGCACGACCTCGCGGTCGGCCTCGTCCAGCGGGTACGCCGGGGAGGTGGCCGGGGTCAGCTCCGGCCACAGCCGCTCCGGGCTGCTGGCGGTCGGCGCCGGGCCCGCGGCCCGCAGCTCACCCGCGTCACCGCAGGCGGTCGCCGCCAGCAGCAGGGCGAGGGCGGCGACGGCGGGCCGGACACCACGACGGGCGGCACGCGCCGGACGGCTCGGGGGCACGGCACTCCTGGGCGACGGGGGTGGGGGGGACTGGGCAGCGTTCGATGCCCGGTACACCCTATTCGCAGGGAAGTCCCTTTTTGCGCACCGCCCGGACGAGACGACGCCCCGCACCCCGACTACCCGGCCACGCGGTCAGCCAACTACTCGGCTACTCGGTCAACTCCTCCAGCAGCCGTACGGTCGTCAGCCCCGTCCGCAGATACTCCACGAACAGCTCGTTGTGCAGCGCCCAGGGCGAGCGGCGGGCGCGGATCAGCCGGATCGCCTGGTCCGCGGAGTGCCCCCGGTGCATCAGGGCCTGCGCCACCACCAGCCCCGAGCGGTTGTAGCCGTGGAAGCAGCGCACCAGGACCGTACGCCCCGCGTCCAGCGCGTCGCCCGTGGCCTGCGCCAGCCGGATCACGCCCGCGAGCTGGGTGCCGTCCAGCGGCCCGTCCGGAATGGGCCACACCTGGTGCTCGACCCCGGGATCGGGCCCGTGCCCCGGTTGTCGCAGCAGTGTCTGTACGAGATCGAACTCACCTCGGGCCACGACGGACCGCCGCTGCCCCGAACGCCCCTGGAACTCGTGCCCGCCCATCCACAGGCCGGGCAGGATCTCGTCCCACGGGTTCTCGGGTGCGGGTACGTCCCGTTCCTTCCCCCGGCTCTGCACAGGAGCCTCCCCACCAAGTCGACCCAACTCCTCTCAAAGGTAGCCGGGTTCTTGCCCCTGGAGCACCCCGCCTGTTCCCATGGGTCGGGGGGTGATGGCACATGAGAGGACTGCGCGTCGTACCGACCTGGCGCCATGGCCAGGAGCGGCTCTACGTCCGTCTCCCGGACGGCCGGAACATCGCCTGGTACGACAGGGAGGCGGCCCGGGTCCATCTGCTGAGCGGGGACCACGAGGACGACGTCCTGGAGGCCCTCGGTCCCTTCCTGACCGGCACGGTCGCGGTCGGGCCGCCCCCGGTGCCGACCCCGCTCGACCTGGCCCGGCTCGCCCTGCACCCCGACGACGACCTCGCGCCCAACCGCCCCGGCGAGGCCCTGCTCATCGCCCTGGACCGGGACCCGGCCCCGCCCCGGCTGCGCGCCGACCCGCGCCGCCGCGCGCTGGAGGCGGAGCAGACGGTGGGGGAGGCGCTGGACGGGCTGGACGGCGCGGGCTGGCACACGCTGCACTCGGTGCCGCTGCCCGGCGGTGACCGGGTCCACCACCTGGCGATCGGCCCGGCGGGACTGTTCGCCGTCCATAGCCTGTACGCCCGTAAGCAGCGGGTGCGGGTCGCCGACGCGATGGTGACGCTGGGGCGGCGCGAGCCCCGGCCACTGCTGCGCCGGGCCCGAGCGGACGCCGACCGCGCGTCCTACGCCCTCACGGCCGAGGTGCACGCCGTGCTGGCGGTGGTGGGCGCGTCCCGGCTGGACGTCCTCGCCCTCCCCCGGGGCGTCCGCGTCCTGACGGACGCGACCCTGGGCGACCTGTCCCGCCAGGGCGGAGTCCTCAAA
Source organism: Streptomyces sp. NPDC056734 (assembly GCF_042790455.1). Taxonomy (NCBI): domain Bacteria; kingdom Bacillati; phylum Actinomycetota; class Actinomycetes; order Kitasatosporales; family Streptomycetaceae; genus Streptomyces; species Streptomyces sp. NPDC056734. The sequence goes on from NZ_JBHTZD010000042.1 coordinate 33,500, forward strand.
CCGGCGGACGTGGAGGCCCTCCACGCGATGGCCCGCGACCGGAGGGTGTGGGGGCGGGTGTGAGGAGGTGAGGGGGGCGGCCTTTCGTCTGCGGGCGGGAGCCCGCCGTCCGCGGTGTGGCTGGTCGCGCAGCACCCCGCGCCCCTGAGGCGTTGCAGTGACGGCCGGTCTCCCCACTTGAGGGGCGCGGGGAACTGCGCGAGCAACCACAGACCACCCGCACCCCGCCGAAACCCGCTCCCCCCACCCCCTCACGGCAAACCCACCCCACCAGCCCCCCGAAGCCCCGCCATCAAATCCCCGAACTCCCGAACCCGATCCACCACATCCCCCGCCCGAAACTCCAACTCCTCCGCCACCCCACACCCCTCCACCTCCCCCCAGGTGACCGGCGCGGACACCATCTCCTCCCCCCGCACCCGCAGGGTGTACGGCGTGGCGGTCGTCTTCCGCGCGGCGTTCTGACTCCAGTCGACGAACACCTTCCCGCCCCGCAGACTCCGCGTCATCCGATGCACGACCAGCCGGGGCAGGGCCCGCTCCGCCTCCAGGGCAAGCCCTTTCGCATACTCCGACACCTCCCCGGACCCGGCCCCCCGCACGGCGGCGAGCAGATGCAGCCCCTTGGCCCCCGAGGTCTTCACGAACACCTCGATCCCATCCACCCCCAACCGCTCCCGCAGCCACAGCGCCACCTCGCAGCACTCCACGACGGTCGCGGGCGCCCCCGGATCGAGATCGAGGACAAGCCGGTCGGCGAGTTCCGGGGCCTGGACGACCCATTGGGGCGTATGGAACTCGGTGACCAGATTGGCCGCCCAGATCAGCGACGGCAGATCCTGGACGAGGACCATCCGGGCCGGCCCCTCGGAGCGCGGCACCTCGGCGGTGGTGACCCACTCGGGCGTACCCGGCGGCACATTCTTGGTGAAGAACACCTGACCGCCGGGCCCGTCGGGATACCGCAGGAAGGACACCGGCCGGTCGCGCAGATGCGGCAGCAGCACGTCGGCGATGGTCGCGTAGTAGTGCAGCAGCTCGCCCTTGGTGAACCCGGTCGCCGGATAGAGCACCTTCTCCAGATTGCTCAGCGCGAGCCGCCGCCCCGCCACCTCGGTGATAGGCGTCATACGATGAGAATCACACGAAATCAACCATATCCGCCTATTTTCCGGGCCTCGAAAGGTGCTGATCGTGCGATCCATATGGAACGGAGCCATCTCCTTCGGCCTGGTCAGCATCCCGATCAAGCTGGTGAACGCGACCGAGAGCCACTCCATCTCCTTCCGCCAGATCCATCTGGAGGACGGCGGCCGGATCCGCTACCGCAAGTTCTGCGACCTGGAGGACCGCGAGGTCAGCCAGGCCGAGATCGGCAAGGGTTACGAGGACGCGGACGGCTCGGTCATCCCCATCACGGACGAGGACCTGGCACAGCTGCCCATCCCCACGGCCAGGACGATCGAGATCGTCGCCTTCGTGCCGGCCGACCGGATCGACCCGCTCCAGATGGGCACCGCCTATTACCTGGCGGCGAGCGGCACCCCCGCCGCCAAGCCGTACACCCTCCTGCGCGAGGCGCTCAAGCGCAGCAACAAGGTCGCCATCGCCAAGTTCGCGCTACGCGGCCGGGAGCGGCTGGGGATGCTCCGGGTGGTGGACGACGTCATCGCCATGCACGGCCTGCTCTGGCCCGACGAGGTGCGCGCGCCGCAGGGCGTGGCCCCCGACGCCTCCGTCACGGTCCGCGACAAGGAACTGGACCTGGCGGACGCCCTGATGGCCACCCTCGGCGAGGTCGACCTGGACGACCTGCACGACGAGTACCGCGAGGCCGTGGAGGAGGTCATCGCCGCGAAGGTGGCCGGCGAGGCCCCCCCTTCCCTCCCCGAGCCCGCCTCCGGCGGCAAGGTCCTGGACCTCATGGCGGCCCTGGAGAGCAGCGTCCGCGCGGCGAAGGAATCCCGGGGCGAGGAGCCGCAGCCCGGCGAGCAGGCCGAGGTCCGCACCCTGCCCGCCCGCAGAACACCCCGCGCGGCCCCCAAGGAGACGAGCGCGAAGAAGTCGACGTCCGCGACGGGGAAAGCACCGGCGACCGGGAAAACACCCGCGAAGAAGACCACGTCCGCGGCGAAGAAGACCGCGAAGTCCGCCACCGCGAAGTCCGCCACCACAAAGTCCACGGCCAAGAAGTCGACGGCGAAGTCCACCGCCAAGAAATCCACGCCGAAGCCGACCCCGACCAAGAAGACCACCCCGCGCAAACGCACGGCGTGATCCGGATCCCGAGCGGGCAGGGCAGGGCTTGTCTCAGGAGACGGTCGAGGGCGGGGCGAGCGGCGCGATCTCCCGGTCGAAGAAGTCGTGGAAGCCGTCGGCGCGTTCGTACAGCGCGTCGAACCCGGCTGAGGTCTCCTTGATCAGTGCTTGGTCGGTGAAGCGATGAGCGCCCATCGCGTTTCCGTCGTCGTCGTAGAGGACCTCATACATGGCGGCGTCCCCGAGAATCACCACCTCGGGTACCGGGCGGTCCCTCTCGATGTCCGAGATTTTGCGGGCGTCGAGCACCTTGATGTTGTCGCCCAGTTCCACCCGCAACCGCAGGACGAACAGTTCCCATTGCACGTACGGGGTCACCGGGAACTCGACCACACGCAGCCGACGCTGAAAGATATTCAGCCGCGCCGCCTCACGGAACTGCTCCGCGTAGACATCGCGTTTCTCCCGGACGAGGGAGATCGCCCGGTCCCATTCACCGGCCGCGAACGCTTCCCAACTGGCGAATCCGCGCTCTTTGAAATTCTGCCCTCGTTCGATCTTTTTCAAGTGGTGAATTCCGCCTAAGTAGACACGCCGGAAATCTGCGTGGTACGTGGGACGATCCATGCGTTCTGAAACGCCAAGCGGGAAGGAATCAAACATTCGGGATATCCGGTTTCGCTGCGATTAGCATGTTTCTTGGGATGACTACGAGCCGTTCGTCCGCCCCTATGGAGACCCCGGGCGGCAGCCTCTCGCCCAGGGATTCGGTGAGGTCCCGGCCCACGATGGCGATGTCCCCGTTCTTCAACTCCCAGATGTCGGGGCAGTCGGGATCATCGGTCGTGTTTCCCAATTCCTGTGGAGATTTCCCCAGCCGCCGCTTGAATGTCGTAGCCGGATCAGCTTCCCACGGCCTGGTCATGACCATCCGCCCCCTAGGTCGGCTCGGAGAGTCGCTACCGTAGCACTCGACGTGCGGGCTGGGGCACGTTGATAAGTGGACATATTTTGTGCGGGAGTGGGCACATCTCTTGTTGTTCTATTCTACTTATGGGTGCGACGATGCGTAGTCGTGCGACGGCAAGGCGTCAGTGTGGTACACGACTACAGCTTCAATAGGTCGGCATATAGTCTGAAGATTCGTAAATTCCAGTCAGGGGGAACTGTGGACCCAGAGTCGGCCTTACTCGCGCAGAGCGCGGGAGTCACTTTGGTCACCTTGGCGACGACCGACGCCTGGCACCGGACCCGGGAGGCGATCACCCAGCTGTGGCGCGGGGCGCAGCCCGACCGCGCCGACGCTGTCGCCGCCGAGTTGGAAGCCACCCGCGAAGACGCTTTGGCGGCCGGAGCGGCCGACGACCAGCAGGCGCTCGACGAACTGCACCAGGAATGGCAGGGGAGACTGCGACGGTTGCTCGTCGCCCGGCCCGAGGCCGCGACGCAACTGCGCAGGCTCCTTGACGAACTGGAACCGGGAATCGGGGCGGTCGGCCCGCCCGTCACCCAGCACGCCACCGCGTCCGGCCAGGCCCGGATCTATCAGGCGGGCCGCGACCAGCACATCGCCGAGCGATGACGGGCGCGATGGACGGTCGCGCCGAGGACCGCGGCCGGGTCTACCAGGCGTCGGGCGACCAGCACATCAGCGAACACCATCACTACGGTGACGAGGCGAGCGCCTCGGCCGGGCCCGACTCCGTGCGCCGCCCGATGGTCGGCAGACCCCCGGCCGTGCTGCGTGACCGCTCCGAAGTGCTCGAACGACTGCGGACCGGGTTGAGCAAGGGGCGCGGCGGCGAGGTCTATGTGCTGTACGGCATGGGCGGCTGCGGCAAGACCGCGCTCGCCTACACGCTCTTCCAGCAGGCCGTCGGCGAACACGGCAGGGTCGGCCTGTGGGTCAGCGCCTCCGACCGCGCGAGCCTGCGCGCCGGCATGCTCGCCGTCGCCGCAGACCGAGGCGCCGATGACGGCGAACTGCTCGCCGCCCGCAACGGCCTCCGCCCCGCGGCCGATCTCGTCTGGCAGTACCTGGACCGCTCACCCGAGCCCTGGCTCCTGGTCCTGGACAACGCCGACCACCCCGAGATCCTCCGGGACGGCAGCTGGCTGCGCACCAGTCCGGGCGGCACGGTCGTGGTGACGTCCCGTCGGTCCGCTCCCCGCTGGTGGCCGGGGGCGGAGTTGCAGCACATCGGCGTACTGCCGCGCGAGGACGCCGCCCGGGTGCTGGTCGACCTCGCCCCGCACAGCGGCACACAGGAACAGGCGGAGAAGATCGCGGAGCGGCTCGGCCGGCTGCCGCTCGCGCTGACACTGGCCGGTGGATTCCTTTCCCAACAGGTTCTCGATCCCTGGACGATGGAGTCCTTCGGCCGCCATCTGGACGAGGAGGAGCGGTTGGATCTCATCGATCAGGGGGCAGATGCCCTCTCGGACGAGGACCCACGGCAACTGGTCGCCCTGACCTGGCAACTGACCCTCGACACGTTCGAGGCTCGCGGCCTGCCCGAAGCGACCGCACTGCTGCGACTGCTGTCCCGTTTCGCCCCGGACCCACTGCCGCTGTCCTTGCTCAACCGTGCCGAGATCGACGGTGTCCTGCCCCGCGCCCGCTGCGAGACGGCGCTGCGAGCACTGCTCGACCAATCGCTGACCGAACTGGTCGACATCGGGGAGCGGTGCGCACAGAGCCATGGAGTGCTGCTGGACAGTGTCGCGGCGGCGACCCCGGCAGAACGGCTGCCGGCTCTCAACGCCACCGCGGTGCGCTTGCTGGACGTTGCCGTCCCCGACGTCCCCGACGCGGGACCGCACGATCCGCTGCCAGGGCTGCTCGTGCCCCATGGGCTCGCCCTGCTGCGACGCGTCCACGACCCGCAACCGCTGGCCGAGGCGCTGGCCGTGGTCACCCGGCTGTCCGTGGCCCTGCATCGCACCGGGGAGTACGTGTCCGCCTGGGAGACCGCCCGAGCCGCGGCGGACCTCGCCGAGCGCCGGCTCGGCCCGGAGCACCGTCTCGTCCTGGCCGCCCGCTCCAGGGCGGGCCGCGCGCTCTTCCGCCTGGGCAGGTACGCCGAGGCCGAGCAACTCCTCCTGCGCGTTCGCGCCGCGCAGGAGCGACTGTTCGGGACGGACGATCCCGACACCCTGGACAGTGCCCACGGCCTTCAGCTCGTGCTGGGAAATCTGGGCCGACGGGAGGAAGCCGTTGCCCTCCTCCGGGCCACGATCGCCGGCCGGAGCCGGGCATGGGGCCCGGCCCACCCCTTGACGTTGCGCTCCCGCTCCAGCCTGCTGGTCCTGCTGCCCGCCGCGGAGGCAGCGGCCGAGGCCGAGGGCGCGCTCATGTCCCTGCCCTCGGAATGCCTCCATCACCTGGGCCCCGATCACACGGTCACCCTGGGCGCCCACCACAATCACGCCTGGGCGCTGCACCAGTTGGGCCGCTACGACGAGGCCGCCCAGCAGATAGCGCAGGTCACCGAGGCGTACGGGCGCCGTTTCGGCCCCGACTACCCGATCGCCCTCGCGGCCCGGCAACTCCTGGCCCGCACCCAGGTCGCACGCGGCCACCTGGAGGCAGGCACCGAACTGATGGCAGAGGTCGTGGCCAGCCGGGAACGCGCGCTGGGCCTCGACCATCCGTTCACACTCGCCGCCCGAGAACTCCTGAACGACTTCACGTCGGGGCGTGGCGCGTAGCGCGCGGCTCAGCGCATGAGATCGAGGAAGGCGGCCCACGCGCCGGGGGTGAAGACGATCCCCCGGCCGGTGGGCCGCTTGCTGTCGCGGACGGGCACGAGGGCGGGCGCGTTGTCGGCGACCTCGACGCATTCATTGTTGCCGCCGCTGTAGGGGCCGAGCTGAAGGCGCCGGGCATGGTGGCCGAGTCCGCCCTGAAGGAGGTCGCGGTGCGGGCCGCGAGTGAAGAGCGCTAGCTCGATGGGCCATCCACGGCGCTGGCGCTGGACGACGGCCCCGAACCAAAGGTGCGCCGGCCCCACGGGACGATGCCGCGTCCCGTCCCCCCCCCGGTGACGAGGCAGGCCGGAACAGACAAAGGCGCCGCCAGGCATCACCCCGACGGCGCCTCCCCCGTCCTACGCCTACGCCTGCGACACCCCCCGCCCCGGTGCCAGGATCGACGTCAGGAGATGCGCGTCGAGCATTCCCACGTCCGCTGTGCGGGCCGCGCGGGCGAAGCCGGTGAGCATGCGCTTGGTGAGGACCAGGGCCTCCGGTGAGCGCCGGAGCAGGGGTCTGGTCCAGGCGGCCACCGTGTCGTCCAGGCGGTCGAGCGGGACCACCCGGTGAAGCAGGCCCAGGCGCTCGGCCGTGGCCGCGTCGAACGGGTCGCAGGTCAGCATGAGTTCGCGGATACGGGACGCGCCCGCCTCCGCGACCAGCCGGCCCATCGCCCCGCCCCAGGCCGGCGGCAGGCCGATGCCGACCTCCGGCATCCGGAACCGGCAGGTGTCCGCGCCCGCGCGCAGATCGCAGTACGAGGCGAGCGCCAGCCCGGCGCCGATCACCTTGCCGTGCAGCCGGGCGATGGTGACGGCGTGGGTGTTCTCCAGGGCCTGGCACAGCCGGTGCGCCTTGTCGGCGATCCGCCGCAGCGCCGCCCCGCTCGGGTCACCGGCGAGGGCGCCCTCGTACTCGTGCCGGTCGGCGCCGAGACAGAAGTCCTCGCCCGAGGAAGACAGCACCAGCACCCGGATGTCCGGGCGTTCGTGCAGGCCGTCGAGCAGTGCGGTCAGGGCGTCGAGCGCGGCGATTCCGAGGGAGTCGTCCGACCCGGCGGCCGGGTTGAGCCGGACCCGCAGTACGGGGCCGTCCTCGTCGATGCCGACCGGTTGTGCGGTGAGCGTTGGTGTCCAGTTCATGCCAGTGCGACGTCCAGATTCATCAGCCGCCTGAACACCACGCGGCGCGGCGCCATCGTCGGACGGCGCACCAGGGTCAGTCGGGGCAGCCGGGTGACCAGTCGGCGGAGCAGGGTCTCGGCCTCCAGACGCGCGAGCGGCGCCCCGAGGCAGTAGTGGATACCGGAGCTGAACGCCAGATGGGCGGGCTTGCGGAGAGGGTCGAACCGCTCGGGGTCCGGGTGCCGTTCGGCGTCGTGGTGGGCGGCGCCCACCATCAGGTGCACCATCTGGTCCCGGTGCACCTCCAGGCCCCCGAGGACCCGGTCATCG
>NZ_JBHTZD010000043.1:0-35596 GCF_042790455.1 Streptomyces sp. NPDC056734
GGTCCGGACCTCAGAGGTCCGGACCCGCCGCCCTTCCCGCGTCCTGTCCGCCGACGCCTCAGAGTTCGGCGAAGTCACCGGCGAGGGCGGAGGCCAGCCGCAGGTGAGGCTCGGCCTCCGTGTGCTTGCCCTGCCGTTCGAGCGTGCGGCCCAGCATCAGCCGGGCGTAGTGCTCGACCGGGTCGCGCTCGACGATGATCCGCAGTTCCTGCTCGGCCCGGCGCAGCTGGGCGGAGTGGTAGTAGGCACGCGCCAGCAGCAGCCGGGGCCCGGTCTGCTCGGGCACCTCCTCGACCAGCCCGTCAAGCACCCGCGCCGCGGCGGCGTAGTCCTTGGCGTCGAAGAACATCCCCGCGCGCTCCCAGCGCTCCGCCGGCGTTCCGTGGTCGTAGTACGTGGTCTCCACTGGAGTACCTCCTTCGCTGGGTCACAACGAAGAGGGTGTCGTTGAATATTCCACTACTCCTGAGGGCTGGGGTCGGGCGGCTCACCGACCGTCGCGGAGCGCGGCCAGTTCGGCGTTCGCCCGCTCGGTGATGAGGGTGAGCACCCGGCCAGCCACCGCGAGATCGTCCGCCGGGATACCGGCGTAGATCCGCGCGGAGATCGGCCGGGTCTCGGCGCCGGAGGTCTCGTGCAGCGCCCGCCCGGCGTCGGTGGCCCGCACCCCGGAACCGTCGTTGGTGACCAGCCCGTCGGCCACCAGCGCGTCGATGGTGTCACCGACCTCCGCCTCCGGTGTCTTGAGCGAGCCGGTGACCCGCCGGATCAGCTCGGCCCGCTCGACCGTCCCGTCGGCGAGGGCGACCGGACGCAGCGTCATCAGTTGCAGAAAGGTGGCCCCGTGCCGCGCCAGCACGGTTTCGAGCACGGCCCGCGCGGCGTAGTGGGCGACGCCGATGACGCTCGGGTCGAGGACGGGGGCGGAGGCCGCGGAGGTCTGGGATGCCTGGGATGCCTGGCTGGTCATGACTGCTCCTGCTGGTTCTCGTCGTGGCGGAACTCGGAAGGGCCGGGAGAGATATCGGGGAAGACGTCGAGGGAGGCGCCGGGGGAGACGTCGGGGGAGACGTCGAGCGGTGTGTCGAGCAGCACGTCCAGATCCCGTACGAAGTCCTGTGTGCGGGCGCTGTCGAGCCCGCCGAGGGGTTCGAACAACTGCCGCAGCAGCCCCTGGACGACATCGATGGCCTGCCGGGTGGTCCCGTGCCCCCGCTCGGTGAGCGCCAGTTGCACGGCGCGCGGGTCCTTGGGGTCGCGGGTGCGCTCCAGGAGCCCGGCGGACTCCAGGGCGCGGGCCAGCTTCGACACGTAGAGCGGTTCGAGTCCGGTGTGATCGGCGAGCCGGCGCTGACTGGGCCGCAGGCCGGAGCGCTGCATGCCGTACAGCGAGGCCACCAGCGCGTACTGGGCGTGGGTCAGCCCCAGCGGAGCGACCGCGCGGTCGACCGCGACCCGGTACTTCATGGACAGCCGCCAGACCAGGAAGCCGGGCGTGGGACGAGGGGACGTCGGACTCATGAAAAATACCGTACATGGCGACTATGTACATGGCTACTATTTTCGCTGCCCAGCACAACGCCCCCACCCGCGGTGAAGCAGGCAGGGGCGTTGGGTACGGAGTTCGGGGTGCGGGTGCGGGTGCGGGTGCGGGTGCGGAGTTCGGGGTGCGGAGTTCGGGGTGCGGAGCTAGCGCACGCGCCCGCGTGGCTTGAGCGGCGTCGGTGGCAGCTCGGGTGCGGGCAGCGGGGAGCCGTCGTACCCCGTCACCTCGCCGAACCGGCCGCCCGTCGTCCAGTCGGCGCGGGCCTGCTCGATCTCCGCCTGGGTCCGGCCCACGAAGTTCCACCACATGATCAGTTCCTCGTCGAACGGCTCACCGCCCAGCAGCATGATCCCGGCGTCCGAAGCGGCCCGCAGCGGGAGTTCGGTGCGTCCGCAGCCGAGGTAGAGCATGGAGCCCGGCAGCACGGGCACGCCGTCGACGTGCACCTCGCCGGACATGGCCAGCACGCCGTACTCGAAGTCCCGCTCCAGCGGCAGCCGTACGTCCGCGCCCGCGCTCAGCGCGAGATCGGCACCGAGCAAGGGGGTGTACGTCGTTCCGGGCGACGCCGATCCGTCGAGGTCGCCCAGAATCACCGTCGCCGTCAGGCCGGGCGCCGTGACGGTCGGCAGATCGGCGTGATGCTCGAAACGCGGGTCGGTGTGCCGGTGCGCGTCCGGCAACGCGACCCAGAGCTGCGCCCCGTGCAGGAAACGGGCGTGCGGGCGCGGGCTCTCCTCCGAGTGGGAGATCGCCCGGCCCGAGGTCATCAGGCCGAGTTCACGCGGGCGGATCGTCTGGAGGCTGCCCGTCGAGTCACGGTGCAGCACCTCCCCCTCGTGCAGCCAGCTGACGGTTTGCAGGCCCATGTGCGGGTGCGGCGGCACCTGCATTCCGGGTTCGTCCGCGATGTCATCGGGGCCGTAGTGATCGACGAAGGCCCAGGCGCCGATCATGCGCCGCCCGAGATTCGGCAGCAGTCGGCGTACCTCGGTGGACTCGCCGAGCTGCACCCGGCGGGGGCTCAGCAGTTCGCGGACGGGCTCGGCGACGACGAATCCGCGTCCGCCGCACACGCTGGGTGCCGGCGCGCGGTCAAGGTTGCTCATGCGGCACAAGGTAGCGCCGAGTGGTGCGTGGTGCGGGCGGACCGGCGTCCCTGCCCTTGTCCGGCCGCGCGGGGACGAGGCGGACCGGGGCGCGGGAGTCACCATTCCTGGCGCGGGGCACGGGCGCGGCGACGGCCCGTGCCGCCGTGTTGACGGGGCCGCTCGGGGTCCGTGTGCCGGTTCCGGTACGGCGTGCGGTGACCGGTGACCGGTGGCGGGTGGTCGGTGTCCGGCGTCCGGTGTCCGGTGTCCGGCGTTCGCGACCTGGGCGCGTGCCTAGTCGCCCGGGGTGACCAGCCCCGATTCGTACGCGATGACCACCGCCTGGGCGCGGTCGCGCAGGTCGAGCTTGGTCAGGACGCGGCTCACATGCGTCTTCACCGTCTGCTCGGCCAGCACCAGCTCCGCCGCGATCTCCGCGTTGGACCGGCCACGGGCCACCAGGGTGAGGACCTCGGTCTCGCGTTCCGTCAGGGCCTTGAGGCGGAGCGCGGGCCTGCCCCGGGCGGCGGGACGCTGCCGGGCGAAGTCCGCGATGAGACGGCGGGTCACGGAGGGGGCGAGCAGCGCGTCGCCCGAGGCCACGACCCGTACCGCCGCGATGAGGTCGGCCGGGGGAGCGTCCTTGAGCAGGAAGCCGCTCGCGCCCGCCCGCAGCGCCTCGTACACGTAGTCGTCGATGTCGAACGTGGTCAGCATCAGGACGCGCGGCCGGTGTGTGACGCCCGGCGGTGGTGCGAGGAGGCGGCGCGCGGCCTCCAGGCCGTCCATCTCGGGCATGCGGACGTCCATCAGCACGACATCGGGATGGGTGCGCCGGCTCAGCTCGACGCCCTGCGCGCCGTCGGGAGCCTCGCCGACCACGTCGATGTCGCTCTGGGCGGCCAGCAGCGCGGCGAAGCCCGCCCGCACCATGGCCTGGTCGTCGACGATGATGACGCGCGTCGTCGTCACGTGAGGTTCCTTTCGGTCAGGGGGAGCTGGGCCGCCACCCGGAAGCCGCCGTCCGGCAGCGGGCCCGCGTCGAGGGTGCCGCCGACGAGCCGTACCCGCTCGCGCATGCCGACCAGGCCGTGTCCGGTGTCGCCGTCCTCCAGCGGTGCGGCGGGCGGCTCGGGCGGCGGCCCGTTGACGACGAGGACGGTGAGCCGCTCCGTGTCCGGGGACGCCGACGCCGAGACCGACACGTGCGTCGGAGCACCGGGCGCGTGCCGTACGACGTTCGCGAGGGCCTCCTGGACGATGCGGTACGCGGAGAGACCCACCGCCTCGGGCACCTCGGCGTCGCAGGGCGCGAACTCCACCGGCACGCCCGCCCTGACCGTCGCCTCCACCAGCTGCCCGATCCGCGTCAGGCCCGGCTGGGGCGCCAGCTCGCCCCGCGTCTCCTCGTTGCGCAGGACGCCCAGGAGCCGCCGCATCTCGCCGAGCGACTCGCGGGCGGTCGCCGCGATGGACGTGAACTCCTTGCGCACCTCGGGCGGCAGCCCGTCGAGACGGTACGCCGCGGTGTCCGCCTGCACCGTGATGACGGACATGTGGTGGGCCACCACGTCGTGCAGCTCGCGCGCGATACGGGCGCGTTCCTCCAGGAGCGTGCGCCGGTCGCGCTCGGCCTCGCTGATCGTCTCCTGCTCGGCCAGCCTGCGCTGCGCCTCGTACCGCTCGCGCAGCGCACCACCCAGCACGAGTACGACGCCGCTGAGCACGGTGAGCAGGATGTTGCTGCCGCTCGTGCCGTGGGGCGCGGCGAACCCCAGGGCGACGCTCACGCCCGCCGTCGTCAGCCACACCAGCAGCAGCGTCCGGCGCGGCTCGCGCAGGCCGAGGGCGAGGCAGAGGCCCAGATAGCCGACGATCGTCGTCGGCGGGAACGGCCACGCGTGCTGGGCGGGGAAGTCGACGGTGAGCAGGACGAGCGCCGTGGCCAGGTCCGCCGCGAGGATCACGTACCAGGCGTGCAGCGGACGGACGACGGCGAGGAGCAGCGGCGCCGTCTGCGCGACGGCCAGCGCGCCCGCGAGACCGCCGCTCAGGCCGTAGTCGAAGCTGAGCACCCCGATGGTGGTGGGCAGCAGAGCGACGAACAGCACGAACGCCACGGCCCACGGCACCAGCCGCACCCACCGACGCGACGCCCCCGCGAGCAGCGCGCGCGGGGGCTTGTCCTCCACTGACGTCATGGGCTCCAGCCTATGCGGGGTGGGACGGTGTCCGGACGGGCGCGGTTGAGGGCTGGTGCGCCGGTGGTGGGCGGCTCCCTCACGCCACCAGGGCGAAGTAGGTGAAGCCCGCCGCCAGTACGGCCGCCCCCGTGCGGCGGATCGGGCCGGTGCGGTCCCAGGGGGTCTCCAGGGGCCGGGCGAACCGTGCGATCACCACGAGCAGCCCCGCGAAGAGCGGCAGCCAGGCCACCCGCGCCAGGATCCAGCCGGCCGTGTCCGGCGCGGTCGTCAGGCCGGGGATCTCGCCCACGTACGAGGCGGGGACCGCGGCGGCCAGCATCGCCGTCTGGTGCCAGCACAGGATCGTCATCGCCGCCAGGTTGATGATCACCACCGGGGCCCACAGGGCGGGGCGCAGAAGCAGCCGGGCCAGCCGGTCGCGCAGCAGGATCGCCGCACCGCACTGGGTCGCCGCCAGCGCCAGGACCAGCAGGGACGGCGGATGGGAATTGGTCCGGGCCGTGCCGGGCACGCCCACCATCGACGCCGGGTAGTGGAAGGCGAGCAGCAGGGTCGCGAACAGGGCCGCGCCGCCCCACAGCAGCAGCCACGCCGCACGCCGGCCCAGCCGTCGGTCCGCCCAGGACACGCCCAGCTGGTAGGCGAACATCCAGCCCGGCAGCAGGTTGACGAGACTCACCCAGGACGGCGTCGCCTCCGCGTACGGGCCGTAGCGCAGGAAGTCGACCACCGCGACCGAGCCGAGCAGTGGGGCCGCGGCCCAGAAACCGAACCGCCGCGAGGCGCGGACGCACACCGGCGTCAGGGCCGTGATCACGGCGTAGACGCCGACGAACCACAACGGCTGGACGACCAGTGTCGAGGCGGTGTGCAGGCTGGCGACCGGGACGCCGAGACCGTAGTGGAGGGTGGGCAGCAGCAGTGCCCAGACGGCGGTGACGCCGAGGACCGGGCGGCCCAGACGGACGAGCCGGCCGGTGATCCAGGCACGGGCCGAACCCTTGCGGCGCCGGTAGGAGAGGTACGAGGAGTAGCCGCCGACCAGGAAGAAGATGCCCAGCATCTGGAGGATCCAGCCGGCCGGCGCCAGCGCGCCGAACGTGGCCAGCGGGCTGGCGTTGTGCAGACCGCCCCCGGCGTCGAGGGTGAAGCCGCCGACCAGCCAGTGGCCGGCCGGGACGGCGAGGAGCGCCAGCGCGCGCAGGCCGTCGATGGCGCGGTCGCGGTGGGCGGGGGTCCGCCCGTCGATCTCGGCGGTGAGCTTGGCGAGCCCTGTGGGGGTGTTCATCGTGGGGGTGTTCATCACAGGGCTCCGGCGGCGATGGCGGCGAACGCGGTCAGCGTGGCGGTGCCGGGGGTGAAGTACGCGTCGTGCGCCGGGACGTCGGCGGCGCTCAGGACGGTCGCGCCGAAGCCGGGCGAGGTGGGGTCCGCTCCGTGGCCCAGGCCCAGGATCTCGACATGGGGGACCTGGCCGATCCAGTCGTCCGGGGACTTCGCCGCCCAGACGTGGGCGTCGGTGCCGAGTGCGGTGACATCGTCGGCGCGCATGCCGGGCGAGCCCACGGCGACGATGTCGCGCGCGTCGGCGGTGGGGGCGGCGAGCCCGCAGACCACCGAGCCGTAGCTGTGGCAGAAGAGGGAGGGGGCGGGCAGGCCGGCCGCGTCCAGGCCGTCGGTGAAACGGGCGAGACGCTCGGCACCGGCCTCGGCGAGGCGGCCCGTCGCCAGGTCGGGGCCGATACCGGAGGGGGTGGTGTACCCCACCCAGGCGATGACGGCCGTGTCGTCGCCCGCCGCCTCCTGGAGATCGGCGGCCCAGCGTGCCGTACGGCCCGCCGTCGAGACGTCGATGTCCGAGCCGGGGACGATCACCGCGACGTGGGTGGCGTTCTCCAGGTCACCGGCGACCCGCGCGATCAGGCCCCGGCCCCGTGGGTCGTAGGCCAGGACCTGATCGCCCGCGGGGGCGTTCGCCGCGTAGCGCAGGTGGACGGGGACGCCGTCGAGGTTGCCCACCACGCCGGGGTGGTCCCGGACGAGCCGCCACCGCTCGGTGACGGTCAGGGCGGCGAAGAAGGCCGCCACGTCGGAGGGGGTGGCCGTGGCGGGGTCCGGCAGCTCCCTGCCCAGGGAGTCGTCCGCCAGCCAGGCGGCGGTGCCGGGGAGCGGACCGCCCGGCACGTCCTGGCCGCTCGCCGCGGCCCCGCCCGCCGTGCTGCCGACCAGCAGTGCGGTCAGTACGGCGGTGGTGAGCGTCTTTCTGAAACGGCGCATCCGTCGGTCCCCCTCTGTCTCGTCCGTGGTGACGGGGAGGAAGGTAGGAAGCCGGTGGAGGGCGGGGCGTCACACTGGAGAGCCATGTCGGGGGTGATACCGGGGTAGGGGGTGGACTAAGGGTGGGCCTGCCCACCTCGCCGTGCCCATCACCTCGCCGTGCCCCGTGCCGGGATGCCACACCGGATGGGTCCCCCTGGAACACGCACGCCGGAATCGCAGACCGATCCCGGACCACACCACCGTACGGATCACCAGCCGGTCCCGAACCGTGCCATCGGCTCGATCAACTCCCGCTCCTCATAGGAGAGGTGCGACAGCAGCGCGTCGGTGAGCAGGTCCACGGCCGCCCGCAGCCCCTCCCCGCCGGTCTCGCCCCGGTCGAGCGCGACCAGATCGATGTTCTGACGCAGACTCAGCTTCTGGATCTCGGAGCGGGCCTCGCCGGGGTCGAGGGCGTCGCCCGGCACCTCCCGGACCAGCCCGCCGAGTCCCAGAGACGCTCGGTGGACCGGCGTACACCGGGGTCAGGGGGTGGGGCCGTACGGACAGCCGCTCCCCGGAGACGGACCGGTGCGCGCGTGGCGCGAGCCCGCCACCACCGGCCCGGCGCTCGCGCCGACCCCGCCCGGGCCGGGCGCCGGGCCGTCGGGGTCCGCCGCCCGGCCGCGTGCGGCGGCCACCAGCTCCCGGGCGGCGGGCGCCACCTCGGCCGCGAACGACTGGATCAGGGCCGGTTGCCGCGCGGGCAGCAGAAAGGCGCTGGTCCCGTGCTCCAGCGCGAGCGCGGCCAGTTGCTCGGGCCAGGCGTCCGGCGTGCCGCGCGGGAAACCGTCCGGACCCGGCGAGAGGTTGTACAGCCGCCGTACCGCCGTCGGCCGGCGACCGGCCGCGAGGGCCGCCTCGTCGATGCGCCGGTGCCCCGCCCCGAGCCGGCCCGGCGGTACGTGCGGCACGCTGGCAGCCAGCCGTCGGCCGCCGCGCCGACCAGCTCCAGCATGCCCGGGCCGATGGCACCGGCCCAGATCCCGATGGGGTGCGCGGGGGCGGGGCCGGGGGCGGCGCCGTCCAGCCGGTAGTGCTCGCCGCCGACCCGGACCGGTGGGCCGCCGCTCCACAGCGCCCGCACGATCTCGATGGCCTCATGGGTGGCCCGGACCGCCTCACCGGGATCGCGGCGCCGTCCGCCGTCGGCGCCGATGGCGTCCCAGTACGCCCCGGCGCCCAGCCCCAGTTCGACCCGGCCACGGATGGGTAGTCGCCGCTATCCGCGAACTCCGACACTGAAGAACCCGGCACGGGCGACCGCGCACCTCGTCGCCTTGGGCAATGCCTGACCGTCCTGGCCCGGGTCTCCTACCCTGGTGTGACGTGGCGCCAGGACCTTCGTCGTCAAGTTCGTCGTCAAGTTCGTCGTCAAGGGAGACACATATGCTCAGCAAGCGGGAAGCCGCCGAAGCCGTGCGCGAGGCCAAGGTGAAGACCGGGGTCACCTGGGCCCAGCTCGCCGAAGCGATCGGCAGACCACTGGCCTGGACCACGGCGGCCCTGCTCGGCCAGCACCCGATGGGCAAGGACGAGGCGGCCACCGCGGCGGCCCTCCTCGAACTCGGCGACGACGCCGCCCTCGCCTTCCGGCTCCAGCCGACCCGGGGCGCCCTGGACGCGGCCGTCCCCGTGGACCCGACCGTCTACCGGCTCTACGAGATCGTCCAGGTCTACGGACCGACCATCAAGGAACTGATCCACGAGCAGTGCGGCGACGGCATCATGAGCGCGATCAACTTCCGTCTGGACGTCCAGCGCGTCCCCGACCCGGCCGGCGACCGGGTCGTCATCACCCTCGACGGAAAGTACCTGCCGTACCAGTGGGAGTGAGGCCCGCCCGTACGAGGTGAACTCGTCGTTCAGGGGGGCCGGTACAGGCGTTCCGCGTCGGCGCGTCGGCGCGTCGGCGCGTCGGCCCGTTGGGTCGGTGGGGCGCCCCCGGCGGACCCCGGCTACGGGCCCGTCTCGGTGAGGCGGGTCCAGCCCGCCGGGGGTGCCAGGAGCGTACGGGCGTGGGGCTTGCGGCGTCGGAGGCGTACCTCTCCCCGGTAGCGGTGAAGGATGAGGTGGCCGAGGTGTTCGAGGGCCTTGAGGGCGAATCCGTTCGCCGGGCACATGCCTTCCCCCTTCCCGAAGGGGAGGTAGGAGCGCCTTCGCTCGTCGTCGGCGTCCTCCTCCCAGCGGGCGGGACGGAAGTCCAGCGGCCGGTCCCACACGGCACCGGACCGGTGGATCGCGTGCGTCCCGATCAGGACATGCTCCCCGCGCCGGACCGGGACACCGGCGATCCGGTGATCCCTCGCGGCGACCCGGACCAGGCGCCACGCGGTGGGATAGACCCGCAGTGTCTCCCTGACCAGGGAACGGACCTGCTCGGGCCGTAGCTCCGGGCCGTTGTACCCATGCTGGATGCCGAGCAGCACGACCCATTCGAGGGCGACGCCCGTGAAGCCGACCGCGGACAGGATCAGCCGCTGGAGGAGCTGCGCGCGGTCCTGCGGGGACAGTTCCCCCTCCACGCCGAGCACCAGATCCACGAGATCGCGGGCCGGAGCGTCGGACCGCCGCCCGGGCACCCTTCCCAGCTGTTCGGCGAATCCGGCCCGGATGCCCGGCACCGTACGGTGCGATCCGCGTACCGAACGGCCGACGATGTCGTCGGCGACGACGCTCGATGTGACATAGGCGTCGACCAGCGCGTTGATCCCGGCGTGCCGCTCGTGCGCTATCGCGGGGGCGAAGTAGCGGCGGATCATCCCGACCCCCCAGCGCTGATGCCGCAGCCGCCCCCGGCGGTCGCTCAGCTCCTGGAGGGCGGTGTCCAGGTCGAAGGACGCGGGCAGATCGTGCCGGGCCAGGACCCTGAGGAGTTCCTGCGAGGCCGCGGTCCGCAGATCCTGGGGCAGGGGACGCTGTCCGAGGCGGAAGAATCCGGACCGGGAGAGATAGTTGCCGTCCGGGTCGGTGAGGATGTCCCGCGCCGACTGCCCGTCGGCGACAAAGAGGGTTCCGAACCGGAGCCTGAAGGGACCGTCGTGGTCCGCCGCCAGGCGCTCCCAGCGCAGCAACTGGGGCCATAGACCGAGCCTGTTGAGGAACACAAGGTCACCTGCCCAGCTGACGGGGATGAGATGCGGTGATCGGGTCGTGCATCCCATCCCGTTCGGAGCGGTGGGGGGAGATGTCAGTCGGTGCGGCCGTACCGGTCACCGTACTCATTGCGCCGTGCGCGCATCTCACCGCTGAGTGCCTGGACCTTCTTGATGAGCCAGGACATGGTGGTCCTCCTTGGCGTCAGTCCCGCTGTCCGTATTCGACGAAGTAGCCGTGCCACCGTGCGCGCATCTCACCGCTGAACGCCCGCAGGCTGTGGGTGAACCACGACATCGCGGCCTCCTGATCGGTCGGTTCCCGCTGTCCTGCCTCGCGCCTTGCCTCGTGTCACCGGGCCATGACGCTACCCAACGCCCGGAACCGGACGACATGGTGAAACCGGCCAAGAACGCGACGGCGCGATCAGCGCGAGCGCGGCGCCTGGCGGTCCTCGCCGAGGGCGGCCCGGTTGATGTCCCGGTTGTGGAGGACGGGTTGGGGTGCGCCGTGGCGGGTGACCTCGATCATCGCGCGGCCGAGCTGCTCGGTGGTGGTGAGCTGGTGGGGCGCGAGTCGCCTGAGGAGGGGATAGAGGGGCGAGGTCACCGCGTAGAGGGCGCGGTAGACGCGGGTCCTGGAGGTGATGCCGTGCAGGGGCTGGATGTATCCGGGGCGGAAGAGATAGGTGCGCAGGGGCAGGGCCAGCAGGTCGTTCTCCGTCCGGCCCTTGACGCGGGCCCACATGCTCCGGCCCCGCTCGGTGCTGTCCGTGCCCTGGCCGGAGACATAGACGAAGGTGAGGTCCGGGTTGGCGGCGGCCAGGGTACGGGCCGCGGTGAGGGTCAGGTCGTAGGTGATCCGCCGGTACGCCTCCTCGGTCATGCCCATCGAGGAGACGCCCAGACAGAAGAAGCAGGCGTCGTAGTCGGACAGGTCGACGCCGGACAGCTGGACATCGGCGCCCGGCCGGGTCATCAGCTCCTGGAGATCCCGGTGGACGACCTCCCGGAGCTTCGGATGCTCGACGCCGGTCGCCGTACGGCCGATCACCAGGACCTCGGTCACGGTGTCGTCGCGCAGACACTCGCGCAGCACACCTTGGCCGACCATGCCGGTCGCCCCGAAAACAATGGCCTTCATGGATACGTTCCTGTCGTGGTGAGGGCGGTGAGGGTGGTGGGCGTGGTGGGCGTGGTGAGGGGGTGGCGCGGAGCGTGATGTGAAGGGTGACGTGAAGAGTGACGTGACCGGAAATGTAGGCGACGACTACAAAGCTGTCAATGGAAACATCGCCTTGTACGATGGCGGCATGGCGTATCACCACGGAAACCTGCGCGCCGAGCTGCTGGCCCGCGCCGAGACCGTCCTGGCCGAGGACGGCGTCGGGGCGCTCTCCCTGCGCTCTCTGGCCCGGGACCTCGGCGTCTCGCACGCGGCGCCCTCCCGGCACTTCGCCGACCGGCAGGCGCTGCTCGACGCGCTCGCGGTCGAGGGCTTCGAGCGGCTCGGCGCCGAGCTGGCCGAGTCGACCTCGGGTGACGGCGGGTTCGAGGACCGGCTGACCCGGTTGGCCCTCACCTACGTCCGGTTCGCCACCCGGTACCCGGCGCTGCTGGAGGTGATGTACGCGTGCAAGTACCGCGACCCGCAGGACAAGGTGCGGGCGGCCTCGGCGGCGTGCGGGGAGATCCTGTTCGACCTGTTCGACGGCAGTGGCGCGTCCGTCGCCGACGCGGAACGGTTCGGCGTGATCCTGCTGGCCGCGCTGCACGGCATCGCCGCGCTCACCGCGGCGGATTCGCTGCCGCCGGGGTGTTCCCCCGATGACCTCGCGGCGGACACGGTGGGGCGATTGCTGCGAGGCTCTCGGCTGACCGGCTGACCGGCTGACCGGCTGACCGGCTGGCCCGCTGGGCTGAGGTGGGGTCACCTGGCCCGGCGGGCGGCGGGCTCACCGTCGTAGGCGGCGGAACCACCCGGGCGACAGGGGCGGCGAGCCGGGAGCGGATCAGGGAACAGGCGCCGCCCCAAGCGCTCGAACACCGCGTCGATGAGCGCCAGGGACACGTCTTGCGTCCCGTTGTCTCCCGGAGAAGCCGGGCCCGGCCGCGCGCAACCGGCTCAGCGCAGTCGAGGGCGCGTCCACTCGCCGGGGCGCCCCTCGCAGGGTGCGGTGTGCGGTTCCTCGCCGGGGCGGCACGCTGACGGTCGCTCACCGGACGGGCGGCACCCCCCCCGCCGCAAGTCCCGCCGCAAGTTCCGCCACGAGTCCCGCCACAAGCCCCGGCACCGGCCCCCGCACGGCCGCCCAAGGGCATTGTCAGTGGCAGGCCGTAGCGTTCTGGGCATGACGTCGAACCTTCAGGCGTACGCCTACGCCCAGCCGTCCGCCGTGCGTACGACCGCGCGCGGGACGGCCCTCGGTCTGGAGACCTCCGGCGGGGTGACGCCCGCCGGGCCCGTGGCGCGGCCCCATTTCTACTCCGGGTTCCTGACCCGGCCCCAGGTCGCCGCCGCGGCGCTGCTGGCGGTGGCGGACGTGGCCGGGGCGCGCTACTACCGGCCGGAGCTGGCGCGGCTGCGCGATCCGGTGGTCACGGCGCAGGGCGACCGGCTGCGCTTCGAGTCGTTCTCCGGCTGCTGCGGGGTCTACGCCCGCCTGGATGTGCTGGGCGACGGCCTGGACGGCGGCGAGGTACGGCACGGCACGACCAATGTGGACGTCAACAACCCGCTGCGGGACGCCCTGGCCCGGATCGGCGGCGACGATCCGCTCCATCTGCGGGTCGGCCCGGAGGAACTGGCGGTGACCACCCTCGACGGAGCCGTGGTGGAGAAGAAGGTGCCGCTGCCCGAGCGCTGGCTGCGCGGGTTCGCCGAGACCCAGGTCATCTCCGCCGCGTTCGACCTGCGCGCCGAACTCGGCGCCGCCGAGACGGTCAGGTTTCTGCGCGCCCTGCCCCGTACCGGGCGGTCCGGCGGCGCCGAGCAGTGGCTGCTGCCCGCCGGGCGCGGCCTGCGCCCCACCAGCCGCCCGGCACCCGGCGCCGTCTGCCTGCCCGGCCCCGCGCGACTCGGCGCCCTCCTGCGCGTCCTGCGGCACGCCACCGGACTGCGCCTGTACGGCCCACCCGCCGCCCCGGACAGCCCGCCCCTGGCGAGCGGCTGGGAGATCGGCCTGCCCGGCATGCGGCTCACCCTCGTCCTCTCACCCGGCGTGTCGCGCGGCTTCAGCGGCGAAGGAGCGGTCCTGGAAGCCCTGGCGGGCGACGACACCGCCGCCGCCGCCGAACTGCTCGCCGTGCTGCTCGCCTGGGAGCCGCGCATCGACCCGGCCGCACTCGCGGCGGCGGCGGGCCTCCCCCACGACCGGGTCCGGGCCGCCCTCACCCGCCTCGGCACCGCCGGCCGCGTCGGCTACGACACCGCCGAGGCCGCCTACTTCCACCGCGAACTGCCCTACGACGCCGACCGCGCCGAGCGGCACAACCCCCGCCTCGTGGCCGCCCGCGCCCTGGTCGCCGAGGGCGCGGTCACCTTCCACGAGGGCGCCGGGGGACCCGAGGGCCCGGTCGCCTCCGTCCGGTCCGGCGATCACACCCACCTGGTGCGGCCCGCCCCCGACGGGCGCGGCGCGAGCTGCACCTGTCCCTGGTGGTCCGACCACCGGGGCCGGCGCGGCCCCTGCAAGCACGCCCTCGCCGTCCGTATCGCGCACCGCCGCGACCGCGCCCCCCTGGAGTCCCGATGATCCGCCGGTTCGCCCGCTCCCCGCGCCCCGCGAGCCCGGCCAGGGTCCAGCGCTTTCGCCACGAGGCCGGGCAGGACCCCGCCACCGCGCTGCTCGGTGCCGTCGAGGCGGGCGCCCGCAATGAACTGCCCGTGCTCCTGGCCGACCTCGACGACCGGACCCGGCGCGCGCTCCTGCCCGAGCTGAAACGCCTGCGGGAGGACGGCTCCCTGCCGACGGACACCCGTGGCGCGGCCTATCTCGCCGCCGCCGGCTGCCACACCGCCGCCGTGGCCTGCGCCACCTGGCTCAAACGCCCGCACACCTACGACCAGGACCCCTACCTGCTGGCCGCCGTACTGGCCGGGCGGCCACCGGAGTTCCTGACCAGGGTGCTGGAGCGGCTGGCGGCCCGCACCGACATGGGCCGCTGGGAATTCGCCCTCGCGCGCACCCTCGCCGACACCACCGGCCTCCCCCTGCCGCTCACCGAGGCCACCGGCATCCAATGGCAGTTCGAGGCGCACGACCAGCACTACGCGCGCTGCCCCCACCGCAGACACCGCCGACGCGGCGAGCGGCCCGCCGAGCCCGGAACGCCGTGCGGCGGACTGCTCGCCGCCCTGCGCGAGGACCCCCTGACCCCGCGCATGCTGCCGTACCTGGTCGACACCCCCGAGCTGACCGGGCAACTGGTGTGGCAGTCCTGCCGCGCGTCGGAGCACCTCATCGACACCTGGCACGGCACCTACGCCGCCCTCGCCGCCGAAGGCGTCCTGGACCGTGCGGACCTGATGGCCGCCGCCGTCACCGCCTTGCTGCGCGGCACCTGGCCGCTGGGCGGCGTGCGGTTCTGCGTGGCGCTGCTGCGCGCGCTGGAGCCCACCGGCGACGAGTGCGCCGCGCGCACCGGCGACTGGATCCGGATCGCCGCCGACGCCCCCTCCGTCGCCGCCGTCCACGCGCAGGAGGTGCTGCGCGGCCTGTGGGACACGGACCGGCTGACCAGCCCCCAGCTCGCCGAGACCGCCCGCGCGGTGTTCTTCCGCACCGAGAAGCAGCCGGTGCGCGGCCAGCTGTCCTGGCTGGAAGCGGCGTTGCGGCGCGCGCCCCAGGACGCCCCCGTCCTGCTGCCCACCCTCGGCGACGCCTTCGGGCACACCGACACCGCCCTCCAGCAGCGCGCCCTGCGCCTGGCCGGACGCCATCTCACCCACGCGGGCCCGGCCGCCCGCGAGGAACTGATCGGCGCGGCGGCCCTGCTGCGTCCCGGCCTCCTCACCACCGCCGCCGACCTGTTCGACGCCCCCGAACTGCTCCCGGACCGGACCGGACCCAGGGACCGGCCACGCGACACCCTCCCCGAGCCCCGCACACCGGCGCCGCTGCCGCCCGCACCGCAGAGCGCGCAGGAGTTCACCGCCGAGTTCGCGGCCGTACTGGCGGCGAGTCTGCGCAGCAGGGCCACCATCGGGTCGTACGAGTGGGCGCTGGACGGCATGGTCCGGCTGGCCCACCACGACCGCGAGGCCCTCGCGAAGGCGCTGGAGCCGGTGGCCCAGCGGCACGCCGACTGGCTGCACCCCAACAACTGGCCCAGGTACGGCGGCTTCAACCTGCTCGCGCTGCTGGCCGCGGCGACCGGCCGGGTCAGCTCCGCCGACCTCAAGCGGGTCCGCCGCGCCACGGCCCACAAGGACTGCCCCCACGCCCGCTTCAGCACCCCCTGGCGGCGCCGCCTCGCCGAGATCACCCACCTCCTGGTCACCGGCCCCGTCCCGCCCCACCTGCTGGCCACCCCCAGCCGGGACTCCGGCGAACTCCACCCCGAGGACCTGCTGACCCGCCTCCACCTGTACGGCACCCAGGGCGCCGAGCCCGCACCGGCCGACCTCGATCTCGCCCTGCTCCGGCTGCGCCACCCCGCCGACCCGGCCACCCTGGCCGACCTGGTCGCCCGCGCCCACGCCCTGGACACCCCCGAGGGCCGACGCCTGGCCCACTGGCTGGAGACCCCGCCGAAGCCCGCCCCCGCCGCCGAGCGCACCCTGGTGAAGGCGGCAAAGGACCGCACCCGCATCCAGCTGACGGACGCCGCGAGCCGTGAACTCAACCGCGCGTTCCCGGCGT
Organism: Streptomyces sp. NPDC056734; assembly: GCF_042790455.1. Lineage (NCBI taxonomy): Bacteria > Bacillati > Actinomycetota > Actinomycetes > Kitasatosporales > Streptomycetaceae > Streptomyces > Streptomyces sp. NPDC056734. The sequence continues at coordinate 16,120 of NZ_JBHTZD010000043.1, forward strand.
TGTCCGCCATCGGCGACGGCTTCCGTTCCGCGACCCGCTACTGCGGCTGCGTGTACGGTTCCGCCCGGTACTGGGTGTCGCTGTGCCCGGATCGGCCGGACACCCTCGCCGTCCACCTCATACCGCTCCTCGCGGAGGCCGCCGTCGGGACCGAGCGCATCGACACGGGCCTGCTGCTCACCCTCGCCGAGGCGCCCGGACCGCCCGGACCCGCGCTGCATCTCGCCCTCGCCCACGGACTGAGCGCCCGACACCCCGACGACCGTCTCGCCACGGTCGACGCCCTCCTCACCCTGGCCGCCCGCGGCACCCTCGACGCCCACCGGCTGGGCACCGACCTCGCCGAACTGCTGTCCCTCGGCGCGGTCAAGGCCAACCGGGTCGCGGACGCCCTCACCACCACCGTCTCCGCGAACGCCCCGGCCACCGCCTGGTCCGTCCTCGCCGCACTGCTCCCACCCCTCCTCGCCACCGGGGCCACGCCCCCGCGCGGCACCGGCGACCTCCTCGCCGCCGCGGCCACCGGAGCCGAGGAGTGCGGCGCCCGGGACAGCGACCCCTGGCTGACGGACCTGGCCGCCCGAAAGGGCAGCAGCCGTCTGCTCACGGAGGCGAGACGACTGCACCAGGCGCTCACCGGATGAGCGCGCCGGGCAGCGGCCGGTGCTGCGCCGGTGCGCCGCCTCACCCCTCTGACCCGGCGGGGTCCCTGGTCAGAAGCGGACCGTGCGCGGTTCAAACCGATGTACGGCCTATCACCCTAAAGAGTGAAGCCGGGGGCTTCGCGCGCCCCCAGTACCCCTGGCGTTGTCACACTTTCCCGGTTATCGGATCAACGTGAGGGCGTGAGGCTTGAGCGGGCTGGAAGACACCGACGCGGTTCCCCGTCTCCCCCCTCAGCCAGAGCCCCGCTCCCCGTCCCCGCCAGCGCCGTCCCCACCAGCGCCACATCGGCCGTCCCCGCCGCGCGCGGTGCCCCGGCATGTCGCCTGTGTGATGGACGGCAATGGCCGATGGGCGGCGCAGCGCGAACTGCCCCGTACCTCGGGGCACCGCGCGGCCGAGACGACGGTGATCGACGTCATCGAGGCGGCGCGGTCCGCGGGCGTCGGCTGGCTGAGTCTGTACGCCTTCTCCACCGAGAACTGGCGACGCCCCACCGCCGAGGTGGACTTCCTCATGCGGCTGGTGCGCCGGGTGGTGCGCAAACACGCCCCGCTGCTGCACGCACGCGGTATCCGCTGCCGTTTCCTCGGCGTCACCGACCCGCGGATCCCGCCCGCGCTGGCCCAGGACTTCGCCGACCTCATGACCCTGACGTCAAAGAACCGGGGCATGACGCTGACCGTCGCCTTCGACCACGGTGGCCGCCGGGACATCGTGGAGGCGGCCCGGTCACTGATCCGCGACGGGGTGCCCGCCGACGCCGTGACCGAGCGGTCGTTCGCCGCCCATCTGCCCTTTCCCGACACCCCGGACGTCGACCTGGTGATCCGTACCTCCGGCGAGCAGCGCATCTCCAACTTCATGCTCTGGCAGGTCGCCTACGCCGAATGGGTCTTCCCGCCGGTGCTGTGGCCCGACTTCCGGGCGCCGCACTTCCTTGAGTGCCTGCACACCTACCAGCGACGCGACCGCCGCTTCGGCGGCATACCGACCGACCCGAACGGAGAACCGCGAGCGTGACGAACCCAGGTGACGGGCCATCGGCCGAGACCGCCCCCGGCGAGGAGCCCGCGGCCCATGCCTCCGCCGCACCGGCCGACGACCACCCCGCGGCCCACCGATGGGGCCCACCGGCCGACGTCCCATCGGCCGACGTCCCACCGGCCGACATTCCACCGGCCGACGCGGACGCCCCGGCCCCCGACGAGCACGCGCCCCCGCCGCCGCCCGTGTTCGGCCCCGGCGCCCGGTTCCACGCGTTCGTCACCGACCCCCGCTGGGCCCTCGCCATGATCCGGGCCACCGTGCTGGAGGCCGCCCACCCGCAGATCGGTGCCGCCCTCGTCGAGAACTCGACCTTCGTCACCCACCCCTGGCGGCGGCTGCGGAACACCTTCGTGAGCGTGCAGCGGATGTTCGGCCCCGACGACGACGTACGGCAGCGGGAGGCGGCACGTCTCAACCGGCTGCACGCCCGGCTGAACGGGACCGACGCGCGCGACCGGCCGTACAGCGGCATGGACGCCGACGCGCGTGCCTGGGTGGTGGCCACGCTCTTCGAGAGTGTCGTCACCATGTGCCGTCTGAGCGGCCAGCCGCTGGAACAGCGGGCCATGGAGGAGCTGTACGCCGAGTTCCGGGCCTTCCACGCCGCGATGGGCGACGCGACCGGGCTCCTGCCCGAGGAAGTGCACGACTTCTGGCCGTACTTCGACCGGGTGGTCGAGGAGGAGCTGGAGAACACGGAGGCGGCGCGGGTCATCCTGTACAAGCTCTTCGACCACCTCCCCGCCCCGCCCGTGCTGGACGGGATACCGACCCTGTGGGCGGCGGGCCGTGCCGTCGCCGGGCCGGTCATCGGGGCGATCACCGTCGCCTCCCTCCCGGAGGCGTTCCGGCGGCGGGCCGGACTGCCGGAGGTCCCCGGCGTCCAGACCCTGATGCAGGGTGCCTACCTCGCCGCCGGCCTGGCCCGCTTCCTGCCCGAGGGCTGGCTCCCGACCGAGAACCTCGCCGATCTCCTGGACCCCTCACCCGACAGCGACAACCCCGCCGTGCGGACCGTCGCGGCCCTGCGGAGCCGGATGACACGGGCCGGGGCGCTGCTGCGCCTCATGACACCGGTCGACCTGGAACCGGCCGAGCAGCCGCACCCCGACCCGCACACCCCGCGGGCCCACCCGCAGGCACCCCCGCACACCGGCCCGCGGCGCGACGCCGAGGAATTCTTCCGGCAGGTGCTGGACCAGACCGGCGACGGCCACCTCGACTGGCCCGACCTCGCCGCCATGGCCCGTGAACTGTCCACCCGCCTCGACCTGGACGAGCCCGAGGAGACCCGGCTCTACAACGCCTTCGCCGACTGGTGGCGGGAGCTCCAGAGCGCCCTCGACACCGATGGCGACGGCCGGGTCAGCGCCGCGGAGTACGCCGCCGCGGTCCCCTCCCTGGCCGGTCCCGCACTGATCAGGACCGCCGAGGTCCTCTTCGACGCCACCGACAAGGACGGCAATCAGCGAATCGACGCGGCGGAGTACCGGGCGTTGTTCCGGACCGCGTTCCACCGTGAGACGGCCGCCGCGCACACGTCGTACAGCCGCAGCGCGTTCATCAAGGACTTTCTCTCCTTCATGTCCGGCCGCGCCCGCACGACCCCCTACGACCAGGTGCTGGTCGATCCCTGACATCCCCCGGCCCGCCCCGCCGCTCACCCTGGCGGCGGGGCGGAGCGCGTAATGAGAGAGCTGGTCCCGCAGGTCGCGGCGGTGGATCTCGCCGCGGCGGAGAGCTTGAAGGTCGTCGGGATATTCGACGCCCTGGTGGAGAGCCGCGCCCCCCCGGGAGGGCCTGGTGCGGGCCGCCGCGGGCTCACCCGCCGGACCCCTCCACCCGGACCGGCGGCCGGCCATCCGCGTCGACACCGACGGGGCGCGCGGCGGCGGCCCGGCCACGCGGGCGGAGATCGAATCCCGCAGGCCGGCCCACCCGGTGCCCGACGGCGGACCGGTCCGGGTGGAGCGCCCCGCCCCGGCCCCCCCGCGAGCTGCTGCTCCTGGAACGGCCGGGGGTCGCCGTACGCCTCTCCCTCGACCGGCTCAGCGGCGGCCTGCCCGACCCGGCCGCCGCCGTCGCCGTACTCCTGGACAGCGGTGCCTCCACCGAGGCCCGCAGCCGGTGCGCCCGCTCCCTGACTCCTGAGCCGCCGGGGCGCCGCTCAGCGCAGCACGTCCCCGCGCAGCAGGGCGTGCGCCTGGAAGGCGATCCACAGCTCCGTGATGTCCGCGGTCTCCGCGAGCCGCCGATCGGTGAGTTCCTCCACCCGCTGCACCCGGTACATCACGGTCTGCTTGTGGACGTTCAGCGCCGCGGCGGTGCGCTGCCACGAGCGGCGGTTCACCAGGAACGAGCGCAGCGTGCCGACCAGATCGGTGCCGTTCGCCCGGTCGTACGCGGTCAGCGGTCCCAGCACCCGCTCCACGATCGCGCGGGCCTCCTCATGGCTGCGCAGCACGGTGAACGCGGTGTCGTCGCCGTAGCGGACCAGGCCGCCCGCCGAGGAGCGGGCCAGCGAAAGCGACCACACCGCCTCGTCCCTGGCCTCGGAGAGCCGGTCCAGGGAGGTGCGGCTGCTCAGCCCGATCGGGGTGCGCAGCCCCAGCCTGCGGTGGACGGCGGACAGATCGCCGGGGCTGTCGGACAGCAGCGCCAGCAGGAGATCGCTGCGGTTGAGCAGCAGATGGGGAACGCGCCGGCGGCTGAGCGCAAGATGCAGGTCACGCTGCTCGGCGCCGTTCTCCTGCGGCACCGCCAGGACGACCAGATCGTCGGGCGGCAGCCGGTGGGCGGCCAGTTCCTCACGGGCCGCGTGCGGGTCGACCCGCGCGTCGAGCAGCTGGGCCAGCAGCTCCGAGCCCAGCCGTCGCTCGTGCTCGCGCAGCATGCCCTGCCGGGCCGTCTCGACGGCCGCCGCCGTCGCCAGGTGGTGCAGCAGCGAGGTGTCCATGCCGGGCAGCTCGACGGCGACCAGCACGGTCGGCTCCTCGGCCGGCACCTCCACCGCCAGAACATTCGACACCCCGGCCGCCCCGAGCGCCGCCGGCCCCCCGGAATCCCCAGCACCGGCCCCACCGGCACCGGATCCACCGGCACCGGCCTCACCGGCACCGGCCTCACCGGCACCGGCCCCATCCGTGCCGGATCGCCCCGACACAGACAGGTGCAGCACGCCCGGGATCCGCCCGTTGTGATCGCTCACCGCCGTGAGCAGCGCCTGCCGCAGCGCCGACTCGGGAGCCGCGCCCCCGGGATCCACCGGATGCGCGGTCGCCGTGTCCAGGAGCAGCAGCCGGCAGCCCAGGTCACGGCCCAGCCGGGCGGTCGGCGAATCGCCGGTGCGGTCCACCAGGCTGTCGCGCAGAGCACCGTAGATCTTCTCGATCTGCCCGAAGCGCGCCGACGCCTCCCCGGTATTGGCGTCCGCGACCGCGCGGGCGACCGCCACGAAGCTCACGGAGTACGCGGCGGTGAGCACCGCCAGCCCATGGCGGTCGGCCGCCGCCGCGAGGCCGGCGGTCAGCTCCGGCGTGTCGGGGTCCTCGCCGATCAGGATGCCGCTCGCGCCCGCCACGGCACAGCGCTCGATCAGCGCCGCCTGCGCGCCGCCGCCCGCGGGCAGCGTGCAGCCGTTGCGCATCAGCAGCTCGCCCCCGGCCATCCAGTCCCAGGGGCTGTCGAGGTCGGACGCGTGCGCCCAGGAGACCGTACGGCCCAGTCCCGCCGCGCCGGCGAACAGGCTGAGCCGCAGGTGAGGCAGGTCCAGCACGGTGTGAATGGTGGCCGGCATGTGTCCACCGCCCTTCGCTTGTAACTTCGATGCAATCCTGTTGTGCGATCGCTCAAAGGGCAAGTGGCGATTGTGGTCTTCGCTCGGTAGATCTGGGAGTACCGGCGACGCAGACTCCCTGAAAGTTCGCTCGCGCAGGGCGGACGATGCCTCATCACCCCGCCAGGGGCCAGGTAAGGAGCGGGCGCATGTCGAATCCTCCAGTCGCGGAACACCCCGCGGGCGGCGCCGATCCCTCGGGCGGCCCCGCGGGGGTGAGCACGCTGAAACGCGGCTTCAGCTTCCGCTCGGCGTTCTCGCTGGCCTTCGCCGATGTGTCGCCGATCGTCGCGCTGTACGCGATCTTCACACTCGGGCTGTTCGCGGCGGGCCCCGCGTTCTTCTGGGCCTTCCCGATCGTGCTGGCCGGGCAGCTGATGATCGCCCTCGTCTTCGGCGAGCTGGCCTCCCGCTGGCCGTACGCGGGCAGCGTCTACCAATGGGCCCGCCATCTGCGCGGCGCCTCCTGGGGCTGGATCGCGGCCTGGGCCTACACCTGGGGGCTCACCATCGCGCTGTCCACCCTCGCCTACGGCGCCGCGGGCTTCCTGCTCCCGGCCGTCGGCGTCGACGAGCACGGCAAGGCGCTCACCGTCGCCACCGCCATCGGCATCCTCGCCGTGGGCAGCCTGGCGAACATGGTGGGCCGCCGGATCCTCAAGATCATGGTGATCGCGAGCATCATCTGCGAGGTCGTCGGCTCCGTCGGGCTGAGCACCATCCTGCTGATCTTCCACCGGGTGAACCCCATCGACGTCCTGTTCGACGGCTTCGGCACCCAGGACCTCGGTACCTGGGTCGGCGGACCGCTGCTGGTGGCCATGGCCTACGTGGGCTGGTCCTTCGTCGGCTTCGAGGCCGCCGGTTCCATCGCGGAGGAGGTGGAGGAGCCGGAGCGCAATGTGCCCAAGGCCATCATCCTGTCGCTGCTCTGCGTGGCCGCGATCGTCATGTACTCCAGTGTCGCCGTCATCCTCGCCATCCCCAACCTCGACCAGGTCATGGCCGAGAAGACCGGCGACCCGGTCACCCACACCCTGGTCAGCGCCCTCGGCTCCGGGATCGCCCGGCCCCTGCTGATCATGTTCGTCATCGGCTTCCTGTCCAGCTTCCTCGCCGTCCAGGCCGCCGTCACCCGCTGTCTGTGGGGCTCGGCGCGGGACAACGCGCTGCCCGGGTCGAAGTTCCTGGTCAAGCTCGCGGGCCCGGAGCGGCTGCCGGTGAACGCCATTGCCCTGACCGGCGTGGTCGCCGCGATCCTGGTCCTGCTGGCCGGCTCCGACCTCTACCGGGTTCTGGTCAACTTCACCACCATGGGCTTCCAGATCGCCTTCGCCGTGCCCGTGATCGCCGCCCTGATCGCCCGGCTCACCGGCAAGTGGAAACCCGGCGCGTTCAGCCTCGGCCGGTGGGGGATGCCGGTGACCGTGGTAGCGGCGCTGTGGGCCGTCGCCCAGACCATTAACATCGCCTGGCCCCGCGCGTCCATGGGCGACACCTGGTACCTGCGCTGGAGCATGATCCTGACGACCGGTCTGCTGGCCGTCGCCGGCGCCGTGATCTACGCGATCGTACGGAACCGGATCAAGCCCCCGCTGGCCAGCCGCCTCGCGGCCACGGCACCGCCGGCGCCGGACGCGGCACCGCATCCGTAGCGAGAGGTTTCCTGGTCGGCCCCGCCCCGCCGCACCCGGCCTCCGTGGACGGCAGCGCCGAGCCGACCGCCCCACCCGTTCTCGCACCTCTCAGAAGGCAGGAAGATGAACCACCCCCGGATCGCCGTGGTCACCGGTGCCGGCAGCGGTATCGGAGCCCGGATCGCACAGGAACTGCACACCCACGGCTGGCAGGTCGCCGGCATCGACCGCCAGCCCGTCATCGACGACCACCTTGCGCTGTCCCTGGTGGCCGATGTCTCCGACGCCGAGAAGGTCCGCCAGGCCGTCTGTCTCGTCCACCGTGAACTGGGCCCGATCGAAGGACTGGTCACCGCCGCCGGGCACTACGCGATCACCCCCGTCGAGGCCATCACCCCCGACGAGTGGCAGCGCATGCTCCGCGTCCACCTCGGCGGGCTCTTCAACGCCACCCGCGCCGCGCTGCCCTCGATGATCGAGCGGGGCGGCGGCAGCATCGTCGCCATCTCCTCCGAACTGGCCATCGGCGGCGGCGACGGCGAGGCCCACTACGCCGCCGCCAAGGGCGCCATCATCGGCCTCGTCCGCAGCCTCGCCGCCGAACTGGCGCCGCGGAACATCCGCGTGAACTCGGTGGCACCCGGCCCCACCGACACCCCCCTGCTCGCCCCGGACTCCCCCTGGCGCGACCCCGCCTACCTGGCGACCCTCCCCACCCGGCGGCTCGCCCGGCCCGAGGAGATCGCGGCCACCGCGCGCTACCTCCTCCAGGAGGCCACCTTCTGCACCGGGGAAGTCATCTCGCCCAACTCCGGAGCCGTGATCTGATGAGCCGTGACCCGATGAGCAGCGACCCCCTGCGCAGCGATCCGATGAGCAGCGGTCCGATGAGCGGGGACCCGATGCGCAGCGGTCCGCTGACGACGTCCGACCTCACCGCGTCCCGCTCGCCGTTCGCCCTGGTGACCGGCGCCACCCAGGGCATCGGCCGGGCCATCGCCCTGCGCCTCGCCGACGACGGCGCCCGCGTCGCCGTCAACGGGCGCGCGCACACCCCCGACCTGGACGCCGTGACCCGCGCCGCGCACGCCGTGGCCGCGCCCGCCGACGTCGCCGACCGGGACCAGGTGCACGCCATGGTCGACCGACTGCGCCACACCGTCGGCGACATCGACGTCCTGGTGTGCAACGCCGCCTACATGACCATGGGTTCCTTCCTCGACCACGACGAGGAGGACTGGTGGCGGATCGTCGACACCAACCTGAGCGGCACCTTCCATCTCGTCCAGGCCGTCCTGCCGGGCATGCGCCGCCTCGGCCGCGGCCGGATCGTCGTCATCTCCTCCGAGTGGGGCGTGACCGGCTGGCCGGGTGCCAGCGCCTACGCCGCCTCCAAGGCCGGACTGATCGCCCTGGTCAAGAGCCTGGGCCGGGAACTGGCCCCGGAGAACATCCTGGTCAACGCCATCGCCCCGGGCGTCACCGACACCCCCCAGCTCGCCGTGGACGCCGCCGACGCCCGGATCCCCCTCGAAGCCATGCACCAGCACTACGCGGACGGCATCCCTCTCGGCCGGATCGGCCGCCCCGAGGAGATCGCCTCGGCCGTCGCCCATCTCACCGATTTCACCCTCGGCTCGCTCGCGGGCCAGACCCTGCAGATCAACGGAGGCAGCACCCGATGCCGAGCCTGAGCCCCGACACCCGCCCCGAGCCGGTAGGCCCCGTGGACGGACAGGTCAGCCCCCGCTACGCCGGACTGACCACCTTCGCCCGGCTCCCCCGCATCGAGGACGTGCCCCGCTACGACGTCGCCATCGCCGGCGCCCCCTTCGACGCCGGTGTCACCTACCGGCCCGGCGCCCGCTTCGGCCCCTCGGCCATCCGCGAGGCATCCCGCCTGCTGCGCCCCTACAACCCGCGCCTGGACGTCATGCCGTTCCGCGACCAGCAGGTCGTCGACGCCGGGGACCTGCCCTGCAACCCCTTCGACATCACCCAGGCCGCCAAGGAGATCGAGGAGAGCGCCCACGACCTGATACGCGACGGGGCGCGGCTGATCACCCTGGGCGGTGACCACAGCATCGCCTACCCCCTGCTGCGCGCCATGCACCGCGTCCACGGCCCGGTCGCCCTCGTCCACTTCGACGCCCACCTCGACACCTGGGACACCTACTACGACACCCCCCTCACCCATGGCACACCCTTCCGGCGTGCCGCCGAGGAGGGCCTCTTCCGCCCGGACGCCAGCGCCCACGTCGGCATCCGCGGCTCCCTGTACGACCCGGCGGATCTGACCGACGACGCCGAACTGGGCTTCCGGATCTTCCACTGCGCCGACTTCGAGACGCTGACGGTCGCCGATGTGGTGGGCCAGTTGCGGGAGACGATCGGGGACGCCCCCCTGTATCTCTCGGTGGACATCGACGTCCTGGACCCCGCCCACGCGCCGGCCACCGGAACCCCCGAGGCCGGCGGACTGACCAGCAGGGAACTGCTCGGCATCGTCCGCGGACTGAAGGGACTCGACCTGGTCGGCGCCGATGTCGTCGAGGTCGCCCCCGCCTACGACCACGCCGACATCACCAGCGTCGCCGCCGCCAACCTCGCCTACGAGTATGTGTCCCTCTGCGCAAGGACGCCCCGATGATCTCGCCGACCCGGCCGGCCGAGCCGGTCACCTGGCCCGCCGGCCACCGGGCCGCCGCCGCCCTCACCTTCGACCTCGACGCCGAGTCCGCCGTCCTGCACGAACACCCCGCCGCCCGGCACCGCATGTCCGTCATGACCCACCAGTCGTACGGCCCGCTGGTCGGAGTGCCACGGCTGCTGCGCATCCTCGACCGGCACGGAATCCGCGCCACGTTCTGCGTCCCCGGCTGGACCGCGCTGCGCTACCCCGATGTCGTGCGGTCCGTCGCGGAGGCCGGTCATGAGGTCGCCCATCACGGCTATCTCCACGAACTGCTCACCAGCGTCGACGCGCAGGCCGAGGCGGGATTCCTCGACCGGGGCCTGGCGGCCCTGGAGTCGGTGACGGGCATCAGGCCCGTCGGCTACCGGGCCCCGATGTGGGAACTCAGCTACCACACCCCCGGCTTGCTCAAGGAGCGCGGCTTCCTCTACGACTCCAGCCTCATGGACGCCGACGTGCCGTACGAACTGGCCGTGGCCGACGGCACCTCGCTCGTGGAGATCCCCATCCAGTGGGCGCTCGACGACTGGGAGCAGTACTGCTTTCTGCCCGGTATCTCCGGCACGGGTCTGATCGAGAGCCCTGGCAAGGTGCTGGAGATGTGGACCCTGGAGTTCCAGGCCATGCACCGCGAGGGCGGCTGCTTCGTCCTCACCAACCATCCCTTCCTGTCCGGCCGCCCCTCCCGCGCGGCGGCCCTGGAGACCCTGATCGAGCGCATCATCGCCACCGGCGACACCTGGGTCGCCCCGCTGGCCGACATCGCCCGGCACGTCCGCTCCCTGGGCCTGACCCCACGGGTGCTGACCCCACCGGAGCTGGAGACCGACCCGGGACCATGACCGAGGACCACCCCGGGGCCGGGCCGGGATCGCGTGACCCTCAGTCGAACCAGTCGGGATCCCCGGCCTCGATCAGCCCCTTCAGCAACACCCGGTCGCCGAACGCCTCGCGCAGCAGCGCGCCCAGACGTCCGAGCGCCTCCGGGTCCTCGCCGTAGGCGACGAACATCCCCGCCTCACTGTCGTACCCGAACCGCCCCGCCAGCTCCGGCGCCCGCTCACGCACGGCCGATCTGGCCACGCCTTCCCACCCGTAACCACTGCCGTACTGCTCGCACTCGGTGAAGACGTCGTCCACCTCGACCATGTGACTGTCACTGAGCATCAGACAGTAGGACCCGGGCTTGTGGTCGTACTCGAAGAACACCAAGGGGGCGAAACTCTCACGATCAGTCATGCGCCGACTGTACGAGGCGCCACTGACAATGACGCGGACGGCTGTGGGCGGGCGGGGTAGGCGCGATTCCGGCGAGGTGTCTTGTGCGGTCCGCGCCGGTCGTGTGGTCACCGGTGTTCGCCGTCCCCAGGAACGCGGCGCACGATCGCCACGGCTGAACGGCCGCTTCACGTACCGGACCCGCCCTCCGTCCGGTCCCCGGTGAAGATGGCACCCGCCACCCCACCCCCGACGGCCACCGACCGCTCCCCGGAGGCGACCACCGACCCGGGCACGGCACTCGCGGGGTCCGGCGGCAGGGCCGCGGGTACGCCCCCGTCCCCGTCCGGCGCGGGCGCGGGCCCGGCGGACGACGGCGCGGCCCCCCGTCCACCCCCGTCCCCGGTCGAGATGTCCCCCCGCACCGACCCACCCACCGCGACCGCCCGCACCCCCGAGGCATGGACGGTCGCCGCCCCCGGGACCGGGGCCGTCCGTCCACCCCCGGTCGCGGCGAACCCCTGCCCCCACAGCACCGTGAGTGCCGCCACGGCCGCGCCCAGCGCCGAGGCCACGCCCCAGCGGGCGCCCGCGTCCGCCACCAGCGCGGGCAGCACCCACGCCCCGCACACCAAGGTCGGAACGGCGAACGCCGTCGCCGTGACCCCGCCCGCCACCAGCCACCGAGTTCCCCGGCTCATCACGCTCTCCTCCCGTTCCCGCCGCCCCCGCTGGGCCACCACGGTGACACAGAGCGCCACGATCTGCGGACGGGAACGAGGGATCTCCACATCGCAGTGCGGAGGAACGTCACACCGGCTGCCAGAGCCGGGCGAGTGCCGTCGGTGTGAGGACTTGATCGGGGTGGCCCCGTGCCACGAGGCGCCCGTCGTGGAGCAGGAGACAGGAGTCGGCCGCGCGGGCGGCGGTCAGATCGTGGGTGGCCTGGACGACCGTCACCCCGTCGGTGACGAGTTCCGTGAGCAGCGCGGCGATCCGGTCCCTGGCCTCGGGATCGAGCCCGGTCGTCGGTTCGTCGAGGAGGAGCAGGTCGGAGTCCTGGGCCAGCCCCTGGGCGATGAGGGCGCGCTGGCGCTGGCCCCCTGACAGCTCGCCGAGCTGGCGGGCGGCGAGCCTGCCGATGCCCAGGCGGTCCAGGGCGTGGTCCACCGTCGCGCGGTCCTGCCGGGTCAGCCGGCGCCAGGGGCCCCGCTCGCCCCAGCGCCCCATCTCCACCGTCTGCCGCACGGTGAGCGGCAGCGCGTCACCCACGGCCGCGCGCTGCGGTACGAACGCGGGGGGCCGTTCTCCCCGGAGGGTGAGCGTTCCGGATGTCGGATGGATCACACCGGCCAGCACGCCGAGCAGCGTCGATTTCCCGCTGCCGTTCGGGCCGACGAGCGCGGTCATCGACAACGCCCGTATCTCGGCGGTGAGTTGGTGGAGGGCGGGGCGAGCGCCGTAGCCCGCGCAGAGGTTCGTGAGCGTGGCGTGCACGGCCGGGTCCCCCTGCCGCGCGGCCGGACTGGCTGCTTTATTGAACATGGTTTCCATTGTAGTGTCCGCCGCATGGAGTGGTTGACGGCCCCGTTCGACGTGGCCTTTGTGCAGCGCGCCCTGTGGGGCGGAATCCTGGTGTCCGCGATCTGCGCGCTCGCCGGGACCTGGGTGGTGCTGCGGGGCATGGCCTTTCTCGGCGACGCGATGTCCCACGGACTGCTGCCGGGAGTCGCGCTTGCCGCGTTGCTCGGCGGAAATCTGCTGGTGGGGGCGGTGCTCAGCGCGGCCGTGATGACCGCGGGCGTCACCGCGCTGGGGCGGGTGCCACGGCTGTCCCAGGACACCGGCATCGGCCTGCTGTTCGTCGGCATGCTCTCGCTCGGCGTGATCATCGTGTCCCGCTCGCAGTCCTTCGCGGTGGATCTGACCGGCTTCCTGTTCGGCGACGTCCTCGCGGTGCGCGCGCAGGACCTGATCCTGCTCGCGGTGGCGCTGCTCGCCGCGCTCGTCGTCTCGGTGCTCGGTCATCGGGCGTTCCTGGCCCTGGCGTTCGACCCGCGCAAGGCCAGGACGCTGGGGCTGCGACCCCGGCTCGCCCATGCCGTGCTGCTCGCCCTGCTGGGCCTCGCGATCGTCGCCTCCTTCCATATCGTCGGCACCCTGCTGGTCCTCGGCCTGCTCATCGCCCCGCCCGCGGCGGCACTGCCCTGGGCGCACAGCGTCCGCGCGGTCATGGCCCTCGCCGCGCTGACCGGCGTCGCCGCCACCTTCGGGGGGCTGCTCCTGTCCTGGCATCTGGGCACCGCCGCCGGAGCGACCGTCTCGGCGCTCGCGGTGGCCGTCTTCTTCCTCTCCCACGTGGGCGCGGGGATCCGGGACCGACTGATGAATCCAAACGAAGTCAACGAAGAAGGAAGTCCGAGGCCATCGTCTTGACCATCCGACGAAACGTCACTTCACGGCCCTCGGCCGCCCCGCCACTCAGCATCCCGCCACTCAGCGCCCTCCTCGTCACCACGCTCGCCGCCATGCTCCTCACCGGCTGTGCGCACCGGACGGACACCGACAAGCGCAACGCGGAGCCCAGGGAGACCAGTTCCGCGTCCATCACCCCCCACGGCTATGTGGAGGGAGCCCAGGAGGCCGCCGAGCAGCAGGCCCGGCTGCTCCTCAACGACCCGGGCGGCGGTGACACCAGGGTCCTCGACCTCGTCACCGGCGAGGTGCACGAGACAGCTCCGGTGACGGACGCCGTCCGGATCGGCACGGACGGGCGGTTCGGGTACCTCCACACCGCCCGCACCACCCATGTCCTCGACGGCGGCGCCTGGACGGTCGACCACGGGGACCACGTCCACTACTACCGGGCGCCGATCCAGGACGTCGGCGAACTCCCCGCGGACCACACGGCACAGGTGCGCGGCGACGCCACCGTGACCGTGGTGACCGACGCCGCGGGCCGGGCCGCGCTGTACGAACGGGCCGCGCTGGAGGCGGCCGGGATCGGTGACGCCCGCGCGCTGCCGGGCACGTACACCGGAGCCCTCGTACCGTACGCGGAGCATCTGGTGGGGCTGGCGGCGGACGCGGGTGGTGCGGCGCGGCTCGTCGTGCTCGATCGGGAGGGTGCGCGGGTCGTGGCACCGGACGCGGAGTGCGCGGCGCCGCGGGGTGATGCCGTCACCGGGCGTGGCGTGGTGCTGGGATGTGCCGACGGGGCCCTGCTGATAGACGAGCGGGACGGGGTCTTCACCGTCGAGGAGATTCCGTACGGTGCCGAGGTCCCCGAGGGGGAGCGGGCGGGCGGGTTCCGGGGGCGCCCCGGCAGCGACACGCTGACCGCGCCGGCCGGGGACGACGCCGTATGGGTCCTGGACGTCGGCGAGCGGACCTGGACGCGGGTGGAGACCGGGCCGGTCCTCGCCGCCAACACCGCCGGGGAGGGCTCGCCGCTGCTGGTCCTGGAGAGCGACGGGACCCTGCGCGGCTACGACATCGGCACCGGGGAGCAGATCGCCCGCACCGAGCCGCTGCTGACCGGCGAGCAAGGGGCGGGAGCCGCACCCGTGATCGACGTCGACCGCAGCCGGGCTTATGTCAACGACCCCTACGGCAAGCGGGTGTTCGAGATCGACTACAACGACAGCCTGCGGATCGCGCGCTCCTTCGACCTGGACATCGAGCCGCACCTGATGGCGGAGACCGGACGATGAGCACACGACGCGTGGGGTGGGTAAGGCGTACGAGGGTCGCGGCCGCGCGGCTGCGCAGACTGCTGATGGTTCTCGTGGCGCTGGTCACGGTCGCCGCCGCCACCGCCTGCGGCACCGCGGGCGAGCAGCCGCAGATCGTGGTCACCACGAACATCCTCGGCGATGTCACCCGGCAGATCGTGGGTGACCAGGCCCAGGTCACCGTGCTGATGAAACCCAACGCGGACCCGCACTCCTTCGGGCTGTCGGCGGTGCAGGCCGCCGAGCTGGAGCGGGCGGATCTGGTCGTCTTCAACGGGCTCGGCCTGGAGGAGAACGTGCTCCGCCATGTGTCGGCCGCACGGGAGTCCGGCGTGGCCGCCATCGAGGTCGGCGCCGCGGTCTCCCCGCTCACCTTCCGGACCGGCGACGACCGCGAGGAAGGGCGGCCCGACCCGCACTTCTGGACCGACCCGGACCGGATGCGCACGGCGAGCGGACTGATCGCCGACCAGGTCATCGAGCACGTCGACGGCGTGGACACCACCGCGATCCGCGCCAACGCCGACCGCTACGACCGGCACCTCACCGACCTCACCACCTGGATGGAGACATCCTTCGACCGGATCCCCGAGGACAGCCGTGCCCTGGTGACCAATCACCATGTCTTCGGTTATCTCGCCGACCGGTTCGGCTTCCGGGTGATCGGCGCGGTCATCCCGAGCGGCACCACCCTCGCCTCACCCAGCTCCGCCGATCTGCGCTCGCTGACCCAGGCCATGGAGGCGGCCGGGGTGCGCACGGTGTTCGCCGACTCCTCCCAGCCCACCCGGCTCGCGGAGGTGCTCCGCGACGAACTGGGCGGCCGGGTCGCGGTCGTCGAGCTGTACTCGGAATCACTGACCGCGCCCGGCGAGGGCGCCGACACCTATCTCCGGATGATGCGCGCCAACACCACGGCCCTGACCGAGGGACTGACAGGCGGTCCGACAGGCGGTCCGACAGGCGGTCCGACCGGCGGCTGAGCCCCCCCCGTACACCTGCTCTTCCTACACGCCCCTGTACCCCTCCTGGACGTCGGCCGACCGGGCCGGACGTCCCGTCACCCATGCCGCCGACCGGGCGGCAGCGAAAGGAACCCACCGGTGAACACACTCAACTCCTCCCACCAGTCCATACCGTCGCCGCGGCCGAGGCGCGCGAGAGCCCTCACGGGTACGGCACTCGCCCTCGCGGTGTCCGCCGCCCTCACCGCCTGCGCGGGCGACGGCTCGTCCGCCGGGGACCCGCCGGGCACGACGGCCGCCGCCCCCGCGAAAGCGGTCGAGAACGCCCTCGTCGCCACCTTCGACGGCGGCCTCTACCTCCTCGACGGCGAGACCCTCAAGCTCACCGGCACCATCGAGCTGCCCGGCTTCAACCGGGTCAACCCGGCCGGCGACCAGGACCACGTCATCGTCTCCACCGACGCCGGCTTCCGCGTCCTGAACGCCACCGAGCAGACCTTCACCGGCATCGAGTACCCGGGGGCAGAGCCCGGCCATGTCGTCCGCCACGCGGGCCGTACGGTGCTGTTCACCGACGGCACCGGCGAGGTCACCGTGTTCGACCCCGCCGAGCTGAGCGGCGGCGAGAAGCCCGAGGGCCGTACCTACACCACCGCCGAACCGCACCACGGCGTCGCCGTCGAGCTGAGCAGCGGTGAACTCCTCACCACCCTCGGCACCGAGGAGCAGCGCACCGGCGCGCTCGTCGTGGACGGATACGACCAGGAAGTCGCGCGCGCCGAGAACTGCCCCGGCGTCCATGGCGAGGCCGCCGCCCAGGGCGAGGCCGTCGCCGTCGGCTGCGAGGACGGTGTCCTGATCTACCGGGACGGCGAGTTCACCAAGGTCGACGCTCCCGACGACTACGGCCGGATCGGCAACCAGGCCGGGAGCGACGCCTCCCCGATCCTCCTCGGCGACTACAAGACCGACCCGGACGCCGAGCTGGAGCGCCCGACCCGGATCTCCCTCATCGACACCGAGCGGGCCGAGCTGCGCCTGGTCGACCTGGGCACCAGTTACTCCTTCCGCTCGCTGGGCCGGGGCCCGGACGGCGAGGCGCTGGTACTGGGCACCGACGGGGCGCTCCACGTCATCGACCCGGCGACCGGTGAGGTGGAGCGGGAGATCCCGGTCGTGGACGCCTGGCAGGAACCGCTGGACTGGCAGCAGGCCCGGCCCACCCTGTTCGTGCGCGGCCACACCGCCTATGTCTCCGAACCCGGCAAGAACGCCCTGCACGCCGTCGATCTGGACGCCGGGAAGACGACCACCTCGGTGACCCTGCCCAAGAGCACCAATGAACTGTCGGGGGTCGTCGCGGGCCACTGACAACGACGACTGTCCTCACGGACCGGGCATGCAGTGGTTGGTGTGGTGTGGTCGCTCCAGCGGCCGTCGGAAGACGGCCACACCCACCCCCGCCCTGACCACGTGGCGCTCAGCTGCCCGGTGACGTCCGTCCACTGCCGGGGGAGCGAAGCGGCACTGGTCCGGTGTGGCCGCCGCCCGGACGACGTCAATGAGGGGAACCGGGGCCGCCGTCGAAGGAACACGCGCCCCGTCCGCTCGGGCAGTCCGCCAGGAACCGGACGATCAGGTCGTGCAGGGTGCCGGGCCGCTGGAGATGCAGATCGTGACCGGTGCCGGGAACGCTGACGGACAGCGTGGGCGGGCGCCGCCGGAGCAACTCGTCGATCTCCGCCGGGGCGAGGAAACTCGACCGGGCCAGGACGAGGAGCGTGGGACAGTCGACGCGTTCCCACGCGGACGCGAACGAGCGCGTGGCCGTATCCGCCAGTGCGCGGACCATCACGTCCCGGTCGAAGCGGGGCCACCACCCGCCGTCGCGCTCCTGAAGTCCGCCCGCCCAGCCTTCCCCGACCGGGCCGCCGCCGAAGAACCGGACGGCGGCGGCCCGGTCGGGGAAGGGGACCGGCCAGGAGTCGAGCCACCGGCCGATCCGGGCCGCGCCGTCCGGGTCGGGGGCACCCGCCCCGGCCTCGACGGCCACCAGCGCACGGACCAGTCCGGAATGCCGGGCCGCGGTCAGGATCGCGGTGTGCCCGCCCAGCGACTGCCCGACCAGGACGACGGGCGGCTCAAGGCCCAGCGCACGCGGCAGCGCGGCGACATCGGCGACGAACGCGTCCCGCGACACCTCCCGGGGCACCCGCTCGCTCCGGCCGTGCCCGCGCTGATCGACCGCGACCACCCGCCGGTCGCCGCTCAACCGCCGGGCCAGCGCGTCCCATTCCCCCGCGTGCCCGGCCAGCCCGTGCAGCAGCACCACCGCCGGCCCGGCCCCGCCCCAGTCCCGGCAGACCAGCCGCACCCCGTCGTCCCGGACGACCACCCGCTCGGTCCAGGTCACCCCGCCACCCCACCCGGCATCCGACGACGACCCGCCGCCCGCTCGCTCCCTGCCATGCGCACAGTGTGCCGTGGGTCGGCGGCCATCCATCGGCAGGCTCAGTCCGCGGTGCCCCGCAGGCTCCGTACGGCGAGTGCCAGGGCGCCGCAGACCGCTCCCCACATGATGTGGGTGAGGAGCAGCGGGACGATCGCGTACGGGCGGGCCAGCGGGCCTTCGAGCCGGCCCAGGATCAGTGGGGAGAGGATGGCGCTCAGCACGGTCACGGCCAGGGCGTAGACGACACCGGCCGCGATCAGGGTCAGCAGCGGTTCGAGGTCCCGGCGCAGGCCCACCACCAGGATCCAGGTGAGGGAGATGCCCGCCGTGAGGATCAGCGGCGTGGCCGGTTTCCCGAGGACGTCACTGAGGCCGGCCACCGAGAACAGCGGCCGGACCAGCGCGACCGCGGTCAGTACGCCGACCAGGGTCCAGTTCAGGCCACGCACCCGCTGTGACAGGGGGAGAGCGGGCCTGGGAAGTGTGTTCATGGCAGCAGAGTCGCCGTGCGGTGCCCGTCGGCGCGACGGCCCATGGCGGACACTTGGGTACGCCATGGGTTGCGGATGTACGGCCCTGGCGTACCACCGGGGTTGTGGTGCGGGCCGTCCGCCGCGCCACCGTGCGCGGGAGAACCGTCCGCAGGAGAGGAGCGATCGGCGTGGCGAGACTGTGTGTGGTCACCGGTGCCCCGGGTGCCGGGAAGACCGCGCTGGCGGAGGAGTTGCGGACGTATCCCTTCGCCGCCGTCGACTTCGATGAACTGCTGGAGCCGGACGGCAGTGTGCTGGGCATCGACATCGCGTCCCCGGCGGCGAGTTCCGCCTGGCCGGCCTACAACCGGCTGTGGCTGCGGATCACCGCGCTGCTGCTCCGCGGGGGTGGGCCGGTGCTGGTCCTGTGCCCCTTGACGCCGGACGAATGGGCCGACGCGGGGAAGGGCATCGCCGGGTTGCCGGACGCCGACTGGGCACGCCTCGACTGCTCCGACGGCGACCGGCGGGCGCGTCTCACGGCCCGTGGGTGGGCGGCGGACGAGATCGCCGAGGCGGTCGCCGACGCGGGGGAGCTGCGGGGGGTGGTGGAGCGGGAGTTCTCCACCACCGGGCGCGGGGTGCGGGATGTGGGGGTGGCTGTGGGGGAGTGGGTGAGGGGACCGGGGGAGTGACCGCCGGGGGCCGCGCGGTGCGAGGAGGTGGCCGCCGCCCCGGGGACGACGGGTGGCCCC
>NZ_JBHTZD010000044.1:0-24931 GCF_042790455.1 Streptomyces sp. NPDC056734
CCCGGACGCCCACCCCCACGCCGGACGGCGACAGAACGCCGGCCGCCTACTGCCGCACCCCCCACCCCCGCTCCCGCAGCGCAGCGCCAAGCACAGGCACCGCCTTCGGCTCCACCATCAGCTGCACCAGCCCCGCCTGCTGCCCCGTCGCGTGCTCGATCCGTACGTCCTCGATGTTGACCCCGACCAGCCCCGCGTCCGCGAAGATCCGGGCCAGCTGCCCCGGCTGGTCGTCGATGAACACGGCGACAACCTCGTACACCCGCGGAGCGGACCCGTGCTTGCCGGGGACCCGGACCTGCCCCGCGTTCCCGCGCCGCAGCACGTCCTGGATGCCATCGACGCCCTCGCGCCACTTGGCCTCGTCGGCGGACTGGAGGGCGCGCAGTGCCTGGACGGTCTCGTCGAGGTCGGCGGAGACGTCGGTGAGCAGGTCGGCGACCGGCCCGGGGTTGGCGGAGAGGATGTCGATCCACATCGCGGGGTCGGAGCCGGCGATCCGGGTCACATCGCGGATGCCCTGCCCACACAGCCGTACGGCCGTCTCCTCCGCGTGCTCCAGGCGCGCGGCGACCATGCTGGAGACGAGGTGGGGCATGTGGGAGACGAGGGCGACGGCCCGGTCGTGGGCGTCGGCGTCCATGACCACCGGGACGGCGGCGCAGTGCGAGACCAGTTCCAGGGCGAGATTCAGCACCTCGGTGTCGGTGTCCCGGGTCGGGGTGAGCACCCAGGGGCGGCCCTCGAAGAGGTCGGCGCTGCCGGCCAGCGGCCCGGACCGCTCACGGCCGGACATGGGGTGGGTGCCGATGTACGCGGTGAGGTCGAGGCCCTGTGCCTCCAGCTCCCGGCGCGGCCCGCCCTTGACGCTGGCCACGTCGAGGTAGCCGCGGGCGGCACCGCGCCGCATGGCGTCGCCGAGCACGGTGGCCACATGGGCGGGCGGCGCGGCGACGACGGCGAGGTCGACGGGCCCCTCGGGCGGGCTGTCGGTCCCGGCGCCGAGCGCGGCGGCCGTGCGGACGTGCTCGGGGTCGTGGTCGGCGAGATGGACGGTGACACCGCGCCGTACCAGGGCCAGGGCGACGGAGGTGCCGATCAGGCCGGTGCCGATCACGAGTGCGGTTCTCACTGGGCGTGTCCTTGGGGGAGGGCGGCTGGGACGCCCGCAGAGCCTAGTCAGCCCGCAGCCCGCAAACCACCGATGCGCGGCACCAGCCCCCCGAGACGGCCAAAGCCGGTCACCGGACAGGCGGCACCGCGCACAGCGGCAGCTCAGACGCGCTGCTGCTTGATGATGTCCTCCAGCGACGCCTGCGGGACCTGCCCCTCGGGGGTGAGCCTGTCGACGGCCTGGGGCAGCACCGAGGCGAGTTGGTCAGCCGCCTTGTCGGGGCTGACGCCCGCTTCCTTGGCGACCTTGCTGAGGGTGTCGTCGGGCAGCGCCTCGCGGACCTGGGCGCCGCTCACGGGCTGGTTCTGGCCGTGGCCCACCCAGGACTGCGCCTGGTCGACCAGTCCGGACTTCTTCAGCATGTCGAGCAGCCCGCCCAGCGGATTCGCGCTGCCGCCCGCGCCGCTGCCGCCCGCGCCGGTGGCGGCCCCGGCACTCGTACCGCCCTTGGCCATCAGCGCACCGAGCAGCGAGCCGAGAACATTGACCGCGCCACCACTCCCACCACCCCCACCGGTCGCTCCGGCCCCGCCGGCCCCACCACTACCGCCGCTCTGCTGCCCGCCGCCGCCGAGAAGGCTGCCGAGCAGACTGCCGAGATCGTTACCCGCCATGATCGCGCCTTTAGAGAGTGCGGCCGGGCGCTGGGTGCGGGCCCGGCCCGCCTCTGCCAATGTCACGCGCGCGGTCGGGCTCCGCTACTCGGCGGGCGCCCGTCCCCGAACACCCCAGGTCAGCGCGGGGGCCGCCTCAGACGTCCCAGAGCGCCCCGAGCGTCACCAGTTCCCCCCGGTACTCGATCCGGTCCGCCCACGGCCGGGGCCACGCCTCGGCCCCGAGATACGCGCCGGCGAAGGCGCCGGTCAGCGCGGCGATCGAGTCGGAGTCACCGGAGGTGCAGGCGGCCCGGCGCAGCGCGGTGAGCGGTTCGTCCACGAGGAGCAGGAAGCACAGCAGTCCGGTGGCCAGCGCCTCCTCGGCGATCCAGCCCGCCCCGGTGGCCAGGCACGGGTCGGTCTCCGGCGACACGGTCCGTACGGCGCCCTGGAGCCGCTCCAGCACCGCCAGGCACTCGTCCCAGCCGCGCCCGATGAAGTGCTCGGGCGTGGGGTCCTGACTCCGCGTCCACAGATCGCCGAGCCAGCGCTCGTGGTACCGGCCGCGGTTGTCGTAGGCGTACGACCGCAGCAGCCCGACGAGTCCGGTCGGCTCGGCACCCTGGGCGAGCAGCCGGACGGCGTGCGCGGTGAGGTCGGACGCGGCGAGCGCCGTGGGATGGCCGTGGGTGAGGGCGGCCTGCAACTGGGCGGCCCCGGCCCGCTGTTCCTCGCTCAGGCCGGATATCAGCCCGACGGGAGCGACCCGCATGTTGGCGCCGCAGCCCTTGGAATGGATCTGGCTGGCGTCCTGCCAGGGCAGCCCCTCGTCCTCCAGCAGTTCGCAGGCGGTCACACAGGTGCGGCCGGGGGCCCGGTCGTTGTCCGGCGAACGGTTCCAGGCGACGAACTCCCGCCGCAGCGGCCCCACCAGCCCCTGTGGCCCGAGGACGCCCCGGTCCATGGTTGTGCGGATCGCCCGGCCGACGGCCAGGGTCATCTGGGTGTCGTCGGTGACGTACGCCTGCCGGGGCAGCTCCATCTCCCGCCAGGGCCCGCGCTCGGCGAGGATCGACGGCACGTCGTTGAACTCGGTGGGGAGGCCCAGCGCGTCCCCGAGGGCGAGGCCGAGCAGGGATCCGGTGGCGGCGCGCTTGCGGACGGTGCTCGCGGCCGGGGCCGAGGGCGTGGTCGAGGTCATGCGGGGGTTCCTTCCCGGGGCGGTCGCAGCAGGGGCGGATGGAGGGTGGTGGCGGTGCCCGCGCGGTAGAGGGCGGCCGGTTTGCCGCGTCCGCCGGTCAGCCGGGCGGCGCCGGGGACGGGGGCGACGAAGCCGGGCGTGGCGAGCACCTTGCGCCGGAAGTTGGGCCGGTCCAGCGGGGTGCCCCAGACGCCCTCGTAGACCCGCTGAAGCTCTCCGAGGGTGAACTCGGGCGGGCAGAAGGCGGTCGCGAGGCAGGTGTACTCCAGCTTGGCGCCGACGCGTTCATGGGCGTCCGCGAGGATCCGGTCGTGGTCGAAGGCGAGCGGCCGGGCATCGGCGTACGGCATCCAGCGCGCCTGCGCCGCGTCGCCGCCCCCGCGTGGCTCGGGGGGTTCGGGCAGCAGCGCGGCGAAGGCGACCGACACCACCCGCATGCGCGGGTCGCGGCCGGGCTCGCTGTAGGTCCGCAGCTGCTCCAGATGCAGCCCGGAGACATCGGCGAGCCCGGTCTCCTCGGCCAGCTCCCGCCGCGCCGCCACCTCGGCGGACTCCCGCGGCAGCACGAACCCACCCGGCAGCGCCCAGCACCCGGCGTACGGCTCCTGCCCCCGCTCGACGAGCAGCACCCGCAACCCACCCGCGCGCAACGTGAACACGGCGAGATCAACGGTGACGGCAAAGGGCTCGAAGGCGTGCTTGTCATACCCGCCGGCCACGCCCCCGCCCCCATCCACCCCACCGACCGACGCCCGCACGGCCACCCCTCAAGAACCACCACGACCATTAAGAGTCAGTACGACTATAAGGACCCGGGCACGGCTATGCCACCCCCCGCCGCCCTTGGCCCGGCCGAGACCGCCAGGGCCGCTCATCCACCCCCGCCCGCGCCGACACCACCAGCGGCCCGGCGCACCGCACCCCGGCCCGATCCACGGAGGCGATCCACGGAGGCGATCCACGGAGGCCGCCACCTGACCGCCGACCGACAACAGCCCGGCCCCCGGCGACACCGGCACCGCGCCGGCCATACCCACCGACACGACTACGCCACGCCCTCCGCCTGCGGCAAAGACGCCAGCAACCGCACACCCGCCCCGCCCACACCGCAAGCGGCCCAGCGAAACGCCCCGACCCACCTCCGCCACCACCCGCGGCGCGACCGGCAACAACCCGCCACCGGCAACCGCCATACCCACCGGCACGACTACGCCACCCCTCCGCCCGCGACGCAGCCGCCCCTTCCCCCGCCGCCCAGGCCACCCCCGCCGCCCCCTCACCCCACCGCACGCCCCAAGAACGCCAGCAACCGCTCATCCGCCCCCGCCGACGCCGACACAGCCAGCGGCCCCGCGAACCGCACCCCCCGGTCCGCCTCCGCCACCACCCCCCGGGCGACCGGCAGCAGCTCCGCCGCCAGCGGTACCGGCAGTGGCCGTACGCGTCCGCACGCCTGGGCCACGTCCCACCCGTGCACGGCGATCTCGACCGCGCCGACCGCGACCATGACCCGGGCCTCCAGGGCCCGCTCCCCGATCCGCACCCGCTGCGGCGCCCCCGCCGCCCACGCGCCGAGCACCGCGCACGCCCGCCGCCGGAACCCGCACGCGGCGGCCTCCGGCGCCCCCGGGAACGGTCCGATCACCCCGCCCGTCAGCCCCTCGTACAGCGCGTCCAGCGCATCGTCGAGATGCCCCAGCAGCTCGCCCAGATCCCACCCGGCGCACGGCGTGCCCCGCCCCAGACTCGCGCTCTCCACCCCGGCCACGCTCCCCAGCGCGTACGCCAGCGACCGCTCCAGCAGCTCCCCAGGATCCGTCTCGGTCCTCGTCCCAGCCATCCGGCACTCCCTCCGTCACCGTTACAGACCGGCCGGAAGGCCAAAAGGAATCGGCCGGCCCCGGAAAAATCCCCGGGACCGGCCACCGTACGCACGTACGTGTGCGCGCATGCACACACAGAAAAATTGTCTACAGATCGACCTCGTTCATCAGCATCCCGACCTCCGTGTTGGACAGCCGCCGCAGCCAGCCGGACTTCTGGTCGCCCAGGGTGATCGGGCCGAAGGAGACCCGGACCAGCTTGTCGACCGGGAAGCCCGCCTCGGCGAGCATCCGCCGCACGATGTGCTTGCGGCCCTCGTGGAGGGTGACCTCGACCAGGTAGTTCTTGCCGGTCTGCTCGACGACCCGGAAGTGGTCCGCGCGCGCGTACCCGTCCTCCAGCTGGATGCCGTCCTTCAGCTGCTTGCCCAGATCGCGCGGGATCGGGCCGACGATGTGCGCGAGGTAGGTCTTCTTGACGCCGTACCTGGGATGGGTCAGCCGGTGCGCCAGCTCACCGTGGTTGGTGAGCAGGATGACGCCCTCGGTCTCGGTGTCCAGCCGCCCGACGTGGAAGAGCCGGGTCTCACGGTTGGTGACGTAGTCCCCGAGACACTGCCGCCCGTCGGGGTCCTCCATCGTGGAGACGACCCCGGCGGGCTTGTTCAGCGAGAAGAACTGGTACGACTGCGTGGCCACGGTCAGCCCGTCGACCTTGACCTCGTCCTTCTCCGGGTCGACCCGCTTGCCCTGCTCGGTGACGATCTCACCGTTGACCTCGACCCTGGCCTGCTCGATCAGCTCCTCGCAGGACCGCCGGGAGCCGTAGCCGGCGCGCGCGAGCACCTTCTGGAGCCGCTCGCCCTCCTGCTCGGCGCCCGGGAAGGTCCTGGGCGGCTTGGCCTCCTTCCCGGCCTTCGCCGCGTACCGCTCCCGGTTGCGCTCCTCGGCCCGCATCTCGTACTCGCGGGAGCTGCCGGGGGCGGTCCGGCCGCGCTGGGGCTGCGCCGCCTTCTTCGGCCCGCCCTTGGCCCCGCCGCGCGCGCTGCCGCCACGTCCCGTCTTCGGGCCGTCCTGCGTGGCCCCGGGGCCCACGTCGTAGCGGCGCTCCTCGGGCCGGGGCTTGCTGGGGCGGCCCTGACCCTGGCCCTGCCCCTGCTTCTGGTCCCTGCTGTTCCCGGCGCCGCGGGGGTTACCGCGTCCGCCGCTCTTACCGCTGCCGCTACCACTGCTTCGCATCAAAGGTTCCGTCTAGTCGTCCGCGTCGTCTGGGCCCGGCGCATCGGGTGCGTCCGGGTCGAACGACGGCACCCCTTCCAGTGTCTCCGCCTCGATCGCCTCCGCCTCGGGGAGGAAGGGCGCGAGTTCCGGCAGCTCGTCCAGGCCGCGCAGGCCCATCCGCTCCAGGAAGTAGTTCGTCGTCGTGTACAGGATCGCACCTGTTTCGGGTTCCGTGCCCGCCTCCCCGATCAGCCCGCGCTGGAGCAGGGTGCGCATGACCCCGTCACAGTTCACTCCGCGCACCGCCGAGACCCTTCCGCGGCTGACCGGCTGGCGGTAGGCGACCACCGCGAGCGTCTCCAGCGCGGCCTGGGTGAGCCGGGCGTGCTGCCCGTCCAGGACGAAGCCCTCGACGGCCGCCGCGTACTCGGGCCGGGTGTAGTACCGCCAGCCGCCCGCGATCAGCCGCAGCTCGAACCCCCTGCCCTGCGCCGCGTACTCATCGGCCAGCTCCCGCAGCGCGTCGGCGATCCGGCGCCGGGGCCGCTGGAGGATCTTCGCCAGATGCTCCTCGGTCGCGGGCTCGTCCACGACCATGAGCACGGCTTCCAGGGCGGGCTTGAGTTCCAGGTCGGCGACGCCGTCCGGCGCCGGTACCGGCTGCTCGCTCACGCCTTCCTCTCCTCCTTGAGCGACTCGGGCGACTCCGATGATTCGAGCGACTCCGGCGGCTCGGGCGCCCGGTCGAACTCGTCGGTCACCAGCGGCCCGGCATCCGCCGCCCCGCCCGTCCAGCGCACCAGCAGCTCCCCGAGCGCGTCCTCCTGCTCCAGCGCCACGGCCTTCTCCCGGTACAGCTCCAGCAGGGCGAGGAACCGGGCCACGACGGTCAGCGTGTCCCCGGTGTCGGCGACCAGGTCCCGGAAGCTGGCCGCGCCCAGCTCGCGCAGCCGGGCGATCACGATCCCGGCCTGTTCCCGCACGCTCACCAGCGGCGCGTGGATGTGATCGACGTACACCTGCGGCCTGGGCCTGGGCTGCATCGCCTTCACCGCGAGCCGGGCGAATCCCTCGGCCCCGATGCTGATCACCACGTCCGGCAGCAGCGCCGCGTGCTGCGGCTCCAGCCCGACGGTACGGGGATAGCGCCGCGCCTCGGCATCGAGCCGCCCGCTGAAGATGTCGGCGACCCGTTTGTACGCCCGGTACTGGAGCAGCCGCGCGAACAGCAGGTCCCGCGCCTCCAGCAGCGCCAGATCGGCCTCGTCCTCCACCTCGGCGGCGGGCAGCAGCCGGGCCGCCTTCAGATCGAGCAGCGTGGCCGCGACGACCAGGAACTGGGTCGTCTCGTCCAGATCCCAGTCCGCGCCCATCCCCCGGATGTACGCGATGAACTCATCGGTCACCTTCGACAGCGCGACCTCGGTGACATCCAGCTTGTGCCGGGAGATCAGCTGGAGCAGCAGATCGAAGGGCCCCTCGAAGTTGGCGAGCCGCACCTTGAAGACACTGTCCTCGGAGGTGTCACCGGGCGGAACATCAGCACCGGGCACGGCATCAGCCCCGGACACGGCATCCGCACCGGGCACAGCGGCCTCGCCGGACACAGCCGTTTCCACGGTTTCCCCGGCCTCAACGAGCCCCTCGGCGGGTTCGGCAACGGGTTCGGCAACGGACGGGTCGTTCTCGCTCCCCACCCCGGCACCGGGATGCCCATCGTCCGGGACCGGCGAAAAGACCTCGCCCTCCGGCGGAGCCCCGGCCCCACCCGGCCCCCGCCCCAGCACACGCCGCCGCCCCGCAGGGCGCCCCGCGCCGGAGACAAAAGCATCGCTGGAGGTCATAACCCCCGCAGGCTAGCGCAGCCCTCCGCTACCGCCCACGCAACCGTCGTACGAGAATGCTGGCGTCGCCCCGGCTCTCCAGATCGGCCAGCACCACGGCGACCGCCTCCCGCACGATCCGCCCCCGGTCCACCGCGAGCCCGTGCTCCCCGCGCAGCACCAGCCGCGCGTGCTCCAGGTCCATCAGTTCCTCGGCGGACACATAGACGGTGATCTTCTCGTCGTGCCGCTCCCGCCCGCTGGGCCGGCGCGAGCCGCCGCCCCGTCCGCGTTTGCGCGGCGCCTCGGAGCCCT
This sequence comes from Streptomyces sp. NPDC056734, assembly GCF_042790455.1. Taxonomy (NCBI): domain Bacteria; kingdom Bacillati; phylum Actinomycetota; class Actinomycetes; order Kitasatosporales; family Streptomycetaceae; genus Streptomyces; species Streptomyces sp. NPDC056734. Next base: position 8,154 of record NZ_JBHTZD010000044.1, read on the forward strand.
CGGCGCCCAGGGCGGCAGAACCTTCCTGCGCCCCCGCCCGGCGGCCACGCTCCCGGTCCCGCCCGCGCGCCGCGGCGTCGGACGACTCCGCGCCCGTGGCGACGTGCTCGGCCCCGTCGCCGTCGCCGCCCTGCGCGGGCACGGACTGCGGGGCGTCCTCGGCGGCCTGCGGGTCGCTCTCCCCGGCCGGCCCCGGCACCCGGGGCTCGCCGTTGGGGCCGCGCCGCGGGGTGGACGGCTGGAGCGCCATACCCCCTGTCGTACGGAAGAGTTCGTCGGCCCCCGGCAGACTCACTCGGCGTGACACCGGGCGAGCACCTCCCTGGCGAGCTGGCGATAGGCGGCGGCGCCGACGGAGTTGGAGGCGTACGTGGTGATCGGCTCACCGGCGACCGTGGTCTCCGGGAAACGGACCGTGCGCCCGATGACCGTGTGGTACACGTGATCGTCGAACGCCTCGACCACCCGGGCCAGCACCTCACGGCTGTGCACCGTGCGCGAGTCGTACATCGTGGCGAGGATGCCGTCCAGCTCCAGCTCCGGGTTGAGCCGCTCCTGGACCTTCTCGATGGTCTCGGTCAGCAGGGCGACACCGCGCAGCGCGAAGAACTCGCACTCCAGCGGGACGATCACCTTGTGCGCGGCGGTCAGGGCGTTCACCGTGAGCAGGCCGAGCGAGGGCTGACAGTCGATCACGACGTAGTCGTAGTCCGGCAGCAGCGGCTTCAGGGCGCGCTGGAGCGTCGACTCGCGGGCCACCTCGGAGACCAGCTGCACCTCGGCGGCGGACAGGTCGATGTTGCTGGGCAGCAGGTCCATGTTGGGGACCGCGGTCTTCAGCAGGACCTCGTCGGCGGACATGCCCCGCTCCATGAGCAGGTTGTAGACCGTCAGGTCGAGTTCCATCGGGTTGACGCCAAGACCGACGGACAGCGCGCCCTGCGGGTCGAAGTCCACGAGCAGCACCCGGCGTCCGTACTCCGCGAGCGCGGCACCCAGGTTGATGGTCGACGTGGTCTTGCCGACGCCGCCCTTCTGGTTGCACATCGCGATGATCTTCGCGGGCCCGTGGTCCGTCAGCGGGCCCGGGATCGGGAAGTACGGCAGCGGGCGCCCGGTCGGGCCGACCCGCTCACGGCGCTGACGGGCGGCGTCGGGCGCGAGCGTGGCCGCGTACTCGGGGTCGGGCTCGTACTCGGCGTCAGGGTCGTAGAAGTGCCCCTGCTGCAATTCGTCGTAGTCGGCGAAGTGGTTGTGGGGCACGCCACTTCCGTCGCCGGTCATGGCGTTCACGTGATGGCCATCCATGCTCTGGTGTGCTGGCTGCGTCACCCCAGGCGTGAGGTGACTCCGGTGGGCCGCGAAGGTGCGCACCGCTACGGAGCCGACAGCCTCGAACCCCGCGGGAGCCTGACCCCGCGCAGGGCTTCCTGGTTGACCACCCCCGGGAGAAAATGTCGACTCATTCACAAGTCGTCTTACCTCCTTGGTGACCAGGAAACTTCTAGACAGGTCGGCGTGGCACCATGCCGACGGTTGGCGACTCTATGGCGTGTCGGGCGTCCGCAGCAACACAATCCGCCGGACCCGGCAGGATGTGTCGGCAATGAAACATCCCGCTGTCAAGGGCGTACGACCGTCGCACGGTGGGTTTCCCGGGGGTGCGAATCGGTTCAAGGTCGGGTCAAGGGTTACGTTCGAGGCGAGTTGACCGAGTGCGGCAAAGTGACCATACACACACCCGGCCGGACCTTGACGGGCAAGGTCCGGCCGGGTGTGTGGCGTTGACGAACCGTGTTGACGAATCGCCTTTTGCCGGATGATGACTTGAATTCGCCGTAGGGCGGCCGGACGACGGGTGTCCCACGGCAGGTCGCGGCATGACAGGGCGCGTCGGACGCCCGGGAGTGGCGCGCACAACAAGCGGAATTGAGCCGTCCGGCGGTCAGCCGAGCAGGGTCTCCAGGGCGATGTGCTCCAGCCCGTGCGCCTCGGCGACCTCCTTGTACACGACCTTGCCGTCATGGGTGTTGAGGCCCTTGGCCAGCGCGGGGTCCCGGCGCAGCGCCTCGACCCAGCCGTTGCCGGCGACCGAGACGATGTACGGGAGGGTCGCGTTGGTGAGCGCGTTGGTGGAGGTGCTGGGCACCGCGCCGGGCATGTTGGCGACGCAGTAGAAGACCGAGTTGTGCACCGGGAAGGTCGGCTCGGCGTGCGTGGTGGGGTGGGAGTCCTCGAAGCAGCCGCCCTGGTCGATCGCGATGTCGACAAGGACACTCCCGGGCTTCATCCGGGACACCAGCTCGTTGGTGACCAGCTTCGGGGCCTTGGCTCCCGGGATGAGCACCGCGCCGATGACGAGGTCCGCCTCCAGGACGGCCTTCTCCAGTTCGAAGGCGTTCGACGCGATCGCCTTCACCTTGGTGCCGAAGATCTTGTCGGCCTCGCGCAGCTTGTTGATGTCCCGGTCCAGCAGGGTCACCTCGAAGCCCATGCCGACGGCGATCTGGGTGGCGTTCCAGCCGGAGACCCCGCCGCCGATGACGACGGCCTTGGCCGGGGTCACCCCCGGCACGCCGCCCGGCAGCACACCCCGGCCGCCGGCCGGGCGCATCAGGTGGTAGGCGCCGACCTGCGGGGCCAGCCGGCCCGCGACCTCGGACATCGGGGCGAGCAGCGGCAGCCCGCGGCCGGGCAGCTCGACCGTCTCGTAGGCGATGGCGGTGGTGCCGGACTCGATGAGGGCGTCCGTGCACTCCTTGGAGGCGGCCAGGTGCAGATAGGTGAAGAGGATCTGGTCCTTGCGCAGCCGGTGGTACTCCTCGGCGATCGGCTCCTTGACCTTGAGCAGCAGGTCGGCGGTGGCCCACACCTCGTCGGCGGTCTCCAGGATCCGCGCCCCGGCGGCGACGTACTCCTGGTCCGTGATCGAGGAGCCGGTGCCGGCCCCTCGCTCGATGACGACCTGGTGGCCGCCGCGCACCAGCTCGTGCACGCCGGCGGGGGTGATGGCCACCCGGAACTCGTTGTTCTTGACCTCGCGGGGGATGCCGACCTTCACGTCGATCACGGTCCTTGGCTCAGAGGGTATTTACACGACATACCCGGCCGCGCCAGGGCACACCGGGAGACACCGCAGGAGAACGTGCGGTAGAGCCAGTCTAATGAAGGTATTCCCGGTGTCTAGCCTTTCATTGCTTCAATCTTTCGCGGGTGTACTACGGATTTCGCAGGCGTTAGCCCCGTGTTCCGCGAGGAATTCCCCTGGATCGCCCTCCTGGCACTCCTCTCCCAGCATGCGCTCGGCCGCACCGCGGTGCAGCCCGGCGGCCGTGCTGTCGCCGAGATGCTCCAGGGTGTCGGCGAGCCGCAGATGCAGTGCGGCCTGGAGCCGGGTGTCCTCGGCGCGGCGGGCCCACTCCACCGCCTCCTGGCAGGTGCGCAGCGACTCCTCGGGCCGTCCCGCGTACTCCTGGACCCGCGCCAGCTCGCTCAACGCCCGCGCGTACGCCGCCACATCGTCGAGCTTGCGATATCCGGCGAGCGCCGCCCGCCAGCCGCGCTGGGCCTCGCCGTAGCGGCCCGCGTAGGTGTGGGCGGTGGCGATGCGGCCGTACAGCCGGGCCACGTCGGCGCGCTCGCCGCGGGCCAGCCGCTCGGCCAGCGCCCGGCCGAACCAGTCGGCCGCCCGCTCGTAGTCCCCCAGCTCCTGGTGCGCGCCGCCTACGGATTCCATCGCGCGGCCGGTCGCGTACGGGTCGTTCGCCTCCCGTCCGGCGTCCAGCGCGGCCCGGTAGCGCACCAGCGCCTCGGTCGTACGGCCGGTACGGGCGTCCAGATCGCCCAGGTTCAGCAGCGCCGCCGCCCGCTCGCGGGGCAGGTCGCGGCGCTCGGCGACATCGAGGACGAGGCGGTGGACGCCGTACAGATCGGGTGCGGCGGCATGGGTGCCCACGTGCGCCACCATGGCCCGGACCAGCTGGGACATCAGCCGCCGGGCCAGGGTGTCCAGCTCGCCGTCGGCCACGGCGAGGCGGGCGGCGGCCAGCAGGGCGGGGCGGCGGACGTTCAGCCAGTCGGCGGCGGCCCGGGGGGTGGGGAAGCGCAGGGCGCGGGGCATGTCCTGGAGCTTCTCGCGGGCCTCCGGGTTGTCGGTCTCGGTGATCGCCCGGCAGGACTGGAGCAGCCGTACGGTCCGCTCCAGCATCCGGGCGCGGGCCAGCTGTAGCTCGGCGGGCTTGTCGTGGGTCTCGGTGAGGGCGGCCAGCAGCGGGTGCAGGGCGCCCGGCACCTCGTACTGCGGCAGCGGGCCGGGCCTGCGGTGCAGCAGGCCGAAGGAGACGAAGTCGTCCAGCGTGGAGCGGGCGGCGCCGACCGAGCAGCCGGCCAGCGCGGAGGCGGTGTGCGGGTCGGCCAGTCCGGCCGGGGCGAGGGAGAGCAGGCGCAGTATCCGGGCGGCCGCGGCGGGCAGCGCGGTGTGCACCAGCCCGAAGACCCGGCCGAGCGCGGTGCCCTCGTCGCCCTCGGCGTGCAGTTGCTTGGCGAGGTCGGCGACGGCGGCCTTCGGCCGGGCGGCCAGCCAGCCGCCGGCCAGCATCAGCGCGGCGGGCTGCGCCTGGCACGCCTCGACCAGCGCTTCGGCGGCGCGCGGATCGACGGTGATCCGGACCGACCCGGTGTGCCGGGACAGCAGCTCCACCGCGGACTTGGTGTCCAGGCCGCCCAGTGTGCAGGGCCGGACGTCGGAGATGCCGGTGAGCGGGCCGCGCGACACGGCGACCACGAGGCACTCCGGGGTGTCCGGCAGCAGCGCGTCGACCTGCTCGGCGTCGGCGGCGTCGTCCAGCAGCAGCACCGCCCGGCGGCCGGTCAGCGCCGCCCGGAACTCGCCGGTCAGCTCGTCCTCGGCGGCCCCCGGCGGCGTCGGCAGCTCCAGCTCACCGAGGAGTTCCCGCGCGGCCTGCCCGACCGGCACGGGGGTCCCGTCGGGCTCGGCGAGCCGGACCCGCAGGATGCCGTCCGGATAGCGGTCGGCGATCTGCGTCACCAGCTCCTCCGCGAGCGCGGTCCGCCCCGACCCCGGTTTCCCGGCGATCAGCAGCACCCGCGCGCAGGGCGCCTTCTTCCCGGCGAGAGTGTCCAGCCCGGCGCGCTCGATATCGGCGCGCAGCTCCTTCAACTCCCGTGTCCGGCCCAGGAATCCGCAGTCCTGCGACGAGTGTCCCGACAGCTGCACGCCGTCCGTGTCCACCGCCTGATCCGTCACGGGCCACACTCCCGTCCCACCGCCCGCCGGCCCTCCGGTCGGGGCACCTGCGCCTGTCTCTGGCTGGTCGCGACGAGCCTAGTTCACCCTCTGCAACGAACCCCGCGGAGCGCGGCGGACAGGTCCCCCAATCGGATCAGCCGATGTTCACACCAACACCAACCCGACGCCGACACCCCGCCAACCGGACGCCCTCAGGGACGCGGCGCACCCCGCCCACCCCGGCAACCGGACACCCTCAGAGACGCGGCGCACCCCGCCCACCCCGGCAACCGGACGCCCTCAGGGGTGCGGGGAACTGCGCGACCAGCCCACGACTACCGACAGCCAAACGACAACCGCACCGCCCCTCCCCCGACGTCACACCGTCACGCCGTCACACCATCACGCCGAGAACGGCCTCGCAGGCCACCCCACCCCCGCGGAGCGCAACGCCTCCACCCCCGCCCCACCCCGCGCCGCCACCAACGCCAGCACCCCCACCACCAGACAGTTGTTGTGCAGCTCCCCCGCCAGCACCCCCCGCACCAACTCCGCCACCGGCACCCGCGCCAGCTCCAGATCCAGCTCCTCGTGCTCCGCCTCGAACCGCCGCCCCTCCACCTCCGACAGCCCCCGAGCGAGAAAGATCCGTACCGCCTCGTCACACCCCCCGGGCGTGGGGTAGACATCGGTCAGCACCCGCCAGTCCTCCGCCTTCACATGAGCCTCCTCGTACAGCTCACGCTGAGCGGCATGCAGCGGATTCTCCCCGGGCACATCGAGCAGCCCCGCCGGGATCTCCCACAGCTTCTGCCGCACCGGATGCCGGTACTGGCGCAGCACCAGCACCCGGTCCTGATCGTCCAGCGGCAGCACGGCCACCGACCCGGGATGCACCTGGTAGTCACGCCCGACGACGGTCCCGTCGGGCATGACCACCTCGTCCGTGCGCACGGAGGTCTTCTTGCCCACGAAGGGAGTCGCGGTGGCCCGGACCTCCCATTCCTCGGGACTGTCCTTGATCGTCATGCCCTGTCCTCCCACGCGCGACAGAAAAAAACCGGGGTGCCCCCCTCAGCAGAAGGAACGCACCCCGGCCACCGTACAACCGGTGTCTCAGCCAGAACTCGCCGCGGAATCCCCCGTACCGCCCCCGGCGGCCACCTTGCGCTCCACCGCCGCCTTCACCAGCCCCGCGAACAGCGGATGCGGGCGCGTCGGACGGGACCGCAGCTCGGGGTGGGCCTGGGTGGCGACCAGGTAGGGGTGCACATCACGCGGGTACTCGACGTACTCGACCAGCTTGTTGTCGGGCGACGTGCCCGAGAACAGGATGCCGGCCTTCTTCTCCAGCTCCGCGCGGTACGCGTTGTTCACCTCGTAGCGGTGCCGGTGCCGCTCCTCCACGTACTCCTTGCCGTCGTACACCTCGCGCACGATCGAGCCCTCGGCCAGCTTGGCCGGGTACATGCCGAGCCGCATGGTGCCGCCCATGTCGCCCTCACCGGCGACGATGTCGAGCTGCTCGGCCATGGTGGAGATGACCGGGTGGGCGGTGGCGGGGTCGAACTCGGTGGAGTTGGCGTCGGTGATCCCGGCCAGATTGCGGGCCGCGTCGATCACGATGCACTGGAGACCCAGGCACAGCCCCAGCAGCGGGATCCGGTGCTCACGGGCGTAGCGGATGGCGCCGACCTTGCCGGACACCCCCCGGTCGCCGAAGCCGCCGGGGATGCAGATGGCGTCCACGTCGGCGAGCTGCTCGGCGGCGCCGGCCGGGGTCTTGCAGTCGTCGGAGGTGACCCACTTGATCTTCACACGGGTCTTGTTGGCGAAGCCGCCCGCGCGCAGCGCCTCGGTGACCGAGAGATAGGCGTCGGGCAGATCGATGTACTTGCCGACCAGGGCGAGGCTGATCTCATGACGCGGGCTGTGCACCCGGTCCAGCAGGTCGTCCCAGGTCGTCCAGTCCACATCGCGGAACGGCAGGTCCAGGCGGCGGACGGCGTAGGCGTCCAGGCCCTCGGAGTGCAGGACCTTGGGGATGTCGTAGATCGACGACGCGTCCGGACAGGCCACCACGGCGGCCTCGTCCACGTCGCACATCAGGGAGATCTTCCGCTTGATGGCGGCGGGCACCTCGCGGTCGCAGCGCAGCACGATCGCGTCCGGCTGGACACCGATGTTGCGCAGGGCCGCGACCGAGTGCTGGGTCGGCTTGGTCTTCAGCTCCCCGGAGGGGCCGATGTACGGCAGCAGGGAGATGTGCACCACGAAGACGTTGTCCCGGCCGACCTCGTGACGGACCTGGCGGACGGTCTCCAGGAACGGCAGCGACTCGATGTCGCCGACGGTCCCGCCGACCTCGGTGATCACCACGTCCACGTCGTCGGCGGCCATCCGCCGGATGCGGTTCTTGATCTCGTTGGTGATGTGCGGGATGACCTGCACGGTGTCGCCCAGGTACTCGCCGCGCCGCTCCTTGGCGATCACCGTCGAGTAGACCTGCCCGGTGGTGACATTGGCGGAGCCGTCCAGATCGCGGTCCAGGAAGCGCTCGTAGTGGCCGATGTCCAGATCGGTCTCGGCGCCGTCGTTGGTGACGAACACCTCACCGTGCTGGAAGGGGTTCATCGTGCCGGGGTCGACATTGATGTACGGGTCGAGCTTCTGCATCACGACGCGCAGGCCCCGGGCCTTGAGCAGCATGCCCAGGCTGGAGGCCGTCAGGCCCTTGCCGAGCGAGGAGGCGACACCCCCGGTGACGAAGATGTGCTTGGTCGTCGTGGTTTTCGGCGGCATGGCCAAGACGGGGCTCCCGTGGTCGCGGTCTGGGGGTGCGGTGGCGCTGCCGTACCGGATTCCGTACGAGGCCCCGCAGGAATCCTGCCGGGATGACGTGCGGTTCTCCGGGGGCGCCGTCGCTGCGGTTCGGGGGTTCTACGCCCACCGGTCCACGGGCTACCAGGGTAACAGCGCCTCGGGACGGTGCTGCCCGGCCACGCTCCGCGTACACACCGACACGGACGCGCACTCCTTACGCACTTCTCACCGACCGCTCACCCGATCAGCGCACCCAGGTTGCCCGGAGCGGCGCGCAGATCATCTACGTGCGTCGTATCCTGCTCGGACACTCGCTGCCGAGTCCGCCGGAAAAGACGGCACACCCCCGCCCGTATCCCACCGGAACAACGAGGGCTCGTCAGTTCGTTGAGCACAGACTGCCGTTTTGCCACCAGAGCCGATCGGCTGTTTTGCTTCATTGCTCAACGACGCATGACATACCCCTGACGCACCCCCCTACACACCCCCCATACATACCCCCCCTTGACCGCACTAGCGACAGCCCCTTCATGGGGTGACGTGGCCGTTCGACTGGAGTTGCACGTGGCCGGGCGCATCGAAGATTACGCACTCATCGGAGACATGCAGACCGCCGCACTGGTCTGCCGGGACGGCACGGTGGACTGGCTGTGCCTGCCCCGCTTCGACTCGCATGCCATCTTCGCCGGGCTGCTGGGCACCGAGGACCACGGCTTCTGGCGGATCGGCCCGGCCCACGCCCCGGACAGCCCCCCGCCCACGGCGAACCGGCGCGGCTACCGCGGGGACTCACTGATCCTGGAGTCCGAGTGGGACACCCCGCGCGGCACGGTCAGGGTGACCGATTTCATGCCCCCCCGCGACGGTGCCCCCCAGCTCATCCGCATCGTGGAAGGCGTCACGGGCCGCGTCCCGATGCGCTCCACCCTGCGGATGCGGTTCTCCTACGGCCGCCTCGTCCCCTGGGTCCACAAGCACGACGGCCGCACGGTCGCCGTCGCCGGACCGGACTCCGTGTGGTTCGACACCTCCGCGCAGACCTACGGCAAGGCGCTGACCACGTACTCCGACTTCACGGTCTCCCCGGGCGAGCGGATCGCGTTCACGATCTCCTGGGAGCCCTCACACAAGCAGCCGCCCGCGCTGCCGGAGCCGGAGCAGTCCCTGGAGGCGACGGAGGACTTCTGGCGCGAGTGGGTCGAGCACTGTACGTACCACGGCCCCTACCGTGAGGCGGTCGTCCGCTCCCTGATCACGCTCAAGGCCCTCACCTACGCCCCGACCGGCGGCATCGTCGCCGCGCCGACCACCTCCCTCCCGGAGGAGATCGGCGGGGTCCGCAACTGGGACTACCGCTACACCTGGCTGCGGGACGCGGCGATCACCCTGTCCTCGCTGCTGCGCACCGGCTACCGCGAGGAGGCCCGCGCCTGGCGCGAATGGCTGCTGCGCGCCGTGGCCGGCGACCCGGAGAACCTCCAGATCATGTACGGCATCGCCGGCGAGCGCGAACTGGGCGAGGCCGAGCTGGACTGGCTGCCCGGCTACGAGAACTCCGCCCCGGTCCGGGTCGGCAACGGCGCGGCGCACCAGCTCCAGCTCGATGTCTACGGCGAGGTCACCGAGGCCCTCCACCTCGGCCACATGACCGGCCTGGCCCGCAACGACTACGCGTCCCTGCTCCAGCTGAAGCTCATCCACTACCTGGAGGGCCACTGGAACGAGCCGGACGAGGGCATCTGGGAGGTCCGCGGCCCCCGCCGGCACTTCGTCCACTCCAAGGTCATGGCCTGGGTCGCCGTCGACCGCACCATCAAGCTCATCGAGTCCGGCGACGCCGACGGCCCCCTGGACCGCTGGCGCGATCTGCGCGACGACATCCACCGCGATGTCTGTGAGAAGGGTTACGACAAGGAGCGCAACACCTTCACCCAGTCCTACGGCAGCAAGGAACTCGACGCGTCCCTCCTGCTGATCCCGCAGATGGGCTTCCTGCCGCCCGACGACAAGCGGGTGATCGGCACCATCGAGGCGATCCAGCGCGAGCTGTCCACCCCCGACGGCTTCATCCTGCGCTACCCGACGGAGGGCGAGGCGGCGGGCGTCGACGGCCTGCCGGGCGACGAGGGCGCCTTCCTGGCCTGCTCCTTCTGGATGGCCGACGACCTCGCCATGATCGGCCGCGTCGACGAGGCCCGCAAACTCTTCGAGAAGCTCCTCGCCCTCCGCAACGACCTGGGCCTCCTCGCCGAGGAATGGGACCCCGTCAACCAACGCCAGGTCGGCAACTTCCCCCAGGCCTTCAGCCACGTCCCCCTGATCGACACGGCCCTCAGGCTCACGGCGTCGGGGGCGTACGGGGGCTGACACGGCGGTGTGAGAAAGCTGACGTGGGCGCCGCCCGGCTCGCTGGGCCGGGCGGCGCACCCGCCTCCGCATCGCCCCCCTGACCCCCGGCTGTCACCACCCTGTCCGCGCAGGTAGCGTCCGTTTCATGGACAGCCGCACGGACCATCGATTCGACAGCAACGGCGCCGGGATCACCGTGCAGCGGGCACTGGAGCTGCCCGGGCTGCGCGGCGGACTCCCCGAGGTGCTCGCCGGCGCGGACCGATTGCAGCGGACCGTGCGCTGGGTGCACACGGGCGAGGTACCGAACATCGCCTCCCTGCTCAAGGGCGGCGAACTCCTGCTGACCACGGGGTACGGCCTCGGCACCCGCCCCGCCGAACAGCGCGCGTTCGTCCGCACCCTCGCCGAGCGCGGTATCGCCGCCCTGGTCGTCGAACTGGGCCCGCGCTTCACCCGGCTCCCGGCCACCCTTGTGGAGACGGCCCGCACGGCCGGGCTGCCGCTGGTCCAGCTGCACCGCGAGGTGGCCTTCGTGACCGTCACCGAGGAGATCCACACCGAGATCGTCAACGGGCACTACGCCCTGCTCCAGCGCGCGGAGGAAGTGGTCCGCCGCTGCACGGAGGCGCTCCTCGGCGGCGGCGGCATCCCCCAGGTGCTGGCCATCCTGGCCGACTTCAGCGGCAACCCCGTCTTCCTGGAGACCCCCGAGGGCCTGCTCCTGTACGCGGCCGGATCCAGCCCCGGCGGCGCCGAGCCGCTCCAGGTGTGGGAGGGCCTGCGCGGCCAGCACAAGGACGCCCCGCCGCCCGCGGGCTCGGTCCTGGTCGACGTACCCGGCGGCGGCCCGGGAAGCGGCTCCGGGACCGGCTCGGTCCGGGCCCGCCTGGTCCTCCTGCCGGTACGCGGGCCGCTCACGCCGGTGCACCGGATCGCCGTCGAGCGGGCGGCCGAGATACTCGCCGTCGTGCTGATGCAGGCCCGCCAGGACGAGGAGCTGGCCGCGCGCGGACGCGGTGACTTCCTCACCGACCTCGCCGAGGGCCGGATCACCGCCGAGGACGCCCCGGCGCAGGCCCGCGTCCTCGGCTTCAAGCCCGGCGCCGGCCCGCTGCTGCCGGTCGTCATGCGCCTGGGCGACCCCATCGCCCAGGGCGGCGGCTGGGCCCTGCTGGCCCGCGCGGTCGCCGAGGAACTGTCCTCGGTCGGGGTGCCGGTGCTGCTGGGTGTACGCCCGGTGGAGGGCCGGGTGCCGCTGCTGCTGGGCCTGCGCGCGGAGTCGGAGCGCGCGGCGGTGGCCGACCGGGTGGCGACGGCGCTGCGGGCGGGCGTGGAGCGGGCCGGCATGCAGCGGCCCGGGGCCCGTCCCCCGGTGGTGGTGGTCGGCGTGCCGGGCGGCTGGGCGGCGGCGTCGGCGGGCCTGCGGCACGCGGCGGAGACGGCGACCGCGGCCCATGGCCTGGCCGACCGCCCCTGGTACGACGCCCGCCGCCTGGACATCGACCTGCTGCTGTGGCGGCTGCGCGACCATCCCGACCTCGCGGCGTTCGTGGAACGTGCCATCGGCCCGATCCGCGACCACGACCGCCGCTCCAAGCCGCCCCTGCTGCCCACCCTGGAGACCTACCTCGCGCACGCGGGCCGCAAGGCGGAGACCGCCCGCGAGCTGCACCTGAACCGCCAGACCCTGTACAACCGGCTGGCCCGCATCGGCGAACTCCTCGGCACCGACCTGGACGACCCCCAGACGGTCCTCACCCTGAGCCTGGCCCTGAGAGCGAGACGCCACGTCGGCTGAACGGGGGCGCATCCGCTGAGCCAAGCCCGACCACAACGCCCACCGACGGAACCCTGACGCCCGGCCCCCTACCCCTACCCCTACCCCTACCCATGCCCCTGCCCATGCCCCTGCCCATGGGCCGACTCCCTGAGCCCTGGCCCCAGACCCAGGGCCCAGGCCCTGACCCGAGGTCCCAGACCGTGACCCCTGACTCCAGGCCCCGGATCCTGACCCCCCGGCCCTGACGCTGCCCACCTGACGGTGACCCCCGGGCCTTGACCCTGCCCACCTGACCGTGAGATCCCCAGCCCCCCAGGGCCCCTCGCCCCAAGTCCCGCCCCAGGCCCCAGAGCCCCTGACCATAGGCCGGCCCCCAGACACAGGCCCCGACCCCTGCCCACCTGACCGTGACCCCTGACCCCAGGGCCCCTCACCCCAAGTCCCGGCCCCAGGCCCCGGTCCCCCTGACCATGGGCCGGCCCCCAGACGCCAGGCCCCGATCCCACGGCCCAGACCGCGACACCTGCCCCCAGGTCCCAGACACTGACCCCCGGGCTCTGACCCTGCCCACCTGACCGTGACCCCTCACCCCAAGTCCCGGCCCCTGCCCCCAGGCCCCCTGACCATGGGCCAGCCCTCAGACCCCAGACCCTGCCCCCCCGGCCCAGAGCGTGACCCCTGCCCCCAGGCCCCAGACACTGACCCCGGGCCCCAGACCGTGACCTCAGGCCCGGACTCCGGGCCCCAGGCCCTCACGCCAGGCCCTCACGCCAGGCCCTCACCCCTGGCCCCCGGCCCCCGGCCCCCGGCCCCCGGCCCCTCAGATCATGGGCCGAGGCTGGGTCAGCTCGTCGTACACGGACAGCACCTGCGCCACCGTCTCGTCCTCCGTCGGCCAGGTCGCCGCCTGCCGCTCCCCGCCCCGCCGCAGCTCCTCCCGGCGCCCGGGATCGTCGAGCAGCCGTACGACAGCCGCGGCGAGCGCCTCCGCGTCCCCGTACGGCACGAGTTCGGCGGCGTCCCCCACCAGGTCCGGGATCCCCCCGACGGCGGAGGCGACGAGCGGCACGCGCGCGTGCAGCGCCTCCTGCGCGAGCACCGACCGCGACTCCCACCGGCTCGGCAGCAGCACCAGGTCGGCCGCGGACAGCAGCTCCGGGACATCGTCCCGCCGCCCGAGCAGCCGAACGGGCAGTTCCTCCGCCTCGATCCGCTGCTGGAGCGTGGCCCGAAGCTCGCCATCCCCGGCGACGGCGACGAACGGCACGGCGTCGAGGAGCCGCCACATCCGCGCGGCGTCCAGCAGCACGTCGTAGCCCCGATGCCGTTCGAGCGGGCCGACAGCCAGCAGCAACGGACGCCCGATGGCCCCGAGTTCGGCCCGCAGCTTGGCCCGGTCGGACTCGTCCCACGGCGCCGAACGCACCCCCGGCAGCGCGGCGGGCGCCAGCCGGGCGTCCCGCGCCCCACGCCTGCGGGCCCGGTCGACCAGGTCGGAGGAGGTCCCCAGCACCACGGCCGCGGCCCTGACCACCCGGCGCTCCAGCATCCGCAGCAGCCGGGCCCGCGCCCCTTCGGCGTGTGTACGGCCGTGCCAGGTGACGACGAGCGGAATGTGCCGCCCGCTGAGCGCCAGGGCGGCCCGGAAGGAGGCGTGCAGCCCGTGCGCGTGCACGAGGTCGGCGTCCGCGCAGGCGGCCCGGAGCGCCGCGACGGAGGACGGGTCGCTGCCGCGCGGCACCTGGGCATGGTCGGCGCCGGCCCCGGTGAAGTCGTAGGCGCGCTCGGCCTCGACGGGGGCGCACACCGTGACCCGTACGCCCCGCGCGACGAGCCCCGCGGCCAGCGAGCGCACATGCGCGCTGCTCGCGGCGTTGCCGCCGCCCAGCACCTGCACGGTGCGCAGCGTCGACTGGCCGTGCGGGTGGCTGCTCACGGGGGTCACGTGGCCGGGGCTCCTGGTTCGGCATCGAACGGTCACGAAGAAACGTACAGAAGGATCGGGCGCGGACGGTGCACCGCACGGCCCCCTCCCTGCACCCACCCAAGAATGCCAGCACGCACGCCCGTTCCCGCAACGCACGAGGTCATGACCCGTCACAGCGGAGGCCGAAAATCCACTCACACGAGTGAGCGGGCAAACCGGCTCATGTGTCGCGGGCAGCGCGGCCGAATTGGCCGGGCACGACCCGAATGGCCGATCCGCCAGGACGAACAGCCGCGCCGAGGGCCGACCCGAAGCACCGGCCAAGGAGACAAAGAGCGGCCCAAAGTCCATGGCCACGCACCCCGGCCCCCACCCACAAGCACCCGGCACACGCCCCGGCGCCCGCCCAAGGTCCACGGGCACGCACCCAGCGCCCCACCCCGAACTTCACGCACGCGGGCGCCCACCCAAGTCCACAAGGGCACGCCCAGCCCCCGCCTCCAACTCAACCGGCACCCGCCCCGGCACCCGCCCAAAACCCACAGGCACCAGCCCAGCGCCCCCACCCCAACCCAACCGAGGCACACGCCCCGGCGCCCACCCCAACCCCACAGGGCGCGCGCCCCGAGCGCCCACGCCCCAAAACCCACCGACGCGCCCCCGCCCCCCACCCACTCACCCAAACCCACAGACGCGCCCCGCCCCGCCCCACACAACGACGCCCCTAAACCTCCGCCCGAGCCGCCTCCAGCAACTCCTCCGCATGTGCCCGAGCCGTCTGCGAGTCCTCCTGGCCCGCCAGCATCCGCGACAGCTCCCGGATCCGCTCCTCGCCCTCCAGGACCTTCACCCCGGACCGCGTGACGGACCCGTCGTCGGTCTTCTCCACCAGCAACTGCCGGTCGGCGAACGCGGCGACCTGCGGCAGATGCGTCACGACCACCACCTGGGCGGACTTGGCCAGCCGGGCCAGCCGCCGCCCGATCTCCACCGCCGCCTTGCCGCCGACCCCGGCGTCCACCTCGTCGAAGAGATACGTCGGCACCGGATCCGTCCCCGCGAACACCACCTCGACGGCGAGCATCACCCGGGACAGCTCACCCCCGGACGCCCCCTTGGCGATGGGCCGGGCCGGGGCCCCGGGGTGCGGGGCGAGCAGCAGTTCCACCTCGTCCACGCCCGACGGCCCGTAGCCGACGATCCGGCCGCCGACCTCGACCCCGTCCGCGTCCTCGGTCTGCCGCAGGTCGAAGGAGACGCGCGCGTGCGGCATCGCGAGGGAGGCCAGTTCGGCGGTGACCGCCGCGGCGAACCGCTGTGCGGCCTCACCGCGCGCGTCGCTCAGCGCCTGCGCCAGCCCGCCCAGCTCGCCCCGGAGCGCGTCCCGCTCGGCGGTCAGCTCATCGACGCGCGAGTCGTCGCCGTCCAGCTCCGTCAGCCGCGCGGCCGAGGTCTCGGCCCACGCCAGCACGGCGGCGATGTCGTGCCCGTACTTGCGGGTCAGCCCGTTCAGCGCGGCCCGCCGCTCCTCCACCGCCGCGAGCCGCCGCGGATCGGCGTCGAGATCGTCGGCGTACCCGGCGAGTTCCCCCGCCACATCGGCCAGCAGGATCCCGATCTCCCCGATCCGCCCGGCCAGCGCCGCGAGAGCGGGGTCGTGCGACCGTACGGCCTCCAGTGCCCGGTGCGCCCCGCCGACCAGCGTCGAGGCGTCGACCCCCTCGGGGTCCTCGGGGTTCCCGGCGAGCGCGGCGTGCGCGAGGGTCGCGGCGGACGCCAGCGCCTCGGCGTGTCCGAGCCGCTCGGCCTCCTCGGCCAGCTCCACGTCCTCGCCCGCGCGCGGCTCGACCCCGGCGATCTCGTCGAGCCCGTAGCGCAGCAGATCGGCCTCCTGCGCCCGCTCGCGCGCCCGGGTGGTGATCTCCGCCAGCTCGACGACGACGGCCCGCAACCGCCGGTAGGCCCCGGCGTACTTCGCCATGGGTACGGCGACGGCGTCCCCGGCGTACCGGTCCAGCGCCTGCCGCTGCCGTGACTGCTTCAGCAGCCCCTGCTGATCGGTCTGCCCATGCACCGCGACCAGTTCATCGGCCAGCTCGGCGAGCACCCCCACCGGCACGGACCGCCCGCCCATGTGCGCCCGGGACCGCCCTTCGGCGGAAACGGTACGGCTGATCAGCAGCGCCCCGTCGTCCAGTTCGGCCCCGGCCTCCTCGGCCCGCAGCGCGGCCGACGAGGCCACGGGGAGCGTGATCCGCCCCTCCACGACCGCTTTCCCGGCCCCGATCCGCACGAGCGCCGGATCCGCCCGGCCACCGAGCAGCAGTCCGAGGCTGGTGACCACCATGGTCTTGCCCGCACCGGTCTCCCCGGTGACGGCCGTGAACCCCGGCGACAGCTCGACCACGGCGTCGTCGATGACTCCGAGCGACCGTATCCGCATCTCCTCCAACACGGACACGACCTTACGAGGTCCCACCACCCACATGCGACCGCCCACCCCCGTGACGCCGGGGCGGACACGCCGCAAGGGGCGCGGGGAACTGCGCGACCAGCCACACCCCACCCGCACCCGCACACCCCCGGGAATCCACCCTCCCGGACAGCGCCCCTTGGGGGCGCGGGGAACTGCGCAACAAACCACACCC
>NZ_JBHTZD010000044.1:25031-35316 GCF_042790455.1 Streptomyces sp. NPDC056734
CCCTCCCGGACAGCGCCCCTTGGGGGCGCGGGGAACTGCGCAACAAACCACACCCGACCCGCACCCGCACACCCCCCACAACTCACCCTCCCGGACAGCGCCCCTCAGGGGCGCGGGGAACTGCGCAACAAACCACACCCCACCCGCACCCGCACACCCCCCAGAACCCACCCTCCCGGATGGCGCACAGAAATGCCGGGAACCCTCATCCCCACCCCCCAGACACCCCCCAGAAGGGCGGAGCCCTAGTGCGGAGCACCTCGCCACCCAGAAACCGGCAACGCGAACTTCGCCACCAGCCGGTCGGTGAACGACGCATGATGCAACCGAGCCAACCGCACCGGCACCGCCCCCCGCCGCACCTCCACCCGGGCCCCCGCCGGCAACTCCACCGTCCGCCGCCCGTCACACCACAGCACCCCCGGCGGGATATGCGGCAGCACCTCCACGGCCAGCACCGAATCCGGCGAGGTCACCAACGGCTTCGCGAACAGCGCATGCGCACTGATCGGCACCATCAGCAACGCCTCCACCTCGGGCCACACCACAGGCCCCCCGGCCGAGAAGGCATACGCGGTCGACCCGGTCGGCGTGGACAGCACGATCCCGTCACACCCGAACCCCGTCACCGGCCGCCCGTCGATCTCCAGCACGACCTCAAGCAACTTCTCGGCGGTAGCCTTCTGCACCGCCGCCTCGTTCAGCGCCCAGTCGGTGTGCACGATGTCCCCGTTGCTGTGCACGACGACATCGACGGTCATCCGCTCCTCGACCTCGTACTCCTTGGTCACCACCCGGTCGACCACCTTGTCGAGGTCGTCCCGCTCGGCCTCGGCGAGAAACCCGACCCGCCCGAGGTTGACGCCGAGCATCGGCACCCCGGACGCCCGCGCGAACTCCGCGCCCCGCAGCAGCGTCCCGTCACCCCCGAGCACGATCAGCAGCTCGCACCCGTCGAGGCACTGCGGAGTCGCCTCCTTGACCAGCCCTACCTCTGGGGGCAGCGGCAGATCCCGCGCCTCATGCTCCAGCACCCGCACCCCGATCCCGGAGCGCAGCAGCCCTTTCACCACCAGTTCGGCGCTGCGGATGGCCGCGGGCCGCCCGGTGTGCGCCAGCAGGAAAACCGTACGAGAACCATCAGGCGTCTCGGTAGGACAAGGGTTCGATGTCAACGCGGCCCCTCCGCCACAGCACGGTCAACGTCGGCCGGGGCCAGTTCCGGAGCCCCGGCCCGCAGCCACAGAAAGTATTCGACATTCCCCGACGGTCCGGGCAGCGGACTGGCCGTCACTCCCCGCACCCCGAGGCCCAGCTCCCACGCCTTCGCGGCGACACCGCGCACCGCCTCGGCGCGCAGTTCCGGACTGCGCACCACTCCGCCGCTGCCCAGCCGCTCCCTGCCCACCTCGAACTGCGGTTTGACCATCATCACCAGATCCGCGTCCGGTGTCACACACCGCGTCAGGGCGGGCAGCACCAGTCCGAGCGGAATGAAGGACAGATCCCCCACGACCAGATCCACCGGCTCCCCATCGATCGCCTCGACCGTCAACTCGCGTACGTTCGTACGATCCTTGACGGTGACGCGTTCATCGCTCTGGAGCGTCCACGCGAGTTGGCCGTATCCCACATCCACGGCGACGACGTGCGCGGCGCCCGCGCGCAGCAGCACATCGGTGAACCCGCCGGTCGAGGCCCCGGCGTCCAGCGCCCGCCGCCCCGCGACGACCAGCCCCAGGGGCACGAAGACCGCCAGCGCGCCGGCGAGCTTGTGCCCGCCCCGGGACACATACTCCGGATCGCTGTCGTCGACGGCGACGACGATCGCCGCCGCCGTCTCCACCTGCGTGGCGGGCTTGGTCGCGAGGGTTCTGCCGACACTGACCCGCCCGGCGGCGATCAGCTGACCGGCGTGTTCCCGCGACCGCGCGAGCTTACGGCGGACCAGTTCCGCGTCCAGTCGGCGACGTGCGACTCCTGCCACGTTCGGTTCAGCTCCTGCCCTGGGGGTACGGCGTCGGGGGCGCCGGAGGTCCCGGGCGGGCGTCGAGCGCGGTGAGCGCGTCACGCAGCCCCCGGTGCACATCCTCGTACACCTCCACATGCCCGTCCGTGGTGAGGTGGTCGGCATCGGCCAGCCGCTGGAGCCCGGCGTCCACACCGGCGTCACCGGTGGGCGTACGGGGGACGTCCAGGGGCGCGGGGGCAGCGGGCTCGTACGCGGGTTCGAAACCGTCCCCGGTCTCCTCCGTCAGGATCTCCCTCTCCGGCACTGACTCGCTCATGCCCCGACGCTACCGCGAAGCGCTGCGGTACCGTCGATCATGATGGCGACGATCGAGGAGTGCCGCGACGCACTCGACAGGCTCTCGGCCAAGATGGGGCACGCCGAGGGCGATGTCCGCGCGGCCACCACTATGGACCGCTCGGTGAGCTGCCACATCACCGACCTGGACATCACCTTCGTGGGCCGGATGCAGGACGGCCGGATCGACGTGCGCGACACCGTGGCGGGCCCCCCTTCCGAGAAGGCCCAGATCCGGCTGGCCATGACCGGCGACGACCTGATCGCCCTGGTCGACGGCCGGCTCGGCTTCGCCCCCGCCTGGGGCTCGGGCCGGATCAAACTGACAGCGGGCCTGCGCGACCTGCTGCACCTGAGAAAGCTCCTGTAGGAAAGCTCTGTAGAAAGCCCTGGTCGAAGTCCCCGGCAGCAAGCCCCTCAGGAAGCCTCCCCGGCCACCGCCCCCGCCTTCCCCAGGGACACCCCCCGCCCCTTCCGCGCCGCCGGCACCACCAGCGGCGTACCCGTCTCCGGATCGTCGATGACCTGACACCGCAACCCGAACACCTGCCCGACCAGCTCGGCGGTCACGATGTCGCTCGGAGCCCCCTCCGCGATCACCGCACCGTCGCGCAGGGCGATGAGATGCGTGGCGTACCGCGCGGCGTGATTGAGATCGTGCAGCACGGCCACCAGCGTCCGCCCCTGCTCCTCATGCAGCTCCGCACAGAGATCGAGTACGTCGATCTGGTGCTGGATGTCGAGATACGTCGTCGGCTCGTCCAGCAGCAGCAGCGGCGTCTGCTGGGCCAGCGCCATGGCGATCCACACCCGCTGCCGCTGGCCGCCGGACAGCTCGTCCACATACCGTTCGGCCAGGTCGGCCACCCCGGTCCGTGTCATGGACTCCCGCACCACCCGCTCGTCCTCGGTGGACCACTGCCGCAGGATGCCCTGGTGCGGATACCGGCCCCGGCCCACCAGGTCGGCGACCGTGATGCCGTCCGGCGCGATGGACGACTGCGGCAGCAGCCCCAGCGTCCGGGCGACCTTCTTGGCGGGCATCGACTGGATGAGCTGCCCGTCCAGCAGCACCCGGCCCCGGCTCGGCCTGAGCATCCGCGACAGCGCCCGCAGCAGCGTCGACTTGCCGCACGCGTTCGGACCGACGATCACCGTGAAGGAGTTGTCGGGTATCTCCACGGACAGCTGCTCGGCGATGACGCGCTGGTCGTAGGCGAGGGTGACCTTCTCGGCGGACAGGCGGTTCACGGTGCTCCCTGAAAAGTTCCGGTTCTCGGCGGCGCTCATGTCCGCCTCTCGATGGCGGTCATGTCCGCCTCTCGATGCCGCTCATATCCGGCCCGCCTTGCGCTCGGTGACCAGCAGCCACAGCAGATAGCCGCCGCCGAGGACACCGGTGACCACGCCGACCGGCAGCTGATCGGAGCCGAACAGCCGCTGCGAGGCCCAGTCGGCGCTGACCAGCAGGGCGGCGCCCATGCACAGGGACGGCACCAGGTTGGGGCCGGGCGAGCGGGTGAGCCGGCGGGCGAGTTGCGGGGCGGTCAGCGCCACGAAGGCGACGGGTCCGGCGGCGGCGGTGGCCCCGGCGACGAGCAGCACCGCGGCCAGCATCAGCACCAGCCGCACCCGCTCGACCCGCACCCCGAGCGCGTACGCCACATCGTCGCCCATCTCCAGCATCCGCAGCCCGCGCGCGTGGGCGAGGACCAGCGGTACGAGGATCGCGCACAGCACCAGCAGCGGCCAGACCTGGTCCCAGCCCCGGCCGCTGAGCGATCCGGTCATCCAGACCACGGCCCGCGCGGCGTCCACGATGTCCGCCCTGGTCAGCAGATAGCCGTTGACCGCGGTGACGACCGCCGAGACACCGATCCCGACCAGGACCAGCCGGTATCCGTGCACTCCCCGCTTCCAGGCGAGCAGATAGATCGCCGCCCCGGTCGCCAGCCCCCCGACGAGCGCACCCACGGTGACCTGTTCGGCGCTCCCGGACATCAGCACGATCACGATCAGCGCCCCGGCCGTCGAACCCTGCCCCAGCCCGAGCACGTCCGGACTGCCCAGCGGATTGCGCGAGATCGACTGGAAGAGCGCCCCGCCCAGCCCCAGCGCCGCCCCCACCAGCAGCCCGACCAGCACCCGCGGCAACCGCAGCTCATTGACGATGAACTCCTGCCCGGCGTCCCCCTGCCCGGCCAGCGTCTTCAGCACATCGACCGCCGGAATCGGGAAGTCGCCGGTGCCGACCAGCAGCACGCTCATGAGCAGCGCCACGCCCACCAGCAGCACCCCGACGACCAGCGCCCGCGCGTCCACCCGCAGGGACAGCCCGCCCGGCGTCCGCACGGCCGCCCACCCCCGGGCCTTCCCGGCCCCGTCCGATGCCCTGCTCACCGCGGTCCTCACAGCTGGGCCGTCCTCCGCCGTCGTACGAGATAGATGAAGACCGGGCCGCCCAGGATCGCGGTGATGATCCCGACCTGGACCTCCGCCGGCCGCGCGATCAGCCGCCCGATCACATCGGCGCCGAGCAGCAGCACGGGCGACAGCACGGTCGCGTACGGCAGGATCCAGCGCAGATCGGGACCGGTGAACGAGCGCACCGCATGCGGCACCATCAGACCGACGAACACGATCGGACCGCACGCGGCGGTGGCCGCCCCGCACAGCACGGTGGCGGCGAGCATCGACAGCGCCCGGGTGCGGTTGAGATGGGCGCCCAGCGCCTTGGCGGTGTCGTCGCCCATGGCCATCGCGTTCAGCGGCCGGGCCAGCCCGAGCGCCAGCAGGGTGCCGGTCACCAGGAACGGCAGCACCTGGACGATGGTGTCCGTGGTCGCCGCGTTCAAGGAACCGACCGTCCAGAACCGCATCTTCCCCAACGCCGCCTGATCCATGATCATCACGGCCTGGAGATAGCCGTACAGCGCGGCACTGATCGCCGTACCGGCGAGCGCCAGCCGTACCGGAGTCGCCCCGCGGCTGCCGCCGAGGAACCACACCAGCGCCCCGACCGCCGCCGCCCCGGCGAACGCGAACCACACATAGCCGATCAGGCTGGTGACCCCGAAGTAGGTGATGGCGGTGACGACCGCGGCGGACGCCCCCGCGTTGATGCCGAGCAGCCCGGGGTCGGCCAGCGGATTGCGGGTGAGCGCCTGGAGCACCGCGCCGGACAGCCCGAGGGCGGCCCCGGCGAGCAGCCCGAGCAGCGTCCGCGACAACCGATCACCCACGACGACATCGGCATACCGTCCCGAATCCTGGAACAGCCCGTGCCACACCTCGCCCAGCGAGAGCGGTTTCGCGCCAACCGCGATGCTCACCAGGGCGACCAGCACCAGCAACGCCAGCGCGACCAGCAGCCCAACACCGCGGATCACCCGGCGGGTTGGCGGCGCGGAAACCATGTCCACGCGCGGCTCGGGAGGACTCTCAACCAACACGAGGTTAGGTTAGCCTACCCTCCTATGCATCAAGGCGCCGCTGACCGCCACAGCCAGGGATCCACAGCGTGATGCAGCCGACTCCACCGGCCGATCCCCAGGCCCCGGGACCCACCCGCCCGACACCCCCCTCCTTCTCCTCCCCTCACAACTCCAACCGCGCCAGCGCCTTCCCCCCGTCGAGCCCGCAGGCCCCCTCCCCCGCCACCGTCCAGGCCGCCGCACACAGGGCACGCAACCCGTCCAGTGCCGCCCCCTGACCATCGAGTTCCAGCCGCTCGCCCCCGGCCCGCGCCGTCCAGCCCCCGCAACGGAAGCCGTCCCCGCTCTCCGTCACCTCCGGCTGCCCGGTGAGCAGCCCCCGCAGATCGGCGTCCACATACGTCGGCCGATGCTTCGGCGGCGCGGCCAGCAACTGCGCCCCGTCCGTCACCCCGGTGAGCACCAGCAGCGAGTCGACCTCCCCGTTGAACGCGCCCTCGATGTCCGTGTCCAGCCGGTCCCCGACCACCAACGGCCGTCGCGCCCCGGTCCGCAGAATCGTCTCCCGGTGCATCGGCGGCAACGGCTTGCCCGCCACCCGAGGCTCCGCGCCCGTGGCGATCCGCACCACTTCCACCGCCGCCCCGTTGCCCGGCGCGATCCCGCGCGCACTGGGAATCGTCAGATCGGTGTTCGACGCGAACCACGGCACCCCGCCCGCGATCGCGTAGCACGCCTCCGCGAACCGCCCCCACGCCAGCTCCGGCCCGCCGTACCCCTGCACCACCGCCACCGGCTCGTCGTCCGCCGACTCCACCGGCACCAGCCCGCGCTCCCGCAGCGCCACCCGCAGCCCGTCCCCGCCGATCACCAGCACCCGCGACCCGGCCGGCACCTGCTCGGCGATCAGCCGGGCCACCGCCTGCGCCGAGGTGATCACCTCCGCCGCGCCCGCCGGTATCCCCAGCTCGGTCAGATGCGCCGCCACCGCGTCCGGCGTCCGCAGCGCGTTGTTGGTGACATACGCCAGCCGCATCCCGCCGTCCCGGGCCGTGGCCAGCGAGTCCACGGCGTACGCGATCGCGTCACCCCCCGCGTACACCACCCCGTCGAGATCGAGCAGCGCCGTGTCGTACGCCTCGCTCAGCGCCCGCTCACTGCCCTCGGGCCTGGTCCTGACGCCCTGACTCATCGCACATCGCTCCTCGCTCAGGCGGCCTTTCCCCCGATCATCCCCCATGCCACTGACAGCGGTACGCGGACGTACGATGCCGGGATGAACTCAGCAGGTCACTCGGAAGCGACGGAGCGCCGGGGCCTGGAACTCACCCCGTTCCGCGGCCTTCGTTACGACCCCGACCGGGTCGGCAGCCTCGCCGCCGTGACGTCCCCGCCCTACGACGTCGTGGTCCGCCCCGACGGCCTCCACCAGCTCCAGGCCGCCGACCCGTACAACATCGTCCGGCTGATCCTCCCCGAGGCCACCACCGCCGAGGCGCGCAACGCCCAGGCCGCCGACACGCTCAGCCGCTGGCGCACCGAGGGCATCCTGACCGCCGACCCCGAACCCGGCCTCTACGTCTACGAACAGAGCGACGGCGAGGGCCTGCTGCAACGCGGAGTCATCGGCGCCCTGCGCGTCTCGGACCCGGCGGACCGGATCGTCCTCCCGCACGAGGACGTCATGCCCCACCTGGTGGCCGACCGGGCCGCCCTGATGCGCGCCACCTCCGCCAACCTGGAGCCCCTGCTCCTCACCTACCGGGGCGACCAGAGCACGACCACGGCCGAGGTCATCGAACGCACGGCGGAAGAGCCCCCCCTCCTCGCGACCACCACCGAGGACGGCTACCACCACCGCCTCTGGTCCCTCACGGACCCCTCCGACATCGCCACCGTCACCAGCGACCTCGCCCACCACCAGGCCCTGATCGCCGACGGCCACCACCGCTGGGCCACCTACCGCCGCCTGCGCGCCGAACACCACACCCCCAGCCCCTGGGACGACGGCCTGGTCCTCCTGGTGGACACCACCCGCTACCCCCTGCGGGTCCGGGCGATCCACCGCTACCTCCCCCACCTTCCCCTCCCGGACGCCCTGACGGCCCTGAAGCCCCACTTCCGCGTCCGCCGGCTGCACACCCCCCTCGCCCAGTCCCTGACGGCCCTCGCGGAAGCATCAGCCGAGGGCAACGCCTACCTCCTGGCCGGCGACGGCACCTACCACCTGGTCGACCACCCCGACCCGGACCTCCTGGCCCGCACGGTCCCCACCGACCGCCCCACCCCCTGGCGCACCCTGGACGCCACCGTCCTGCACGCCACCCTCCTCACCGCCCTCTGGCACATCCCCGAGGACTCCCCGACCGACATCGTCTACATCCACGACACGACGGCCACGGTCACCAAGGCGGAACAGGACGGCGGCACAGCAGTCCTCATGCACCCCGTCCGCGAGGAACTGGTCCGAGACCTGGCCCGCCAGGGCGTCACCATGCCCCGAAAGTCCACCTCCTTCGGCCCGAAACCGGCATCGGGCCTGGTCCTACGCACCCTGGACCTCTAACCCGCAAAACCCCAAAAAAGAGAGGGGGCGAAACTCCCCAACGGAAAGCCCCACCCCCCTCTCAACCTCAAACTCAACCGAGCCTCAGCCCTCCGAGTCCTCGGTCCCACCGCCCTCATCGTCATCTTCATCGAGCGCGTCGACGAACTCGACCCCGTCCAGCCCGGCAAGCCGGTCGGAGGCATCCGTACTGCCATCCCGATCGGCCTCGACGGCCTTCCCGAACCACTCCCGAGCCTCATCCTTCCGCCCGGCCGCCAGCAAGGCATCCGCATAGGCATACCGCAGCCGCGCACTCCACGGCTGTACGGAACTGGAAGCCAGCTCGGAACTCTGCAAGGTCACGATGGCCGCGTCCAACTGCCCCATGTCCCGCCGGGCCCCGGCCACGACGAGCCGCATCTCGACCTGCCCCGCCTTGTCGAGCTTCTGCACCTCCGGCGCCCCGGCCATGTCCAGCGCCTTCTCCGGCCGCCCGAGCCCCCGCTCACAGTCGGCCATCACCGGCCACAGATCCACATTCCCGGTCATCCGCCGCGCAGCCCGAAACTCCGCGAGCGCCTCCCCGTACTTCTGATTCGCATACGCCGCGAACCCAGCGGCTTCCCGTACGGCGGCAACCCGCGACGCCAGCCGCAGAGCAACCCGCGAATACCCATAGGCACCCTCGGGATCCTCGTCGATCAGCCGAGCGACCATCACCAGATTCTTGGCAACATCCTCCGCGAGGGTCTTCGGCAGACTCAGCAACTCCTGCCGTACACCGCCGTCGATCTCCTCACCCGTGACGTCCTCAGGAATCGGCAGCCGCTTGATCGGCTCCCGATCCCGCTCCCGCTCATCACGGAACCGACCGCCGCCGCCGGCACCACTGCCACGCCGATCGTCCCGCCCCTGGAACCCGCCGCCGGTACGCCCTCCCCGATCGTCCCGCCCCTGGAACCCGCCGCCGGTACGCCCTCCCCGATCATCCCGCCGAGGCCCACGCCCCCCACGGTCGTCCCGCCCCCGGAATCCCCCACGATCCCCACGGTCATCACGCCGAGCAGCGGGCCGATCGCCCCGGTCATCACGCCGAACCGCAGGCCGCTCACCCCGATCGTCCCGCCGGAAAGGCGGCCGATCACTACGCTCGTCCCGCCGGAAGCCCGGCCGATCACCTCGGTCGTCGCGACGCTCGTCCCGCCGAAAGGCAGGCCGATCACTCCGCCCACCACGGTCGTCCCGCCGCTCATCACGCCGGAACCCGCCCCGATCGGCACCCCGATCACCACCGCGATCACCACCACGGTCATCACTCCGACGATCATCGCGCCGAACGTAACTCCCACGGTTGTCGTCCCGCCGGAAACCACCCCGATCGTCACTACGCCGAGGACCACCACGCTCGTCATCGCGCCGGACGGCGGGCCTGTCACCATCCTGCCGGAAGGCCAGCCGATCGCCCCGGTCTCCCCGGTCGTCCCGCCGGACCCCACGCCGATCCCGGTCATCGTCCCGACGCGGAGGCCGCCCACGGTCATCCCGCTGATACGACGGCCGAGCCCCCCGCTCCCCACTGTCACGCCGGTCCGGGCCACTCCGCCGGTCGTCACGCCGGTCGTCACGCCCGCGGAACCCACCGCGCTCACCACGACCCGCACCAGCCGCACCACGGTTGTCGTCCCGCCGACCATCACCGCCGGGGCGGTAGCCACCACGGCCGGCCCGATCACCACCACGATCACTACGACCACCGCGATCACCACGCTCGTTGCGGTTCCCGCGATCACCACTGTCCCGTGGCCGCTGATCGCGCTCCGGTCGGTCGTCGGGAGAGTTGGTGGACATCGGTGACTCCTGTCTTAGGTACTGCAAGCATTGTAAAAACAAAAGGACCCCTGGTCCCAGCTGAACGCTGGGACCAGGGGTCCTTCCAAAGATTGTTCGGCGGCGTCCTACTCTCCCACAGGGTCCCCCCTGCAGTACCATCGGCGC
>NZ_JBHTZD010000045.1:0-31499 GCF_042790455.1 Streptomyces sp. NPDC056734
GGTCCGGACCTCTGAGGTCCGGACCCGCCGCCCTTCTCCATGAGCCGTCTTCCACAGGCCGTTTTCCACAGGCCGTTCTCCCGCTGTCAGTCGGCCGGCGCCGGGGTCCTGTCCCGCGTCCGGCGGGCCCTGCGGTGCGCCACCGCGCCGAGGATCACGTCCAGGGCCAGGAACGCGGCCAGCGGGATGCCGAGGAGCGGGACGAAGTAGCCGACGGCGGCCACCACGGCGAGCAGCGGTACGAGAACGTGGGGCGGGACCTGGGCCCAGGCGCCGCGTGGGATGGGGCGGCCGAAGGCGGAGCCGCGTCCGCGCTGCCACCACATGCGGTAGCCGAGGACGATCAGCAGGATCAGGCCGAGCGCGAGCAGCATCAGCGCGATCTGGTTGACCAGGCCGAACAGGGACCCGGTGTGCAGGTCGATGCCCCACCGGGTGAGCTTGGCCAGCAGCGGGTAGTCGGCGAAGCGCAGGACGTCCAGGACCTCGCCCGTGGTCGGGTCCACGGCCACCGAGTCCTGTTTCTCGGGCCAGCTGCGCTGGATCTGCTGGACGACATACGCGGAGGACGGGTCGGCGGGCGGCACGATCTCGACCGGGTCGCCCAGGCCCTCGGAGCGCGCGGCGGCGAGGATCTGGTCCAGTCCGACGCCGTGCTCGGCGTCCCCGCCCGCGGCGGCGCCATGGCCGCCGTGGTCACCGCCCGCGTCCGCCGAGACCGAGGGCGTGGACTGGCCCAGGGAGGTGCGCAGTACGTCGATGTTGGCGCCCGCGTACTGCGACCAGGTCAGTCCGGTCGCCGAGAGGAAGACGAAACCGGCCGCGGCCCAGACGCCGATCGTGCCGTGCAGCCCCAGCACCCGGCGCCGCCCGCTGGTGCCGCGCAGCTTGCGCAGGGCGCGGCGGCGGGAGAACCAGAGCGCGACGCCGCCGAGCGCGATCACCCACAGCCAGCTCGCGGCGAGTTCGCTGTAGAGGCGGCCGGTGTCGCCGAGGTGCAGATCCCGGTGGAACTCGTCGATCCAGGTACGCAGCGGCAACGCGCCGGTGGAGCCGTACTGTTCCAGCGCGCCGCGCACCTCGGCGGTGTACGGGTCGACGAACACGGCGAGGGTGTGGTCGGGGTCGACGCCCTCGACCCCGGTCAGCAGGACGCGCGTGGACGCGTCGGCCGCCGGGGACGGCCGCACGGTGCTGACCGAGCCCTCGGGATGGGCCTCGCGGGCGGCGGCGACCTGCTGGGATATGGGCAGCTTGGTGTCGCCGACGGGGACGGTCATCTCATCGGCGTAGACGATCTTCTCGACCTGGAAGGAACCGGCGTACAGGAAGCCGGTGAGGGCGGCCACCAGGAGGAACGGGGCGACGAGCAGCCCGGCGTAGAAGTGCAGTCGCAGGACGAGGGGCCGCAAGGGGGTCCAGACGCCGGGGGACGACGCGGGGGGCGTGGCGGGGGACGGCGCCTCGTCCGTGCGGGTCGGCGGAGCGGTGGTCATCGGGGTCTCCGGGAATCGGCGGATGGGACGCTGAGGGTCGGTGCAGTGGTCGGGGTGCGGTGTCGCCGAGTTCCCGGAGCGAAGAGTGACCCCCGTCACAAGGCGGGGTCTGTCATGCTGGCGCGATGGCCGCGATTCCTTCCGCCGACAGCTCTTCCGGCAACTCCGCCGACAGCTCTGTCGGCAGTTCCGCCGAGCGCTCCGACCGCTCTGCCGACCGCTCTGCCGACCGTTCCGCCGAGCGCCCTGCCGACGGCTCCGCCGACCGTTTCCCTGGGCGTCCTCCGCGCCCTGCGCGGCTCCCCCTCGCGGAGCGGGTCGAGGAACTCCTCGCCGCCGGTGGCCCGTTGCCGATCGTCGCGGCCGGTGATCCGGTGCTGCGGCAGGGCACCCGGCCGTACGACGGTGAGTTGGGGCCCGCGCTGCTCGCCCGGTTCGTGGCGGCGCTGCGCCTCACCATGCGGGAGGCGCCGGGCGTCGGACTCGCGGCGCCGCAGGTCGGGGTTCCGCTGCGGATCGCGGTGATCGAGGATCCGGCGCCGGTACCGGAGGAGGTGGCGCTCGCGCGGGGGCGGGTGCCGCAGCCGTTCCGGGTGCTGGTGAACCCGTCGTACGAACCGCTGGGCCCGGCGCGGGCCGCGTTCTTCGAGGGGTGTCTGAGTGTGCCGGGCTGGCAGGCGGTGGTGGCCCGGCCCGCCGAGGTTCGGCTGACCGGGCAGGACGAGCAGGGGCGGGCGCTGGACGAGGTGTTCCGGGGGTGGCCCGCGCGGATCGTGCAGCACGAGAGCGACCATCTCGACGGGCTGCTCTACCTGGACCGCGCGGAGCCGCGCTCGCTGGCCTCGAACGAGGCGATGGCCGGGCGCTGGACCCAGCCGACGCCCCACGAGGCGGCGCGGGAGCTGGGGTTCGGCCTGCCGGACTGAGCGCGGCCCCGCTCCCCCGCGCGGGCGCGACTCAGCCCCGGTACGCCTCCAGCAGCCGCAGCCACACCTCGCTCAGCGTCGGGTACGACGGGACCGCGTGCCACAGCCGGGAGACGGGGACCTCGCCCGCGACGGCGACGGTCGCGGAGTGGATGAGTTCGCCGACCCCGGGGCCGACGAAGGTGACGCCGAGCAGGATCTCGCGGTCCAGGTCGACGACCATCCGGGCATGACCGCGGTAGCCGGGGGCGTACAGCCCGGCACCGGCGACCGAGGAGAACTCGACGTCGACGGCACGGACCTGATGGCCCGCCTGTTCGGCCTCGGCGAGGGAGAGGCCGACGGCGGCGGCCTCGGGGTCGGTGAACACGACCTGCGGGACGGCGGCGTGGTCGGCGGTCGCGGCGTGCGCGCCCCAGGGATCCGT
The DNA here is from genome assembly GCF_042790455.1 of Streptomyces sp. NPDC056734. Classification (NCBI taxonomy): domain Bacteria; kingdom Bacillati; phylum Actinomycetota; class Actinomycetes; order Kitasatosporales; family Streptomycetaceae; genus Streptomyces; species Streptomyces sp. NPDC056734. Next base: position 2,850 of record NZ_JBHTZD010000045.1, read on the forward strand.
CTCCAGCAGTGGCACGCCCTCGGCGCGCGCGGCGATGGCGGCGCCCGCGATCCGGGCCTGGTACTTGCCCTGGTGGGTGAGGAGCGCGCGGTGGTTGCTGTCACCGACGGCGTAGAGCCAGTCGGTGCCGGGGACCCGGAGGCTGTCGTCGACGGACAGCCAGGAACCCGGTTCCAGGCCGATGGTGTCCAGGCCGAGGTCGTCGGTGCGCGGGGCGCGTCCGGTGGCGAAGAGGATCTCGTCGGCCTCGATGCGGTCGCCGTGGTCGGTGTCGACCAGGACCGTGCCGTTGACGCGGGCCACGGCGGTCACATTGGTGCCGGTGCGCAGGTCCACGCCGGACTCGGTGAGCGACTCGGCGACCAGTTCACCGGCGAAGGGCTCCATGCGGGGCAGCAGGCCCTTGCCGCGCACCAGCAGGGTGACCTGGGCGCCGAGCGCCCGGTAGGCGGTGGCCATCTCGGTGGCGACCACTCCCCCGCCGACCACCACGAGGCGGCCCGGCACGGACTGCGCGCCGGTGGCCTCACGGCTGGTCCACGGCCGTACGCCGGCCAGGCCCGGCAGCTCGGGCAGCCGGGCGCGGGTGCCGGTGGCCACGGCGACGGCGTGCCGGGCGGTCAGGGTGGTGACCTCGCCGTCGGGGCCGGTCACCGTCACCGTGCGCGGTCCGGCGAGCCGGCCGTGTCCGCGGTACAGGTCGGCGCCGGTGCCGTCGACCCAGGTGACCTGGCCGTCGTCCTTCCAGTGGGAGGTGACGTCGTTGCGGTGGGCGAGGACGGCGGGCGCGTCGAGATCGCCCTCCACGAGATGGCGCAGGCCGGGCACCTTGCGGGCGTCGGCGCGGGCGAGGGCCGGGCGCAGCAGGGCCTTGCTGGGCATGCACGCCCAGTACGAGCATTCGCCGCCGACCAGTTCGCTCTCCACGATCGCGGTGGAGAGACCGGCCGCGCGGGTGCGGTCGGCCACGTTCTCCCCCACGGGTCCGGCTCCGAGCACCACCACGTCGTACATGTGGGAATCCGTTTCCGTCATGGGGCCAGTCTGGTGGGTGGTGTGCGTGGTGGCCACACGGGTACGCGCGAGGATGTGCCGGTGCGTGCACGGGTGCGCGACGGTTCGTGTCCGTGCGTGCGGGGGTGCGCGTGAGTGGAATAGGCGACCGGTCCGGCGGTGTTCCCCGGACGATTTCCCCGACATCAGGAAGCAGGGATTCAGGTCATGACCAGCACTGTCGAACTGACCAAGGAGAACTTCGACCAGACGGTCACGGAGAACGAGTTCGTTCTGATCGACTTCTGGGCGTCGTGGTGCGGTCCGTGCCGCCAGTTCGCACCGGTCTACGAGAAGGCGGCGCAGGACAACCCGGATCTGGTGTTCGCGAAGGTCGACACGGAGGCGCAGCCGGAGCTGGCCGCGGCCTTCGAGATCCGTTCGATCCCGACGCTGATGATCGTCCGTGACCAGGTCGCCGTGTTCGCGCAGCCGGGCGCGCTGCCCGAGGCCACCCTGAAGGACGTGATCGGCCAGGCCCGGAATCTGGACATGGACGAGGTCCGCAAGTCGGTCGCCGCCGAGCAGGCGAAGGCGCGGCAGAACAACCAGTGACCGGTAGGGACAGCCGGTAGGGCCGCTCGGCCGGAGGTCAGCTGGAGTCGCGGTGCACCACCGCGGCTCCCAGCACCTTGTGGGTCTCGGGGGCGGCGCCCGGGTCGCGTACGGCACGGTCGACGAGTTCGGCGATGGCCCGGCCCGACGGCAGGTCGATATGGACCGTGCTGAGCCGGGGCCGCAGCAGCCGGCCCAGCATCAGATCGTCCGCGCCGATCAGGGCGGTGTCCTCGGGGACGTCGACGCCCTCGTCCTGGAGGGCGCGCATCAGCAGCATCGCGTACTCGTCGTTGTAGCCGAACACCGCGTCGAGGCGCAGTTCGGGCCAGCGGGCGGCGAGCCGGGCGGCGGACTCCTCCGTGTAGCCGAGGGGCAGCGCCCGTGCCTGTGCGTCGGTGCCGTGCAGGGCGCGGCGCACGCCGTCGAGCCGGGGCCGGGAGAAGCCCTCCAGGCCGGGTTCCTCGGGGACGACCACACCGATCCGGCGCCGGCCGCGGGCGAGCAGATGGGTGCCGGCCGCGTGCCCGACCTTGTCGTGGTCCAGCAGCAGGGCGTGGGCGCCCTCGACGGACTGCGGTCCGAGGGTGACGACGGCACGGGCGCCGGCGCGTTTGAGGATCGCGACCGCTTCGGGGCCCAGCCCCGCGCCGGGCACCAGAACGGCGACGGGGCGCAGTTCGGCCCAGGCGCGGGCGGCGTCGTCGCCGCTCAGGCCCAGCGTGCCGTACTGCACGACGGTGTAGTCCAGCCGGCTGAGCGCCCACTGGAGTTCATTGAGGAACTGGCTGTAGAGCGGTCCGATGGGGATGGTCGGGGAGGGCATCAGGACGATCCGGCTGTGCCCGGCGCGCAGACTGCGGGCCGCCGCGTGCGGGACATAGCCGAGTTCCTTGGCCGCCTCGTGGACCCGGCGGCGGGTGGGTTCGCTGATGCGGACGGCGCTGGTGTTGTTGAGTACGTACGAGACGGTCGCGCGCGAGACCCCGGCGAGCCGGGCCACGTCGGCGCTCGTCGGCACGGAGCCTGGGGTGGGCGTGTTCGGTATCTGCACCATGACGTACGGCATCTTGGCAGAGGCCGGAGCCCGGGTTTCAGGCGGGATCGGGTTGTTTCCCCTTGGACTTTCTACGGGCGTAGGTGGGGGTCATCGGCGGGCAATACGGGCTCTGACGCCCTCCGTGGCAAGCATGTTCGGCACAAACATGCCCGCTACGAACATGTTCATCACTGTGGAGACATGACAGAACGCCCCCTCACGGCACGTTGCCGCTGTGAACGGCCCGCGACCGGGAAGGGCATCGCGCTCCGCGCTGCTGTACGACCATCTGGGCGTCGCCCGTTCCGCGCTCACCGTCCGGCCGGGGGGCACGCTGGCACGACCTGATCGAGACGCCGCCGACGCTGCTCGCTGCGGACCGGGTGCCGTGGGCGCAGGCGGCCCGGGGGGGGCTGGTCCTGCCGGCCTGCTGATGCCAGCGACGGCGACGGCGGCGCGGTACTCGGAGCCGGACGGGGCGTCGGGCGGCCGAGGCCGAGTGGGACGCCGGGGGAGCGGATGCCGTGGGCGTTCCAGACGCCGGTCACCGGCATCGAGGGGACAGCCGTACCCGGCTGAGGCGGGGCTGGGGCAGGTGCGCCCCCTCGGCCCGCTGGGCCGCCCTCGCCGCCGGGCCCTGCTGTCACGCACCGCGATCACGCCCGCGATCGGGCCCCCGGGTCAGCAGGCCGGGTCAGCAGGCCGGGTCAGCAGGCCGGATCGGCCCCGCACCCCCGCGCATCGCCCGTCCCCGCGACCACGCACGTCACCAGGTCGCACCACGCCTTCTCCGAGCCACCACGCCCCGCGATTGGGCCCCGGGTCAGCAGGCCAGGTCAGCAGGCCGAATCCGCCTCGCACCCCCGCGCATCGCCCCTCCCCGCCACCACCCGCGTCACCAGGTCGCACCACGCCGTCTCCAGCCGCTCCACCGGCATCCCGCGCTGGCGGGTCAGGTGGTGGATCAGGGCGGGGTTGAGCTGGGACATGAGGGCGTGGGCGAGGAGGTCGACGTCGCCGTCGGGGACCGCCTCGCGCAGGAGCAGGACCACATGGCCGTGCAGCAGACGGCGGGCGGGGACGGTGTGGCGGCGGTCCGGGCTCGTGGGCTCGGCCGCCAGTTGCAGATCGAGTTCGTCCTTCGTGCGGCGCAGCAGGGCGAGGCCGAAGGCGCGCAGCCGCTCCTCGGGCGGGGCGCCGGGGCCCAGCGGGGGCGGGCCGCTGAGGAAGGCGGCCTGGAACTTCTTCTCGGAGTGGTCCAGCAGTGCGGTCAGCAGTCCCGTGCGGTCACCGAAGCGGCGGAAGACGGTCCCCTTGCCGACCGAGGCAGCCGCGGCCACCGCTTCCATCGTGAGCCCGGCGGCTCCGTGCTCCTCCACCAGGAGGGCGGCGGCCTCCAGCAGCCGGGCCCGGTTGCGCGCCGCGTCGGCGCGCAGACAGGGCGAGTCTTCGGCCGACCCGAGCTGGAGGAGCGCGGCGTCGTCGGCGCGCTCCGGGGGCGGCCCGAGGGGCGGGATGGTCGCGGACATGTCGCCAGCGTAAAGCATCGGGAATGAAACTGGACCGCGGTCCGGTTAGGGTGCTACAACATAAACGGACCCCGGTCCGGATATTGCAGCAGTGTTTCCCCGCGTTTCATCCCCCATGGAGATTCCCATGTCCGTTCAGCTCCTCGCGCTCGTCGGCAGCCTCCGCGCCGGCTCCCACAACCGCCAGCTCGCCGAGACCGCGGCGAAGCTGGCCCCGGCCGGTACGGATGTCCACGTATACGAGGGCCTCGCCGAGATCCCGTTCTACAACGAGGACATCGACGTCCCGGGCGGCGTCCCCGCCGCCGCCCAGAAGCTGCGCGACGCCGCCGCCGGGGCGGACGCGATCCTGTTCTTCACCCCCGAGTACAACGGCACCATCCCGGCCGTCCTGAAGAACGCCATCGACTGGCTGTCCCGCCCCTACGGCGCCAGCGGCTTCGGCGACACGCCGGTCGCGGTGCTGGGTACCGCCTTCGGGCAGTACGGCGGCGTGTGGGCGCAGGACGAGGCGCGCAAGGCGGTCGGCATCGCGGGCGGCAAGGTGCTGGAGGATGTGAAGCTGTCCATCCCCGGCTCCGTCACCCGGTTCGCCGAGACCCACCCCGGTGACGACGCCGAGGTGGTCGCGCAGCTGACCGAGGTCATCGAGCGCGTGCACGGACACGCGGGTGCGGCCGCCGCCGCCGCGTAACACCCCGCACCCGGCGTCGTACGCAGCACCCCCCGAACACCCGAGAGGGCCGGAGCCTCAGCGCTCCGGCCCTTTTTGGGCGGAGACTGCCACCACCCTGACGCTCTCGACCTGACGGCTCATCACGCACATGTGACGCAGCTCATGTCATCACCATCGAACTTTCTCCCCCTCCCACCGTCCTGTCGCTGATCCAGTTCGACCACGACGGGAGGCGCCATGTCGTCCCATCCACCGTCGGCCATGACGGACGGCCTGCCCGACGCCGATGACCGCGGTGCGCACCCGGTCCGCCGACTGGTCGGCCGGTCGGCCGAACTGGCCCTCTTCGACGAGTTACTGAGCCACGCCGCCACCCGGGGCACCGCGCTGATGCTGACCGGCGAGGCCGGGGTGGGCAAGAGCGCGCTGCTGGACGCGGCGGCGGAGCGGGCCGACGGGGCGGGCTTCCGGGTGCTGCGGGTGGTCGGCTCGCAGTTCGAGCAGAGCGTCAGCTTCTCGGCGCTCAATCAGCTGCTCCAGCCGCTGGCGGGCGAGATCGACGCGCTGCCCGAGCGGCAGGCGCAGACACTCCGGGCGGTCCGCGGACTGTCCGACGAGCAGCCCCCCGAACTGCTCGCCATCGCCAACGCCGTACAGGTACTGCTGGCCCGCACCGCCCGGACCAGCGTCCCGCTGGCGCTGGTCATCGACGACGTGGCCTGGCTGGACCGGCCCAGCGCGGCCGTGCTGGCGACGGTCGCGCGCTACGCCCGCAGCAACGCGATGGTGCTGCTGGCGGCGGCCCGAGGCGGTGATGAATCGTTCCTGAGCAGTACCCGCGTCCCGCAGCACGAGGTACGACCGCTGGCCGAGGACGCCGCGAACGCGCTGGTGGCGGAGCGGTTCCCGGCGATGACGCTCCGGGTCCGGCAGCGGCTGGTCACCGAGGCGGGCGGCAACCCCCTGGCCCTGCTGGAGCTGCCGGTCACCCTCAACGAGGCGCAGCAGACCGAGCGCGGGCCGCTGCCGACCGTGCTCCCGCTGTCCGAACGGCTCAAGGAGATCTTCTCCGTACGGGTGGCCGCCCTGCCGGAGGCGACCCGCGATCTGCTGCTGCTCGCCGTGCTCGACGGCTCCGGCGATCTGCACATCCTGGAGCGGGCGTCGAGCCGCACGGGCGGGCTGAGCGCGCTGGGTCCGGCGGAGCGCGCCGGGCTCGTCCAGGTCGACGCGCTGACGGGCCGGCTGGTCTTCCGGCATCCGCTCACCCGCTCGGCGGTCATGGAGTGGTCGACCAGCGCGGAGCGCCGGTGGGGGCATCTGGCGCTGGCGGCGGAGTTCCCGGAGGGGTCCGAGCACCGGGCCCGGCATCTGGCCGACGCGGCCGTGGGGCCGGACGACAAGGTGGCGTCCCTGCTGCACGAGGTCGCCTACAGCACCCTGCGGCGCGGTGACGCGGTCGGCGCCATCACCACCCTGCTGCGCGCGGCCGAACTGAGCAGCACCGGCACGCTCAAGGGCCGCCGGCTGGCAGAGGCGGCGTGCATGGGCGTCAACATCACCGGCGACCTGCGCAGTGTCCGCGCGCTGCTGGACAACGCGGCGCTCGCCGACCCGGTGGGCGCCGACTCGCTCGCCGCGGCCGTCGCAGCCGCCGGTCAGCTGCTCAACGGCGAGGGCGACGCGGACACCCCGCACAAGCTGCTGGTGAGCGCGCTCGACAACCATGTGGAGGAAGGCGGCGATCACACCGACATCGTCTCCGAGGCCCTGCACGCGCTGCTGATGCTGTGCCACTTCGGCGGCCGGCCGGAGCTGTGGCGGTCCCTGGAGCGGACCATGGCGCGGATCGGCCCGCTGTCCTCCGACCCGCTGCTGCCCGTGGTGTTCGGCACGTTCGGCGATCCCGCGCACTGCCCGCCGGCCGTGCTGGCCGACCTCGACCGGCGGATACCCGAGCTGTACCGGGAGACCGACCCGCGCAGCATCATCCGTACCGCCGTCGCCGCCTCGTACGTCGACCGGCTGCCGGGCTGCCGGGGCGCGCTGCGGCGGGTCATCGACGACGGCCGGGACGGCGGGGCGATCACCTCGGCGATCGAGGCGCTGTTCCTGCTGGGCAACGACGCGTTCAACACCGGGCAGTGGGACGAACTGCCGGAGGTCGTGGACGAGGGGCTGCGCTGGTGCACGGCGTACAGCTATCGCATGACGGCCCATGTGGGGCACTTCCTGCGCGGCATGCTGGCCGCCGCGCGGGGTGAGCAGCAGGAGGCGCGGGACCTGGCCGACCGGCTGGTGTCCTGGGGCAACCCGCGGGGTCTGGGCGTGCTGCGGCGGTACGGCTCGCACATCCGGGCGCTGTCGGCGCTGGGCGGCGCGGACTTCGAGGCCGCCTACCAGCAGCTGCGGTCGGTGGTGACGCCCGGCGAGGTGCCCCGGCATCAGGCGCACTCCCTGCGGCTGTTCTTCGACTTCACCGAGGCCGCGGCCCGCACCGGCCGGCCCGGCGAGGCGCTCGCGCACATCTCGGCGGTCAAGGAGACAGCCGTCCCGTCGCTGTCGCCGCGCCTTGCGATGCTGACGGCGGCGGCCGAGGCGATGGCGGCGCCGGACACCGTCGAGCACGAGCTGTTCGCGCGGGCCATCGACGCGCCCGGTGCCGAGCGCTGGCCGTTCGACTGGGCGCGGATCAGTCTGGCGTACGGCGAGCGGCTGCGCCGGGCGAAGGCCGCGGTGGCGGCCCGTACCCATCTGGACGCGGCACTCGGCACGTTCCAGCGGCTGGGCGCCGAGCCGTGGAGCGCGCGGGCCGCGAGCGAGCTGCGCGCCACCGGGATCGCCGTGAAGTCCGTGAAGTCCACGTCCCCGGGCGCGGAGCGGCTGGAGTTGCTCACCCCGCAGGAGCAGCAGGTCGCGCAACTGGCCGCGACCGGGCTGACCAACAAGCAGATAGCGGCCCAGCTCTTCCTGTCGCCGCGCACGGTGGCCGCGCATCTGCGCAATGTGTTCCCCAAGCTGAATGTGACGTCCCGCGCGGGGCTGCGGGACGCGCTGAGCGGGCAGTCGTAGCCGACGCCCCTGGGGCCTTGTGACAGCTCTCCGTGGCGTCGCACGGTGGCGGGTGCGGGCGGTCCGCCCGGGATGCCGGGCCGGCCCCGCCCCGCTCCCGGGAGGCCAGGCGCCCCGCCGGGCTGACGCGCCGGTGATCGCGTTCCTGGGCGCGGGCCCCTCGGACGGTCTCGCCGGGCGTCGACGCGCGGGACTGCGGGACGCGCTGAGCGGGCAGTCCTAGCCGACGGCCCCTGGGGCCTTGTGACAGCTCTCCGTGGCGCCGCACGATGGCCGCGGCGGCCGCTCCGCGCGGATGCCGGGCCGGCCCCGCCCCGCTCCCGGGAGGCCGGGCACCCCGCCGGGCTGACGCACCGGTGATCGCGTTCCTGGGTGCGGCCCCTTGGACGGTCTCGCCGGGCGTCGACGCGCGGACCTGATCCGCCGGACAGGCCCTACGCTGTGACCATGGACGATACGGCGATGGTCGGGCTCATGGGGCGGGTCACCGGCACGATCGGGCCCGGCCTGGTCGGTGAGGTGATCGTCCGGGTGCGGGGCGGGGCCGAGCATTTCCTCGCGTACGCGGCGACGGGCGCCGACCGGATCGAGCGGGGCACGGTGGTGACGGTCGTGGAGTATCTGCCGCCGCGCACGGTGTATGTCTCGGCCATGTACGGGAGTTGAGCGCCGGGCCGTTTCGCACCAGCGGGAACACAGCTGTGTCCCGAGCGGGCAACAGCGTCAACCGTGCGCTGTACAGGACGCGTTGAGCGGTCTCACACTCCCCTTACATCCGGCGCCCTGACCTGGGGCGCCGCCCGGCACCTGGGGGGTGCTTTGCCGATGTTCGTCGGCTTGCTGGTGGGTGCGGCGTTCGCCGCCGTCCTCGTGTTGATCGGCGTGTTCAAACTGATGTGGCGGGTCGCCGAGCCCAATGAAGCACTCATCATCTCCGGCTCCAAGCACTCCGTGGAGGGCCTGGAGGAGGGCATGGGATTCCGTATCGTCACCGGGCGCGGCACGCTGGTGCTGCCCGGCGTGCAGGCGGTGCGCAAGCTCTCCCTCGATCTCAACCAGACCGAACTGCACGTCGACTGCGTGACGCACCAGGGCATTCCGCTGAAGGTGCGGGGCGTGGTCATCTTCAAGGTCGGCGACGACTTCGTGTCCATCGCGAACGCCGCCCGCCGCTTCCTGGACCAGCAGAAACTCATGGCGGAGCGGGTGCACACCGTGTTCGCCGGGCATCTGCGCGCCATCGTGGGCGGGCTGACGGTCGAGGACATGATCCGGGACCGGGAGAAACTCACCGGACAGGCGCGGGCGGCCTGTGGCACGGAGATGGAGAAGCTGGGCCTGATCGTGGACTCGCTCCAGATCCATGAGATCGAGGATCCGACGGGATACATCAAGAACCTGTCCGCGCCGCACACCGCGGCCGTGCACCGGGACGCGCGCATCGCGCAGGCCGAGGCCGACCGGCTGGCCACCGAGGCCGAGCAGCTGGCGTTCGCGCGGATGGCCCAGGCGACCCGGGACAGCGAGATCCTCAAGGCCGGGTACCAGGCGGAGCAGGACCAGGCGTCCGCCAAGGCCAAGCAGGCCGGGCCGCTCGCGGAGGCCGCCGCCCGGCAGGAGGTCGTGGTCCAGGAGACCCGGGTCGCCGAACTGGTCGCCCAGCGGCGGGAGCAGCAGCTCCAGGCGGACGTCCGCAAGCCGGCCGACGCCAGGGCGTACGAGCAGCGCACGCTCGCGGAGGCCGAGCGGGACGCCATGATCTCGGTGGCCGAGGCCCGCGCCAAGGAGACCCGCGCGTCCGGTGAGGCCGAGGCCGCCGCCGCGCAGGCCAAGGGGCTGGCCGAGGCGGCGGCGATGCGGGCCAAGGGTCTCGCCGAGGCCGAGTCGATCAAGGCGCGGGCCGCCGCGCTCGCCGAGAACCAGGAGGCCGTGGTCGCCCAGCAACTCGCCGAGAAGTGGCCGGAGATCGTGCAGGCGGGCGCGTCGGCGTTCGGCAACGTCGACAACATGGTCCTGCTCAATGGCGCCGACGGCATGGGCGAACTGTTCGCCAAGGCGCTGACCATGGGCGGGACGGGCCTGGGACTGGCCCGTCAGCTGCTCACCACCATGAACCAGACCGGCCCGGCCACCACCGCCAACGACCTGAGCCTCAACGGGAGTTCGCCGATCGTGCCCGTCGGGGAGAAGGTGCCCGTCGACGAGGCATGACGCGCCCTCTCGGGCGGCGGGGGCATCCGGGTTCCGGCGAATGGGACCTAGGGTGCCCCTGTGACTGCCTACACCGATGAGAACGTACCCGGCCGCTCCGGGCCCTCCGCCACGGTCGAGGCCGACCCCCGTGCGATCGGCCGGGTGCGGACCGAGTACGCGCCCGAGTACGACGGTGACCCCGATCCCGGCGAGATCGTGTGGACCTGGGTGCCCTATGAGGAGAACGACGGGCGGGGCAAGGACCGGCCCGTGCTGGTCGTCGCCCGTGAGGCGGGCGGGAGCTTTCTCGCCGTGCAGCTGTCCAGCAAGCGGCACGACAGTGCGCGGGACTGGGTGCCGATCGGGAGCGGACCGTGGGACCGGTCGGGGCGGGAGTCCTGGGTGGATGTGGACCGGGTGCTGCGGCTCTTCGAGGCGGGGATGCGCCGGGAGGCGTGCGCCCTGGACCGGATGCGGTTCAACTCCGTACGGCGGCGATTGCAGGAGCGGTATGGCTGGGAGTGAGTTCTCGTCCCGGGCCGGGTAGCGGGTAGGGCGGCTGGTCGCGCACGCGCGCGTGGAGCCCCACTACCCGCATCAGGTCACCGCCCCGCGCCCCTGAAGGCGCCCCCCAGAAGCCGAGGGCGCGCGGACGGGCGCTCATGGCACCACCCCCGTGGACGCCATGCGCGCACCGCCCGCGGCCGGTCCGTACCCCCCGTCACTCCCCCGCCACTCCCCCGTCGTGCTCATGTGCCGATCCTGAGCGATGCTGGTGGAGCGGTGCAACGGAGTTTCCCGTGCCGGGAAGGGTGGCCCGACCCAGGGTCACCGGGACCGTACGTCCCCTACGCACCCTTGTGCGACGCGCCGGAAAGGTTTTGGGTGGGACGGGCGTGCGGCCCCGGACCCACCCGGTCCGTGGGTGGCGGCATGGTGGCAATCTCAGGAGGATCACCACATGTCCGATTCGGTTAGTGACTGTACGGAAATCAGCACCGCCGTCACGGAAGCCGAGGTCGAGGCGCTGGTCCGCGGTATCTGTTTCAAGACCGGACCGCCCCGTACCGTCGGTGTGGAAGTGGAATGGCTCGTCCACGAGCTGCGCTCGCCGTGGCTCCCCGTGACACCCGAACGACTCGAAGCGGCCTACGCCGCTCTGCGGAACCTGCCACTCAGGTCGGCGCTCACCGTCGAACCCGGCGGCCAGCTGGAGCTGAGTTCTCCACCCGCCGCCTCCCTGATGGAGTGCATCGGTACCGTATCCGCCGATCTGGACGCCGTCCGCGCGGTACTGCGCGCCGACGGCCTGGAGCTGACCGGATTCGGCAGCGACCCCTGGCATCCCCCGCGGCGCTTTCTGCGGGAGCCGCGCTACGACGCCATGGAGACCTGTCTGGACCGCACCGGCCCGGCGGGCCGCGCCATGATGTGCACCTCGGCGTCGGTGCAGGTCTGTCTGGACGCCGGGTACGAGGAGCCGGGCCCGCTGGGCCTGGGGCGGCGCTGGTGGCTGGCGCATCAGCTGGGCGCGGTCCTGGTGGCCGCGTTCGCGCACTCCCCGCTGACCGGCCGCGTCCCCACGGGCTGGCGGTCGACCCGGCAGCGGCTGTGGATGGAGATCGGCGCCGGCCGCGCGGGCGCCCCGTCGCTGGACGTCGACCCGCGTACCGCCTGGGCACGGCATGTGCTGGACGCCCCGGTGATGTGCGTCCGCCGCGACAGCGGCCCGTGGGAGGTGCCGCGAGGGCTGTCCTTCCGGGAGTGGACCCGGTCGGCGGCGCCGCCGACCCGCGGCGACCTCGACTACCACATCTCGACGCTGTTCCCGCCGGTCAGGCCGCGTGGCCATCTGGAGCTGCGGATGATCGACGCGCAGCCCGGCGACGACGGCTGGCAGGTGCCGCTGGCGGTGACGACGGCCCTGTTCGACGACCCGGCGGCGGCCGAGACCGCGTACCGGGCGGTGAAACCGCTGGCGGAGCGGGCGCTGGGGCTGCCCGCGCCGCACAATCCGCTGTGGACCGCCGCCGCCCGCGAGGCGCTCGGCGACCCCGAGCTGCACGAGGCGGCCCGGATCTGCTTCGCGGCGGCGATCGAGGCGCTGCCCCGGCTGGGGGCCACCGACGCCGTCGTCGACGCCGTACGGGCGTACCAGGACCGCTATGTCGTACCGGGCCGCACCCCGGCCGATGAGCTGCTCGACCGGACGGGCGGCGCGGACGGCGGCCCTCACGGGGAGGACATCCGATCATGACCGAAGCCGCCATCGACCTGGACTTCGACGGGGAGGCGCTCCGCGAGCGGGCGCTGGCCTCCCTGCTCACCGCGCGGGACCGCACGACCCTGCTGACCACCTGTGTGGAGGAACCGGAGCTGACCGCACAGCACTCCCCGCTGATGTCGCCGCTGGTGTGGGACCTGGCGCACATCGGCAACCAGGAGGAGCTGTGGCTGCTGCGGGCGGTGGCCGGGCAGGACGCCCTCCGCCCCGAGATCGACGGACTGTACGACGCTTTCGAGCATCCGCGGTCCGCGCGGCCGTCGCTGCCGCTGCTGTCGCCCGAGGAGGCCCGGCGTTACGCGGCCGAGGTGCGCGGGCGGGCGCTGGACGTGCTGGGGTCGGCCGCGTTCCATGGCACGACCCGGCTGACCGAGGCCGGTTTCGCGTTCGGGATGATCGCGCAGCACGAGCAGCAGCACGACGAGACCATGCTGATCACCCATCAGCTGCGCGAGGGCCCGCGGGCGCTTCTCGCCCCCGACCCCGTGCCCGCGCCGCTGCTGACCGGCCCGGCCGAGGTGCTGATACCCGGCGGCCCGTTCACCATGGGCACCTCGGGCGAGCCCTGGGCACTGGACAACGAACGGCCCGCGCACCGGCGTGAGGTGGCGGCCTTCCACCTCGACACCACGCCGGTCACCAACGGCGCGTACCTGCGTTTCATCGAGGACGGCGGCTACGGCGACCCGCGCTGGTGGACACCTGAGGGCTGGGCGCACATCCAGCGGCACGGCATCGACGCCCCGCTGTTCTGGCGGCGGGACGCCGGGCAATGGCTGCGCCGCCGCTTCGGGGCCGTCGAGCCGGTGCCGCCGGACGAGCCGGTGGTCCATGTGTGCTGGTACGAGGCCGACGCCTACGCCCGCTGGGCCGGGCGGCGGCTGCCCACCGAGGCCGAGTGGGAGAAGGCCGCCCGGCACGACCCGGCGACCGGCGGCTCGATGCGCTACCCGTGGGGCGACGCCGACCCGGGCCCCGAACACGCCAACCTCGGGCAGCGCCATCTGCGTCCGGCACCGGCGGGCAGCTATCCGGCCGGGGAGTCCCCGTACGGGGTGCGGCAGCTGATCGGGGACGTGTGGGAGTGGACGGCGAGCGACTTCCTGCCGTATCCGGGCTTCACGGCGTTCCCGTACAAGGAGTACTCCGAGGTGTTCTTCGGGCCGGATCACAAGGTGCTGCGGGGTGGTTCGTTCGCGGTGGACCCGGTGGCCTGCCGGGGCACGTTCCGCAACTGGGACTATCCGGTGCGGCGGCAGATCTTCGCCGGGTTCCGCACCGCCCGCTCGGGGGCGCTCTGATGTGCCGTCATCTGGCCTATCTGGGCCCGGCCGAGCCGCTGGGCGCGCTGCTGGCCGAGCCGCCGCACAGTCTGCTGCGCCAGTCGTGGGAGCCGCGCCGCCAGCGGTACGGCACGGTCAACGCCGATGGTTTCGGGGTCGGCTGGTACGCGGAGGGCGACCCGGTCCCGGCCCGTTACCGCCGGGCGGGGCCGATCTGGGCGGATGTGTCCTTCCCGGATCTGGCCCGGGTGGTGCGCACCACCGCGCTGCTCGGCGCCGTGCGGGACGCGACGGTGCCGGGTGCCGACGGGGAGGCCGCGGCGGCGCCGTTCGCCTCCGGGCGCTGGCTGTTCAGCCACAACGGCTCGGTCGCGGGCTGGCCCGACGCGCTCGCCCCGCTGGCCCGCGAGCTGCCGCCGGTGGCGCTGCTGTCGCTGGCGGCGCGCACCGACTCGGCGTTCGTGTGGGCGCTGGTCCTCAGCCGGCTGCGGGCCGGGCGGGAGCTGGGCGCGGCGCTGGCGTGGGCGGTGACCGCGGTCGCGGCGGCGGCCCCGGCGTCCCGGCTGAATCTGCTGCTCACCGACGGCACGGCGATCGCCGCGACCGCGTGGGGCGACACCCTGTGGTATCTGTCCCGCCCCGGCCGGGGCACGGTCGTCGCCTCGGAGCCGTACGACGACGATCCGCACTGGCAGGAGGTCCCCGACCGGACGCTGCTCGTCGCGCGCCACGCCGATGTGCTGCTGACCCCGCTGAAGGAGCTGGGCCCGGACCGGCCGGACGGCGCCGGTCCGGCATCACGTACGGCATCAGGTACGGCATCCTCCCCCTCGATCGACGCCGGTCGGGCGGGGGGACCCTCATCCCGCAAGGAGTCCCGCACGTGAGTCCGTACTCTGTCACCCGCACCCTGCCCGAGGGGGCCACGGGCGCCGCACTGCGCGCGGATGTCCGGCACGGCCTCACGGGCAGCCCCAAGACGCTGCCGCCGAAGTGGTTCTACGACGCCCGGGGCAGCGAACTGTTCGAAGAGATCACCGAGTTGCCCGAGTACTATCCGACGCGCGCCGAGCGGGAGATCCTGCTGGCCCGCTCCGGCGAGATCGCGGCGGCGGCCGGCGCCCGCACCCTGGTCGAGCTGGGCTCGGGCTCCTCGGAGAAGACCCGGATCCTTCTCGACTCCCTGACCGGACTGCGGCTGTATGTGCCGGTCGATGTCAGCGAGAGCGCCCTGACGCGGGCGGGGCGCGCGCTGGTCGCCGAGCGGCCGGGGCTGGATGTCCACGCGCTGATCGCCGACTTCACCGCGGCGCTCACGCTTCCCGAGACGCCGGGGCCGCGGCTGGTGGCGTTCCTCGGCGGCACCATCGGCAATCTGCTGCCCGCCGAGCGCGCGGAGTTCCTGGCGTCGGTCCGCGCGCTGCTCGCCCCCGGTGACGCCCTGCTGCTGGGCACGGACCTGGTGAAGGACGAGGGTGTCCTGGTCCGGGCCTACGACGACGCGGCCGGGGTGACGGCCGCGTTCAACAAGAATGTCCTGTCCGTCGTCAACCGCGAACTGGGCGCCGACTTCGACCCCGGCGCCTATGACCATGTGGCCCTGTGGGACCGCGACCACGAGTGGATCGAGATGCGGCTGCGCGCCCGCACCGCGCAGACCGTGAAGCTCCCCGCGCTGGACCTCGCCGTGGACTTCGCGGCCGGGGAGGAGCTGCGTACGGAGGTGTCGGCCAAGTTCCGTGAGCGCGGTGTGCGCACGGAACTGGGCGCCGCCGGGCTGGACCTGACCCATTGGTGGACGGACGAGGAGGGCCGCTTCGCGCTGTCGCTGAGCGTGGCGCACTGACCCGGTGGGGGACCGGGGGCCGGCGTCGTCGGCCCCGGTCCCCCGTAGGTCACCCCGAGGTCGGTGACAGTGTCTCCGTGATCTGGTTCGACGCCTCCTTGGCCGCCTCCTGCGGGTCGGTGCCGGTGAGGACCTGGGTCATGTACGTCTTGATGGGGTTGTCCGCCTCGACCTTGGCCCAGTCGGGGGTGCTGGGGGTCGCGCGGCCCTGGGCGGCGCCCTCGGCCATGGCGGCGGCGCCCTCCTCGCCGGACAGGGCGTCGGCCAGGTTGGCCTTGTTGGGGACGTAGTTCATGGTCAGGGCGAGGTCGGTGTTCCACTTGGCCCCGGCCAGTTCCTCGATGACCGTGATCGCGCCGTCCCGCTGGTCGGTGTAGCGCGGGATGATGAGGTCGGAGCCGCCGGTGAACACCGCGCCCGGCGTCTCGGCCGTCTTGCCCGGCACCGGGAAGTAGCCCAGCTTGCCCTTGAGTTCGGGGTTGCTGTCGAGGATGGCCTGTGCGCTGCCCGGCACGGCGATGATCTGGGCGACCTCGCCCTCGGCGAACACATCGGTGAGCGGCGGGGTCTGCTCGTCGGCGTCGGCGGGCCCGGCGCCGAGTTCCTGCAGCTGCCCGTAGAACTCCATGCCCGCGAGCGCCTCCTCGGTGTCGAGGGAGCCCTCCCAGACGGCGCCGTTCTCGACGGCGAGGTCGCCGCCCTCGTCCCAGATGAACCCGGCGAGCGTGTACCAGTCCTGTCCGGCGAGGTAGATGCCCTGGTTGCCGTCGGTGTTGAGGGTCTCGGTCGCCGCCAGCCACTCCTCGCGGTCCCCCGGCACCTCGGTGATGCCGGCCGCCTCGAAGAGGTCGGTGCGGTAGATGACGACCCGGTTGGCGGCGTACCAGGGGATGCCGTACTGGTGCGAGCGCAGTTGGCCGGGTTCGGCGAGACCGGGCAGCCAGTCCTTGCTGCCCCAGTCGCGCACCGACTCCAGGGTCAGGTCCAGCAGCCGTCCCCCGTCGACGTACTGCGGGACCTGGGTGTTGCCGACCTCGATGACATCGGGCCCCTCGGTGGCGTCGGTACCGGCCTCCAGCGCCGCCTCCACCTTGGGTCCGATGCCGGTCCACTGCTGGATCTGGATATCGAGTTCGAGGTCGGTGTGCCGGCTCTCGAAGTCCTCGGTGAAGCGGTCCAGGAATTCCTGTGACGCGCTGTCCTTCATCAGCCATACGGTCACGGTGCTGCGGTCCGATCCGGAGCCGGGCAGCAGACCGCAGCCGCTCACCAGGGAGGCGGATACGCACACGATGGCCAGAAGGCGACGTCTCACGGGGGTCGTTCCTGTTCTGTCTGACGCACAGGGAGAGATAAGACCCGACGTGGGGGGACGAGCACGGGCTCGTACGGGTGTGGATGGATTTTGGTATGGACCAATGCCGAGGTCAAGGGGCCTTTGGTATCGATCCGATGTCTCGCGCTACGCCCCAGCGTGGGGGACCGTGGAGTGACGCGTGACACACCCGTCGCGGCGTCCATCATGCCGAGAGGAGCACCCTCATGTCGGACCACACCTACCGGGTCACGGAGATCGTCGGCAGCTCGCACGAAGGCGTGGACCAGGCTATCCGCAACGGTGTCGCCCGCGCAGGGCAAACCCTGCGCAATCTGCACTGGTTCGAGGTGACCCAGGTCAGGGGGCAGATCGAGGACGGGCGGATCGAGCACTGGCAGGTCGGTCTGAAGGTCGGTTTCCGGCTGGAGGAGACCGACTGAACCGGCTCGGGGACCGAGTGGACCACTGCCCGCCCCGCCGCCCGCCCCGCCGCCCGACCTCAGGTCCGGCCCTCGCGCTCCTGCGCCGCGTCCAGCTCGGCGGAAGGGGCGCTCCAGCGTGCCCGCACCACCCGGAATCCGGCCCTTTCGGCGGCGTCGCAGACCAGTTCGTCGTCGTCCACCAGCATGCGCACCTGGCGGTTCCGGGCGAGGCGGCGCAGGATCTCCAGCTTGGTGACCCGGGCGGGCCGCCGGTCGCCGGTGCGCCGCATGTGCACCCGGCCCTCGGGCAGCCCGTGCGCGGCCAGCCAGGCGAGGGTGTCCCGGCGGCAGCGCTCCGGCCGCCCGGTCAGATACACCACCTCGCACTCCTCGGCGCTCGCCGCCACCAGCGCGACGCCCTCGGCGATCGGCGGGTCCTGCGGCGCGGCGGCGAAGAACGCGTCCCAGTCACGCGGCCTGGCCGCAAGGAAGTGCTGGCGATGGGCGGTGTCGGCGAGGGTGTTGTCCAGGTCGAACACGGCGAGCGGGGGTCGGCTGTCGGCAGTCACGCCCGCCAGCGTAGACAAGCGCGGCGGGTGCCCCTCCGGGGGGCGACGGGCAGGGGCGGACCCCGCTCGCAGGAGGCGCCCTGGGCGGACCGGGAGGGCACACGGTACGCCGGGAGGGTCCCGGTACTGCGGGAGGGCACACGGTACGCCGGGAGGGTCCCGGTACTGCGAGAGGGCCCCGCAGTGGGCGCCTCGGCCCGGGACGGACCGGCACTGGACGGCGACCGCTCACACCCCCGGCCCGCACCCCGCAGACCCAGCGGCACTCCCCGGATCGCGACCGACCGGCACTGGACCGCGACCCCTTACACACCCACCCGCTCAGCCACCCGCTCAGCCACCCGCTCAGCCACCCGCCAGGGAATGCCCCCGTCTCCCAGGCGTTGAACCCCATGTGACCCCAGCGATCGCCGATATCCCGTTCTCCGTCCTCGACCGCTCCCGTACCCGCGAGGGGCGGCCGGGGCCGGAGGCGCTGCGGGACACCGTGGGGTTCGCGCGGGAGGTGGAGCGGCTCGGCTATCACCGGTTCTGGGTGTCGGAGCATCACGGCGTGCCCGGCGTCGCCGGTTCGGCGCCGACCGTGCTGGCCGCCGCCGTGGCCGCCGCCACCGGCACGGTCCGGGTCGGCACGGGCGGGGTGATGCTCCCCAATCATCAGCCGCTGGTCGTCGCCGAGCAGTTCGGGGTGCTGGAGTCACTGTTCCCGGGCCGGATCGACATGGGCCTGGGGCGTTCGGTGGGCTTCACCGACGGCGTGCGCAAGGCACTGGGCCGGGACAAGGGCGTGGCGGAGGACTTCGAGGGCCAACTGGCCGAGCTGCTGGGCTGGTTCCGGGGCACCTCGCCGACCGGGGTGCGCGCCCGCCCGTCCGACGGTCTGACCGTGCCGCCGTTCGTGCTGGCGATGGGCGAGGGCGCGGCCATCGCCGCCCGCGCGGGCCTGCCCATGGTCATCGGCGACCTCCGCGACCCGGAGCGGATGCAGCGCGGGATCGATCAGTACCGCGCCCTGTTCCGCCCCTCGCAGTGGGCGAGTGAGCCGTACGTCGTCGTCTCCGGCACGATCGCGGTGGCCGCGTCCGAGGAGGCGGCCCGGCGGCTGCTGGTCCCGGAGGCGTGGTCGATGGCGTACTCGCGCACCCACGGCACCTTCCCGCCGCTGCCGCCCGCCGAGCGGGTCGAGGCGCTGCGGATGACCGAGCGGGAGCGCGGCTTCTACGAGTCGGGGCTGACCGGCCGGCTCGTGGGCACCGAGGAGCAGGTCGCCCACGAGCTGGATACGGTCCTGAAGGCGACGGGGGCGGACGAGGTGCTGGTGACGACCAGTACGTACGACCGTGACGCGCTGCTGGACTCCTACCGGCGGCTGGCGCGGATCACCGGCCGCCGCCCTTCACAGCTGTCGTAGCCGTCGCAGCCGTCGTATCCGTCACAGTGACGCGGGCTGTTGCGCCTGTACCTCCAGCGCCCCGTCCACCGCGTCGACCCGCGCCCGGTCGCCCGCGTTGAGCTGCCCGGACAGCAGCAGGTCGGCGAGGCGGTCGTCGACCTCGCGCTGGATGGTGCGGCGCAGCGGGCGGGCGCCGAAGTCGGGCTGGTAGCCGAGGTTGGCGAGGAGGTCGGCCGCCGCGTCGGTGATCTCCAGGTCCACCTCCTGGGCGCGCAGCCGGCGCCGGGTGTGGTCGAGGAGGAGTTCCACGATCTGGCGCAACTGGGCGCGGTCCAGGCCCCGGAAGACGATGATCTCGTCGATGCGGTTGAGGAACTCGGGCCGGAAGTAGTCGTTCAGTACCGGCAGTACCTGTTCGCGCATCAGGTCGTAGTCCTCGACCCCGGCGGACAGGATCCGGTCGGCGCCGATGTTCGACGTCATGATGACGACGGTGTTCTTGAAGTCGATCGTGCGGCCCTGGGAATCGGTGAGCCGCCCGTCGTCCAGGATCTGGAGCAGGGCGTTGAAGACGTCCGGGTGGGCCTTCTCCACCTCGTCGAAGAGCACCACGGAGTACGGCTGTCTGCGCACCGCCTCGGTGAGCTGGCCGGCCTCCTCGTGGCCGATGTATCCGGGCGGGGCGCCGACCAGCCGGGAGACGGTGTGCCGCTCCTGGAACTCGCTCATGTCCAGGCGGATCATCCGGTGCTCGTCGCCGAAGAGGGCGGCGGCGAGCGCGCGGGCCAGTTCGGTCTTGCCGACGCCGGTCGGGCCGAGGAACAGGAAGCTGCCGACGGGCCGGTCGGGGTCGCTCATGCCGGCGCGGGCGCGGCGCACGGCACGGGCGACGGCGGTGATGGCCTCGTCCTGGCCGACGACGCGTTCGTGGAGGTGCTCCTCCAGCTTCATCAGCCGCTCGCGCTCCTCCTCGGTGAGCTGGGCGACCGGGATGCCGGTGGAGCGGGCGACGACCTCGGCGATGTCGTCGGCGGTGACCTTCGGGGTGTGCTCCTCGGCGGCGTCCGCGTCGGCGAGCCGGCCCTCGGCCTCCTTGATCCGGTCGCGCAGTTCCCTGGCCCGCTCGTACTCCTCGTCGGCGACCGCCTGGTCCTTCTCCCGGCCCAGGGCGGCGATGGTGTCCTCGATGTCGCGGGTGTCGGCCAGCGGGGTCTTGGCGCGCAGCCGGACCCGGGCGGCGGCCTGGTCCATCAGGTCGATCGCCTTGTCCGGCAGGAAGCGGGAGGTGATGTACCGGTCGGACAGTTCGGCGGCGGCGACCACCGCCTCGTCGGTGATCCGGACCTGGTGGTGGGCCTCGTAGCGGTCGCGCAGCCCGCGCAGGATCTCGATGGTGTCGTCCACGGACGGCTCGCCGACCAGGATGGGCGCGAAGCGGCGCTCCAGGGCGGCGTCCTTCTCGATGTGCTTGCGGTACTCGTCCACCGTGGTCGCGCCGATGAGGTGCAGTTCGCCGCGCGCGAGGGCGGGCTTGAGCATGTTGCCCGCGTCCATGGCGCCCTCGCCGCCGCTGCCCGCGCCGACGACGGTGTGCATCTCGTCCAGGAAGAGGATCAGTTCCTCGCCGTGCTCGCGGACCTCTTCGAGGAGCTTCTTCAGGCGCTCCTCGAACTCGCCCCGGTACTTGGTCCCGGCCACCATCCCGGGCAGGTCCAGGGAGACCAGCCGCTTGCCCGCGAGGGTGCGTGGCACGTCCCCGGACACGATCCGCTGGGCGATGCCCTCCACGATGGCGGTCTTGCCGACGCCGGGGTCGCCGATCAGCACGGGGTTGTTCTTGCTGCGCCGGGAGAGCACCTCGATGGTCTGCTCGACCTCGTCGTCGCGCCCGATCACCGGGTCCAGGCGCCCGGCGCGGGCGTCGTCGGTGAGGTCACGGCCGTACTCGTCGATGGTCGGTGTGGTGCTGGGCCGCTGCCGCTCGGCGGCGGTGTGTTCCGCGGCCGGCATCCGGGCGGCCTCCCAGCCGTTGTCGGCGAGCGCCTGCCCGGCGGCGGACTCGGGGTTCGCGGCGAGGGCGCGCAGCAGGTGTTCGGGGCCTATGTAGGAGACGCCGTCGGCGCGGGAGATCCGGTAGGCGTCGAGCAGGGCGCGTTTGGCGGCCGGGGTGAGGGCGGCGGGCTCGGTCTTCTCGCCGCCTGCGGTGTGGGCGGCGAGCCGGGCGCGGATCCGGTCGGGGTCGGCTCCGGCGTCGCTCAGCAGCCGCCGGGTGGCGTCCTGCTCGGTGGCGGCGGCCAGCAGATGCCGGGCGTCGAGATCCTCGCTGCCCTCGACGGCGGCGATGTCCCGGGCCTGCGCCACCAGCTCACGGGCCCGCTCGGAGAGCAGGCTGCCGATATCGACGCTCTGCGGCCTGCGGGCCGGCGCCGGCGGCCCGCCCTGTCCGCCCGGCCCGCCGAAGAAGCGGGACATCAGCTCGTCGAACTCCTCGAAGGGACTGCGGCCGAAGCCGAAACCGGGAGTAGTCATGATGGACGGGCCCTCCGTACGTCGCCGGGCATCCCCGCCTACCAACGTCGCACAGCCCGCCGGGGCCCGCACCCGCGCGGGGTTACCGGGGGTGACCTGCGGGGCCGCCCCGCGCGGGGACCGGGAGCACGATCGCCAGGGGGTGGAGGTGAACATCCCGCGCGAGGTGGTCGCGGTCTTCAACGGTCACCGGTCCGTCCAGCTCACGGCCGACGCGGTACGGCGCCCGGTGCCGGGCCGGGCCGCATTCCCGGAGTCGGCAACGGCCCGCCGTCTCCTCGACCCCGCCCGGGGGCGGGCAGGCCGACGCCGCTCGGTCGTACGGCCGCCTGACCGATCGGTCAACGGGCCTCGGGCACAAGGTCATTGGGCCACACGGTCATTCGGCCAACCGGCCGTTGGGGTCGCCCGGCCCTCCCCACCCCGTTCACTGAATCGCTCACTCCCTCAGTCGCTCACCAGTTCCGCTTCCGCCCGCCTCCCCGCCACCCGCCCCGCTGGGACACCAGCGTCGCGTGCGGCCGGCCCGGTTCGCCGACCCGGCCGGGCTGGGCGGCGTGGGCCAGGGTGCGGCGGTCGGGGTGGGTGCCGGGGGCGATGAGGGGGCGTACGTCCACCTCGGCGCGCAGGCCCCGGGCGCACACCACCCGCCAGACGGAGGTGACCAGGGAGTCCTCGCCGACGAAGGCGGGGGTGGTGGTGGCCGGGCCGTCGGTGAGCCGGTAGTGCAGCCGGACCGGCTGGACGGGGACCCGGGCGTCGAGGGCGGCCTGGAAGGCGGCCCGGCGGAAGGTGCCCTGGGCCCGGCCGCACCAGGTGCTGCCCTCGGGGAAGACCCCGACGGCGCCGCCCTGCCGCATGACGTCGGCGAGCGCGGCGACGGTCCGCGGGAGGGCCTTGAGGCGGTCACGGTCGATGAAGAGGGTGCCGCCCCGGGCGGCGAGCGCGCCCGCGAGGGGCCAGTGCCGGATCTCGGTCTTGGCGAGCATCCGGGCGGGGCGCACGGCGGCGAGCAGCGGGATGTCGAGCCAGGAGATGTGGTTGGCGACGATGAGCAGGCCGCCCGTCGCGGGGGCGGACCCGGTCACGGTGAGCCGGACCCCGGCGGCGCGGACCACGGTCCGGCACCACCAGCGGATCGTCCCGGCGGGCAGCCGGTGTCCCAGCGGCAGCGCGAGACAGGCCGCGGCCACCAGCGCCAGGACCGCGGTGAACCGCAGGACGGCCCGGGGCAGACCCGCCGCGCGCCCCACCGCGTCGATGCACGCGGCGGGGGTGCACGGCGCGCTCGGCTGCCAGACGCTCAGCGCGTTCATCAGGCCGGGACGAGCGAGAGGAAGTGCTTGAGGTAGCGCGGGTTGACCCGGCGCATGGACAGCAGGACGTAGAGGTCGGCGACGCCGAAGTCCGGGTCGTGGGCGGGCTCGCCGCAGACCCAGGCGCCGAGCCGGAGGTAGCCGCGCAGCAGCGGGGGCAGTTCGGTGCGCCCGGCGGGGCGGGTGACGCCCTCGGCGCTCCACGGCAGCAGCGGGCGCACCCGGTACGCCTCGGGGGCGAGGTGCTTGCCCTGGACGCGGTCCCAGGTGGCGGCGGCGAGCATGCCGCCGTCGGCGAGCGGGACCGAGCAGCAGCCGGCGAGCCACTCATGGCCGCCCGCGACCATGTAGCGCGCGATCCCGGCCCAGATCAGGCCGATGACGGTGCCGTCACGGTGGTCGGGGTGGACGCAGGAGCGGCCGACCTCCACCAGGCCGGAGCGGATCGGGTCGAGTCCGGCGAGGTCGAACTCGCCCTCGGAGTAGTGCCGCCCGGCGATCGCGGCCCGCTCCGGCGGCAGCAGCCGGTAGGTGCCGACGACCTCGCCGCCGATGGTGTCGCGGACCAGCAGATGGTCGCAGTACGCGTCGAAGGCGTCGATGTCGAGGCCGGGCTGCGGGCTGGACAGCAGGGCGCCCAGCTCGCCGGCGAAGACGTCGTGGCGCAGCTTCTGGGCGGCGCGGACGTCGGCCTCGTCGTGGGCGAGGGTGACGGTGTACCGCGTGGGTACCGCCGGCTGTGGCGGTCGGTCGAGCGTGGTGACGCCGGTCATGGCTCTCTCCTGGTCACGGGCCGGGTTCGGCAGGTGCGTCGGACGGGGGCCGGTCCCGTACGTCCGGCCGCCACAGTTCTTCCGACGCCGGCTGTCCGGCGCGTAACCCCTGCTGGGAGAGCGGGTGTGAGGTAGTTGAATGCCCGGGGTGGGCCGGGCGGGGGTGCAGAAATGCTTGGCGGGACCGGGAAGAGCACCGCTCCCGGTCCCGCCCGTCCGCACCTTGACGGCGAACGTCTGTGAGCTGCGGCGTCCCTCGCGATCCGGTGGATCCGGACGCCCGGGCCCTACCGCTTGGCCACCTTGCGGGTCGCCCGCAGCCATTCCCTGTTCATGCTGGTGATGGAGACCAGGGGGATGCCCTTCGGGCAGGCGGTGGCGCACTCGCCGGCGAGGGTGCAGCCGCCGAAGCCCTCGTAGTCCATCTGCGTCACCATGTCCAGGACCCGGGTCTCGCGCTCGGGCGCGCCCTGCGGCAGCACGTTGAGGTGGTTGATCTTGGCGGAGGTGAACAGCATCGCGGCGCCGTTGGGGCAGGCGGCGACGCAGGCGCCGCAGCCGATGCACTCGGCGTGCTCGAAGGCGAAGTCGGCGTCGGGCTTGGGGACCGGCGCGGCGTGCGCCTCGGGGGCGGCGCCGGTGGGAACGCTGATGTAGCCGCCGGCCTGGATGATCCGGTCGAAGGCGGAGCGGTCGACGACGAGGTCCTTGACGACCGGGAAGGCCGACGCCCGCCAGGGCTCGATGTCGATGGTGTCGCCGTCGGCGAAGGAGCGCATGTGCAGCTGGCAGGTGGTGGTGCGCTCGGGTCCGTGGGCGTCGCCGTTGATCACCAGGCTGCACGCGCCGCAGATGCCCTCGCGGCAGTCGTGGTCGAAGGCGACCGGGTCCTCGCCCTTGAGGATGAGTTCCTCGTTGAGCGTGTCCAGCATCTCCAGGAAGGACATGTCGGAGGAGATGCCGTCCACCTGGTAGGTGGACATGGCGCCGTCGGCGTCGGCGTTCTGCTGCCGCCAGACGCGCAGGGTGAGCTTCATGCGTAGCTCCGCTGGGTGGGGTGGACGTACTCGAAGACCAGGTCTTCCTTGTGCAGGACGGGCGCCTCGCCGGTCGTGGTGAACTCCCAGGCGGCGGCGTAGGTGAACTCGTCGTCCTGGCGGGCGGCCTCGCCGTCCGGGGTCTGGGACTCCTCGCGGAAGTGGCCGCCGCAGGACTCGGCGCGGTGCAGCGCGTCGAGGCACATCAGCTCGGCCAGCTCCAGGTAGTCCACGATCCGGTTGGCCTTCTCCAGCGACTGGTTGAACTCCTCGCCGGTGCCGGGGACCTTGATGCGCCGCCAGAACTCCTCGCGGATCTGCGGGATGCGCTCCAGGGCCTTGCGCAGTCCGGCGTCGGTGCGGGCCATGCCGCAGAACTCCCACATCAGTTCGCCGAGTTCGCGGTGGAAGGAGTCCGGGGTGCGGTCGCCGTCGACGGACAGCAGCAGGTTGAGCCGGTCCTCGGTCTCGGCGATCACCTCCTGCACCACGGGGTGTTCGCCGGTCACCGGCTCGCTGTGCGGGTGGCGGGCGAGGTAGTCGTTGATGGTCGCCGGGAGCACGAAGTAGCCGTCGGCCAGGCCCTGCATCAGGGCGGACGCGCCGAGCCGGTTGGCGCCGTGGTCGGAGAAGTTGGCCTCGCCGACGGCGAACAGGCCCGGGACGGTGGTCTGGAGGTCGTAGTCGACCCACAGCCCGCCCATGGTGTAGTGCACGGCGGGGTAGATCCGCATCGGCACCTCGTAGGGATCCTCGTCGGTGATCCGCTGGTACATGTCGAAGAGGTTGCCGTACTTGGCCTCGACGGCCGCCCGGCCCATACGCTGGATGGCGTCCGCGAAGTCGAGGTAGACGCCCTGGCCGCCGGGTCCCACGCCACGGCCCTCGTCGCAGACGTTCTTGGCGGCGCGGGAGGCGATGTCACGCGGGACCAGGTTGCCGAAGGCGGGGTAGATGCGCTCCAGGTAGTAGTCGCGCTCGTCCTCGGGGATCCGGTTCGCCGGACGGGTGTCGCCCTGCGCCTTGGGCACCCAGATCCGGCCGTCGTTGCGCAGCGACTCGCTCATCAGGGTCAGCTTGGACTGGTGGTCGCCGGTGCGCGGGATGCAGGTGGGGTGGATCTGGGTGAAGCAGGGGTTGGCGAAGTAGGCGCCGCGCCGGTGCGCCCGCCAGACGGCGGTGGCGTTGGAGTTCATGGCGTTGGTCGACAGATAGAACACATTGCCGTAGCCGCCGGAGGCGAGGACGACGGCGTCCGCGAAGTAGGTGTCGATCTTCCCGGTGATCAGGTCCCGGGCGACGATCCCGCGCGCCCGCCCGTCGACCACGATCACGTCGAGCATCTCGGTACGGGGGTGCATCTCGACGTTGCCCGCCGCGATCTGCCGGCTGAGTGCCTGGTAGGCGCCCAGCAGCAGCTGCTGGCCCGTCTGGCCGCGGGCGTAGAACGTACGGGAGACCTGGACGCCGCCGAAGGAGCGGGTGTCGAGGAGTCCGCCGTACTCACGGGCGAAGGGCACGCCCTGCGCCACGCACTGGTCGATGATCTCGACGGAGATCTGCGCGAGCCGGTGGACGTTGGACTCACGGGCGCGGAAGTCGCCGCCCTTGACGGTGTCGTAGAACAGCCGGTGGACGGAGTCGCCGTCGTTGCGGTAGTTCTTCGCCGCGTTGATGCCGCCCTGGGCGGCGATGGAGTGGGCGCGGCGCGGGGAGTCCTGGTAGCAGAACTGGACGACGTGGTAGCCCTGTTCGGCGAGGGTGGCGCCCGCGGAGCCGCCCGCGAGGCCGGTGCCGACGACGATCACGGTGTGCTTGCGGCGGTTGGCCGGGTTGACCAGCTTCGCCTCGAAGCGGCGGGTGTCCCAGCGCTCCTCGATCGGCCCGGAGGGGGCCCTGCGGTCGAGGACCGGCTCACCGGTCGGATACTCGGAGTAGGTCATCTCAGCTCACCAATCCGGTCATGACGCCCACGGGCACGGCGATGAACCCGAGCGTGAGCACTGCGGCGAGAACGTTGGCGACGGTCTTCAGGGCGCGGTCGCGGCTGCGGCTGCCGGCGCCGAGGGTCTGGGCCGCGCTCCAGAAGCCGTGCCGGATGTGCAGGCCGAGCGCGAGCATCGCGACCAGGTAGATGACGTTCCCGTACCACGTGGAGAACGTGTCGATGATGTTCTGGTACGGCTTGAGGTGCTCGTAGCCGCCCGGGTGCACGGTGCCGGTCGTCAGGTCGAGGATGTGCCAGACGATGAACAGGGCGAGGATGATCCCGCCCCAGCGCATGGTCCGCGTGGCGTAGCTGGCCCGCGGCTTGCTGTGCACGTACTTGCTGGGCCGGGCCTTGATGTCCCGGCGGCTGAGCTGGTAGGCGCAGACCGCGTGCGCCACGACGGCGACGACGAGGACGATCCGTACGATCCACAGCGCCCACTCGTAGTGCAGCACCGGTTCGCCCATGGTGCGCAGCCAGTGGGCGTAGTCGTTGATGTCCTCGGGGCCGAAGAAGATCTTCAGGTTCCCGATCATGTGCGCGATCAGGTAGAGCAGCATCACCAGGCCGCTCACGGCCATGACGGTCTTCTTGCCGACCGAGCTGTCCCACACCGTGCGCGCCATGGACGGCCGTTTGTCCGTCCGCGTTGCCAGAGCCATGTCAGGCACGCTAGGGCCGGGAGGCCCCATCGGTCCAAGACATGGTCCGGCTTGATTCGATAGGCCCGGCCTATAGTGGCTGTATGCAGTTCCAGCAGCTCCAGTATTTCGTGGCGGTCGCCGAGACCCGGCACTTCACCCGTGCCGCCGAGCTGGTCCATGTGGCCCAGCCCTCGCTCTCCCAGCAGATCAAGGCGCTGGAGCGGGAGCTGGGGGCGGATCTGTTCCTGCGGGCGCGCGGCAACATCGCGCTGACCGACGCGGGTGAGGCGCTGCTGCCGCTGGCCCGGCGGATCCTCGCCGACGCGGACACCGCCCGTATCGAGGTGCAGGAACTGGTGCAGTTGCGGCGCGGCCGGGTGCGGCTGGGGGCGACGCCGAGCCTGTGCACCGGTCTGCTGCCGGATGTGCTGCGCGCCTTCCACGACCGCTATCCCGGGATCCAGCTGCTGATCGAGGAGGGCGGCTCGCACGATCTGGTACGGCTGCTGGCGCGCGGGTCGCTGGATCTGGCGCTGGTGGTGCTGCCGCTGCCGGCCGCGTCCCCGGCGCTGACGACGGTGGAGCTGCTGCGGGAGGACTTGGTGGTCGTCTCGGCGCCGGAGGCTGCGCGGCCGGGGGGCGGGGGGCGGAGCGTGCGGTTCGCCGATCTTGAGGGGGAGCGGCTTGTGATGTTCCGGCACGGCTATGACCTGCGGGAACTGACCGTCGCCGCGTGTCGCTCCGCGGGGTTCGAGCCGGATTTCGCCGTTGAGGGCGGGGAGATGGACGCCGTGCTGGGGTTTGTCCGGGCGGGGCTGGGGATCGCCGTGGTGCCGCGGATGGTGGCGGCGCGGTCGGGGCGGGGGTTGCGGGTGACACCGCTCACCCGTCCCGGGCTGCACCGGACGATCGCGCTCGCCCACCGCAGCGATGTGGCTCCGCCTCGGGCTGCGCGGGAGCTTCAGCGGATGCTGCTTGAGCGGTGACCCGTCTTCGACGCCGGATGGGTCTGCCTGGTTGCTGTTTCGACGCGGGGTGCGGGTGGTCGGTGGCTGGTCGCGCAGTTCCCCGCGCCCCTGAAAAGCGAGGGACGGGAGCGCAGCGCCCTGCTTTTAGGGGCGCGGGGAAC
>NZ_JBHTZD010000046.1:0-29796 GCF_042790455.1 Streptomyces sp. NPDC056734
GCCCTTCGACGTCCAGGTCGTCCGCGCACCCCCTATGCCCTCGAAGCCCCGGACGACCTGGACACCCTCCGTGACGCACACCAACTCCCCTTCCCGCTACGGCGGGAGGGGGAGTTCGTCGTCATGCCCGCCGGGCCTCGTGATGCCTGCCGTGTTGCTGTCAGGCCCGCCGGATCGCGGTGGCGCTGGTGTGGTCGAGCCGGGCGCGGAGCCGGGCCGCGTCCTGTCCGGGCGGCAGGCCGTAGGCACTGCGGTACTCGCGGCTGAACTGGGTGGCGCTCACGTATCCGACCGCCTGCGCGACCTGGGCCGCGGTGGCGTCGCCCGCGGCCAGCCGCCGCCGGGCCACCTGCAACCGCAGCTGTTTCTGATACCTGAGCGGGCTCATGCCCGTGGCCGCCGTGAAGTGCCGGTGCAGGCTCGCGGGGCTCATGTGCGCGACGGCGGCGATCGCGTCGATGCTGAGCGGCTCGGTGTAGCGCTCGCAGATCCACCGGGCCACCTGGCGCACCCGGCTGGTGGCCGAGTCGGCCAGCGACCACTGACCCAGGACGGCGCCCAGAGAGCCGCGCAGCAGCCGGTAGAGGATCTCGCTCTCGGTGCGGGGGGCGAGCGGCCGGATGTCCTCAGGGGTGTCGAGGAGTTCGGCCCAGCGCGTGACCGCTTCGACGAGTTCCGGTGTCATCGGGGCCCTGACCTGCCCTGCCGCGGGCGACGGGGTGGCCGGGCCGGTCTCGTCCAGTTCGATGAGCAGGTCGGTGAGCGCCTGGCCGTCGAGTCGCATGATGGCGGACCGGTAGGGCGTCTTCGTCAGGTCGGCGGTGACGGGCAGGTCGACCGTGGTGAGGAGCATGTCGCCGGCGTGTGCGACCTGGCTGAGCTCTCCCGAGGTGGTGCGTTTCGCGCCCTCGGCGACGAAGCAGATCATCGGCTCGTACAGCAGGTCGGCGGGCTCGACGGGTGCGTCGGCCGCGACCAGGGAGAGCCGGGGGACCTCGGTGTCCGAGCGCAGCCCCACACAGTGGCGGTCGATGGCCGCCGCGAGCCGGTCCAGCACGTCACACTCACACCCTTCCCTGAGAGGATCGGCCACTCAGTCCATTTCCGTTGCGGGCAGGGCCGGCTCCAGCTCGCAGGGATGTTCCCAGCGCCGACCGCGTCCACCCTCACCCCTCATGCTCATCGCGGTCCGGGTCAGGGCTCCTGGCCGAGCTGCCGCTGTTGCGCCTGGACGAGGGTGGGCAGCCTGATCGCGGCCAGGACGGCGGTGAGTTCGCCGCGTTGCGGCCATCCGACGAGGGCGGCGGCGGACAGGTCCCGCCATGCCGTGGCAGTGGGCAGGTCCTCCAGGTCGGTGCAGCTCAGCCCCGCGAGGTCAAGGGGGATGACGGTGTGGCTGAGGTGCCAGACGCCGGCGTCGACCTCACCGCGCAGCACCGCCGCCGGGACCTCGGGGAACTTGCAGGGCACGTAGACGTATCCGTGGCCGGGCGGATAGGCGGACTCGGTCAGCAGGACGTGGTCGGGTGAGTCGCGGTCGATGGCGACCCGCGCGCCCGGCCCGGGTTCCGGGTCGGCTGTCCTGGTGACGGAGACGAGCCGGCGCGGGGCGTAGTAGGTGCCGGGGGGCAGAACGAGCGTCGGTGCCGCCTCCAGCCGTCGGGCGGCGTCATCGAGGGTGCCCGCCGAGACGACCGCGAGGTCGTAGTCCCCGGCGACGATGGCGTCGATGCGGCGGGCGGCGCCCCGTTGGTGGTGAACGGTGTGGGGAACACCCAGCGTGGTCAGCTCACCTGCGAGGGCCTCGGTGAGGACATCGATCTCCACCGGGCCGCCGGGCGGGAAGAGCAGCCGCAGGGGCGTGAGTCCCGCCAGGTGCCAGGCCGCGCCGATGTCGAGTGAGTCCAGGGTGCGGCCGAGATGGCCTCGCGAGGTCACCGTGAGCGCCTGCTGATCCGCGAGGAGCTTCATCGCGCGCTGGACCGTTCCGGCGCTGGCACCCAGCGTGCGCAGATAGTGGCTGTTGGTCGGCAGTGAAGCCCCGACACCGGCCCGGAGCGCATCGGCCACGATCGCCCTCACGGCCTGGTCCAGTGGCCGCTGCGCCGCCGGGGGAGTGAGAGAACCCGTCCGGTCGCTCACAGGTGTGGTCCCTCTCTCTGCCCTCGGCCGCGGGCTGCGCGGCGCTCTTCCCGCGATCCGGCCGAGCCGGACGAACCCGGTGGATCACGTTACAGGAACCCATTGACAGCGCTCGGGCGCCGCCGTACTGTCGCTCCAAAATTTGAGTACTCCAAAAACGGAGTATTCTGGAGAAGCGACGTCGGGTGCGTCGCCTTTCGGACGGGAAGACGGATGAACCTCACGCTGGAGTCAATCGCCGCCGCCGCGGCAGGCGGTCTGTTCGCCGCGGCCATCGGCGCGCTGGCGGCATTCGTACTGTGCGGGCTGGCGATCCTGGTCGGCGTCGGTGCCGTGATCGGCGCCGGGAACCCCTGGTTCCTTGAGCATGTCGCTCTCGGCGAGTGGTTCGGACCGCACATCGCCTTCGCCGGCGCCATCGCCGCGGTCGCCTACGCGGCCCGCAGGGGCAAGGCCGACGGGCGCGACATCGTGTCCGGGATGGTCGGCCTGGCGGACCCGCTGACCCTGGTCGTCGGCGCGGTCTTCGGTGTGTTCGGCCTCGTCGTGCAGAGCGCCCTGAACACGAACGACTGGATGCTCACGCACACCAACACCACGGCCATCACCGTCGTCGTCTCCGCGATCGTCGTCCGCCTGGTCTTCGGCCGTACGGGGCTGTTCGGCAGGACGGACGCGACCGGTCTGCGCGCCCGGTTCCGCACCACGGAGAAGGCGGTGTGGCTCAAGTGGCAGGAAACCCCGCTGATGAACGGCCTCCTCGGCGTCGGTGTCGGATTCCTCGCCTCCTGGTCGGCGGTCGCCCTGGTGAAGACCGACCCGGCACTCGGCGTCGCCGCCGGGGTCCTCGCCTTCGGTGTCTCCGCCCTCTCCCTGATCTTCCTGGCCACGCCCGTAGCCGTACCCGTGACCCACCACATCACCGCGGTCGCCGCCGCGGCCGGTCTGGCGTTCTCCTCGGTGTGGATCGGCGCGCTGGCCGGACTGGTGACCGCCCTCGTCGGCGAGGCGGCTTCGAGACTGGTCCTCATCCACGGCGACACTCACATAGACCCGCCGGCGGTCGCGATCGCCGTCATGACCCCGGTCGCCCTCACCGCGGCAGCCGTGCTGACCTGACAGCGCGGACGTGGTTCGGGAGGCCCCTCACCCCCTCACCCCCCTCACCCCCACTCATCGACAGAAGGACAGAGCGTGTCTGACATCTCTACCGTCGTGGAACTGCTCACCGAGGCCCTCGGGCCCGACGCGGTCAGCACGGATCCGGCGGTCCTGGCGGCCACGAGCCACGACACCTGGCCGGTGTCCACCAAGTGGGACCTCCAGGACAAGCACCCGTACCCGGCGCAGGTGGTCGTCAGGGCCCGCACCGAGCAGGAGGTCGTGGCCGTTCTGCGCGCCGCGGGCACCACGGGCACCCCGGTGACGACCCGCGCCCTGGGCTCGTCGGTGACCGGACAGCCGCTGCCGACCCGTGGAGGCATCGTCCTCGATGTGTCCGGGCTGGTCGGGCCCCATGTCGTCGACGAGACCGACATGACGGTGACGGCCCCCGCGGGCAACAACGGCGGCGAACTGGAGGACGCGCTCAACGCGGCGGGCTGGACCACCCGCTTCTCCCCGCAGTCCCTCTATCGCTCCTCGGTCGGCGGATGGCTCGCCACCCTCGCCACCGGCCAGTTCTCCTCCCGGTACGGCGGCATCGAGGACCTGGTCGTCGGCTACCGCGTGGTGCTGGCGACCGGGGAGGTGGCCGAGCTGAAGGCGTCGCCCAGGGCGGCCATGGGCCCCGACCTGCGGCAGCTGTTCCTCGGCTCCGAAGGAACACTCGGCGTGATCACCCAGGTGACCTACAAGATCATTCCGATCCCGTCCGACCAGCGGGTGCAGGCGTTCCGGCTGCCCGACGTCGCCGCCGGCCTCGCCGTGATGCGCGAACAGGCCGCCGTAGGTCTGCGACCGTTCCTGCTGCGCCTGTACGACACCGACGAGGCACGCCACGCCATGGCCGACCCGACCGTCGGCCACCCGGTGCTGTTCGCCGGCACCGAAGGCGAACCGGCCGTCTCGGCCGCCGAACTCCAGGTACTGACCGACATCGCCACCGCCCACGGCGCGACGGCACTGGGCCCGGAACCGGCCGCCGCCTGGATGGACCGGCGCTTCGACTTCTCCACCGTCGAGAACTACCTCAAGACCCCCGGCGGCTATGCCGAGACCATCGAGGTCGCCCACACCTGGCGGCACATCGAGGGCCTGTACGACGCCATGAAGTCGGCCCTGGCCCCGCTCGCGGACGAGGTACTCGCGCACTTCTCCCACGTGTACACCCAGGGCACGTCGATGTACCTCATCCTCCTCGGCCACGCGCAGGACGACGCCGCCGCCACCGAGCGGCTGGAGAAGATCTGGTCGACCGCCATGGCGGTCTGCCTCGACCACGGCGCCGAGTTGTCCCACCACCACGGCGGTGGCCTGGCCCGCTCGCCGTACTCGCGCCGCTCGCTGGGCTCGGCCCACCTGGTCCTGCGCAAGCTCAAGCACGCGCTGGACCCGGACGCCGTCCTCAACCCCGGAAAGCTCGGTCTCTGACCGTCCGTCCGCCAACCGGAAAGCCCGGTCTCTCTGACCCTCGTCCACCCGGAATGCCCGGTCTCTGACCGTTCGCCACCCGGAAATCACGGTCTCTGACCCTCAATCCCCGGCCCCCTCCTCCTCCACCCTTGCCGCCCGGCGGCGGCGCACCCCCAGGATCTGGAGCTCAACGATGAGTAACGCATCCCGTCTCCTTGTCATCGACGAGGGCACCACCGGCACCCGTGCCCTGGTGTTCGACGGCACCGGCGCCATCCGCAGCCGCGCCTACAGCGAGTTCACCCAGCACCACCCGGCGGCGGACCGGGTCGAGCACGACCCCGAGGAGATCTGGCAGCTCACCTCGGCCCGCATCACCGAAGCCCTGCGCACCGACGGCACCGACCCGGCCGCCCTCTCCGCGGTCGGCATCACCAACCAGCGCGCCACGACCGTCCTGTGGGACCGGACCACCGGCGAGGCCGTCGCCCCGGCCATCGTCTGGCAGGACCTGCGCACCGCCACGATGGCCGCCAACCTCCAGCCCGAGTGGGGCCGGACCGTACAGGCCCGCACCGGCTGGACGCTGGCGCCGGTCTACTCCTCCCTGTCCCTGTGCTGGATGCTGGAGAACGACCGGGACCTCGCCCGGCGGGCCGAGGCCGGCGAACTGGCCTTCGGCACCATCGACTCCTGGCTCATCCACCGGCTCACCGGTGGCGCGGTGCACGCCATCAGCGCGTCGAACGCCGCCGTCACCGGCGCCTACGACCTGCTCGCCGGCTCCTGGTACAAGGACTGGCTCGGCGCCCTCGGACTCCCGCTGAGCCTCTTCCCCGAGGTCGTCGACGACTCCGGGCCCATCGGCACCACCGACGCCTCGGTCATCGGCGCCGAGATCCCCATCACCGCGGCCATCGCCGACCAGTCCGCCGCGCTGTTCGGACAGGGCTGCCTGCGCCCCGGCGACGCCAAGACCACCCACGGCACCGGCACCTTCCTCGACGTGAACACCGGCACCGAACCCGTCATCTCCCAGCACGGGCTCAGCACCATCGTCGCCTGGCGACGCGACGGCATCACCACCTACGGGCTGGAGGGCTACGCCCCGGTCACCGGCTCCGCCGTCCAGTGGCTGCGGGACGGAGCCGAACTGCTCACCGACGCGGCCGAGACCGAGGAACTGGCCCGCGGTGTCCAGGACAACAACGGCGTCTACTTCGTCCCCGCCCTGACCGGACTCGGCGCACCGTCCTGGGACTCCAGCGCACGCGGCCTGCTCATCGGCCTCACCCCCGGCACCACCCGCGGCCACCTCGCCCGCGCCGCGCTGGAGGGAATCGTCTACTCCATCAAGGATTTCATCGAACTCATGTCGGAGGAGTCCGGCCGGGCCGTGACGACGATGCGCGCCGACGGGGGCGCCTCCGCCAACGACTTCCTGCTCCAGTTCCAGGCCGACATGCTCGGCGCCACCATCCACCGCCCCGCCAACGTCGAAGCGACGGCGACCGGAGCCGCCTACCTGGCCGGACTGGGCGTCGGCATCTGGTCCGACCCCCAGGACTGCTTCCGGGAGACCGACGACGACGCCGTTTTCACCCCGGCCATGGACGACGCGTCCCGCGAGGCCAACTACACCCAATGGCAGCGTGCCGTCGAGCGCGCGAAGGGATGGGCGATCCAGCCATGAAGCGCTTCACCGCATCCGATCTGCCTGCCGAGGCCGACGTCCTCATCATCGGCGGAGGCATCACCGGCGCCTCCGTCGCACGGGACGCGGCCCTGCGCGGACTCTCGGTGGTCCTGGTCGACCGCGACGACTTCGCCTCCGGCACCTCCAGCCGATCCTCGAAACTCATCCACGGCGGCCTGCGATACCTCCAGACGTACCAGTTCAGGATGGTCAACGAATCGGTCCGCGAACGCGAGGTCATGATGCGCATCGCCCCACACCTGGCCGACCTCCAACCATTCCTCTACCTCGTCTACGACGGCTACCCCGAAGGCCGCGCCCTGCTCAACCTGGGCCTCACCTTCTACGACGCCTTCTCCCGCGCCCCGCTGAAACGACGCCACCGCATGCTGGGCCGGGACGCCGTACTGCGCCGTGAACCGCACCTCAACCCGCACGGACTCAAGGGCGGCGGCCTCTACCACGACGCCCTCACCGACGACGCCCGGCTGGTCCTGGACGTCCTGGAGTCGGCGTCCCGGGCGGGGGCGCTGCTGTCCAACCACCGAGAGGTCACCGCCCTCATCCACGAACACGGCCGGATCGCGGGCGCGGAACTCACCGACCGGCTCACCGGCGAGCACCTCACCGTCCGCGCCAAGACCGTCGTCAACGCGGCGGGCCCCTGGGTCGACCGGGTACTCGGCTTGGAACAGCCCCCCGAGCACCCCACCCTGCGCCCCACCAAGGGCGTGCACATCGTGCTGCGCACCGAGGACTTCCCCCTGCACACCGCCGTGTTCCTGCGCTCCCCCTCGGACTCCCGCGTCGTATGGCCCACCCCCGCGGGCGACGGCCGGCACGTCTACGTCGGCACCACCGACACCGACTTCACCGGCTCCCTCGACGACGTGGTCGGCACCGAGGAGGACTTCGCCTACCTCCTGGAGGCCGCCAACCACACCCTGCCCGGCGCCCACGTCGACACCAGCCACATCGTCGCCTCCTGGGCCGGACTGCGCCCCCTGATCGCCCCCGCCCCGGGCACGTCCAACTCGGCCGCGTCCCGCGAGCACACCCTCACGACAGGGCCCGGCGGCATGATCACCGCCGCGGGCGGCAAGCTGACCACCGCCCGCCTCATGGGCGCGCAGATCGTCGACCTCGTCGCCGGACAACTGCGCGACCGTCACGGAATCCGCGGGCTGCCCCCGTCCACCACCGGCCGCACGGCGATCTCCGGTGGCGCGGCCGGCGAGATCTTCCGCGCCCGGCAGGACCTGGCCTCGGCACCCGTCACACCGCAGACCGGGCAACGATGGCTGCGCCGCTACGGCGGAAACGCCACCGGACTGGCCGCCGCGGCGACCCGGAACCCGAAGGACGGCGTCACCATCAATGACTCGGTCCTCACCAGGGCGGAGATCGAGCACGCCGTCCACCACGAGATGGCCATGACCGTCGCGGACGTCCTGGTCCGCCGGACCGGATCGTTCTTCTGGTCCGCCGACGGGGACACCTCCGTCATCGACCACGTCTCGGACGCACTCGACGCCGCACACGGCTACACACCGCAACAGCGGGCGGCACAGCAGACCGACTACACACGCTGGGTCGAACGCAACCGGGGAAGCGGTACTCGCTGATGCCCAGGGCGCGCCGTCACCCGCGCAAGTGACGGCGCGAGCCATCCGCGTCCGGCCGGCTCGGCAGCGCTGGCCCGCCCGCCGGACCATGTGCTTCAGCCCCGGCACCAAGTGCTTGCGGGGATCACCCGGCGACGTCGCCAGGGCGACCGTCGCCGCCACGATGAGGTCGCGCCGCCCGTTCCCAGGAGAAGACTCGGTCCACGCCGCAGTGGGGAAGGCATCGACTCTCGCCAAGGAACAAGGGAACAGGTGAGCACCGGCTGCACCGCGACCGGAACAGGGGCGGTCGTTGCCCCGCACGGTCTCGGATTCATCAGTTCTCACAGGGCAGACGGGAAAGATCCCGCAACGACTGGAACACCGCGTGCGGGCATGTCAACGTAGACGACCTCCCGAACTCCCCGGCCCCGGTGTACTGGGTCACCCCACGCCACCTGGCCGGCGACGACAACGCCCTCGCCGAGCACATCGGCGACACCCTCACCGCCCTCGGCCGGCACCTGTGGCCCACCGTCCGCAACCACATCGTCGAACACCTCGGTCGACGCGAGCCGCGGTCCCTCAACCAGCCCTCAGTCATCCAGGGATGGATTCGGACGCTTCAGGACAGCGGCCTCGAAGTGTCCACGATCGAGGGCATCTTCGACATCCTCTCCAGCATCCTCGGCGCGGCCCCGGAGGACGGGATGCACGCCCTCCGCCACGCCTACGCCTCCGTGCTCCTCGACGCGGGGGAGAGCATCAAGGCGCTCTCCGAGTACCTCGGCCATACAGACCCCGGCTTCACCCCACGGACGTACACACACCTGCTGCCGTCCAGCGAGACCCGTACCCGCCCGCCACCCGGGGGCACATCCGCACCCCCGGCGAAACCAATGTGCACTGGCGGCCTGACGGCCCTGTCCGCACATGACGAGGGCGGGGTCGTGAAACCCCGCCCGAAATCAGCGAACCCCCAGCTCAGGGCCACACCAAGCAATACGGCTGATGCCCCGCCTCATGCAACCGATGTGAGAAGTCCTGCCACTCATGCAGCAGTTGATACACATTGAACGCATCCCGCGGCCCCCCGCGATCCGGGACCGTCGACCAGATGAACGCCGCCGCGCCGACCGTCTCCTCGCCGATGCCGCGCAGGGGGTCGACCACGGTCATGGGGAGTTTGACGACCGCGTAGTCGGGGTGGAGGACGACGAGTTCGAGGGGCGGGACCTTGTGGAGGGGGACGCCCTCGATGCCGGTGAGGACCATCGCGGCCATCGTCTCCGGCTTGATCTTGGTGAACATGCCGTTCATCCCGAGTTCGTCGCCGCCGAGTTCCTCGGGGCGCATCGAGATCGGGACCCGGGCCGCGGTCGCGCCGTCCGGCGCGCCGAAGTACTTGTACGTCACCCCCACCCGACCACCATTCCTGCTCCCGGCCCGCAGACCGTCCAACCGGCGCTCGACCGGCTCCGGCTCGTTCGGCGCACCCTGTGTCTGACGTGTTTCGGCGGCTTCCTCCGCGTCGCGCCGGTGCCTTCCCCGCCGGGCACGCCGAGGACCCAGGTCATCAGTCCCCTCGCCCAGTCCGCCACCGCGATGCATATCTCCACCCGACTGCTTTTCTAGGACGCCCGACCCCGGCCGCGCAACCCGATCATCGTCTCAGTGACCTCCCCCACGGCCGCCCGCCGAAACGTGCGGTGAAACACCTGTCCGCGGGTTCTTCACAGCCACCGTTCCATACGGCTCCGGGAGCTGTGTGTATCACGCCCATTTTCGCAGATGGCGGAGAAAGGGCCATCGGTCTGCGCCGCGCGAGGCCCTGCCCGCGCGCCCGCCCGAGGCTCCGGGGCTCCATGATGCCCTCTCCCGCGCCCCCACCCCACTCCCCCCACCCCCACTCCCCCCACCTCCATCCCGCCCCACCGCCCCACCGCCCCACCGCCGTCCCCACCCCCCTGTCCTACCCTGAGGACAACACTGCCCCAGGAGTCCGAGAAGTCGGAGAAGTCGGAGAAGTCGCAAGGCCATGAGCGTCATGAGCGTCAAGAGCGAACCGCCCTATCCCTACGATGCACCCGCCTCGCAGGCGCTGTTCGACCGCGCGGAGGCCGTCACGCCCGGCGGCGTGAACTCGCCGGTCCGTGCTTTCCGCGCGGTCGGCGGCACGCCCCGGTTCATGGTGTCCGGCACCGGGCCGTACCTCACGGACGCCGACGGGCGGGAGTACGTCGATCTCGTCTGCTCCTGGGGACCGATGATCCTCGGGCACGCGCACCCCGAGGTGATCGCCGCCGTCCAGGCCGCCGTCGCCCACGGCACCTCCTTCGGCACGCCCGGTGAGGGCGAGGTCGCGCTGGCCGAGGAGATGGTCGCGCGGGTCGCGCCGCTGGAGCAGGTGCGGCTGGTCTCCAGCGGGACCGAGGCGACCATGTCCGCCATCCGGCTCGCCCGTGGCTTCACCGGCCGCACCAAGGTGATCAAGTTCGCCGGCTGCTACCACGGGCACGTCGACGCCCTCCTCGCCGCCGCCGGCTCCGGCGTCGCCACCTTCGCGCTCCCCGACACCCCCGGCGTCACGGGCGCCCAGGCCGCCGACACGATCGTGCTGCCGTACAACGACCTCGAAGCAGTCCAGGCCGCCTTCCACGCCCACCCGGGCGACATCGCCTGTGTGATCACCGAGGCGTCCCCCGGCAACATGGGCGTCGTACCGCCACTGCCCGGCTTCAACCAGGGACTCAAGGACGCCTGCGCCCGAAACGGCGCCCTCTACATCTCCGACGAGGTCATGACGGGGTTCCGGACCAGCCGGGCCGGGTGGTACGGGATCGATGGGGTCGTCCCGGATCTCCTGACCTTCGGGAAGGTCATGGGGGGCGGGTTTCCCGCCGCCGCGTTCGGCGGACGCGCCGATGTCATGGGCCACCTCGCCCCGGCCGGACCCGTCTACCAGGCCGGCACCCTCTCCGGGAACCCCGTCGCCACCGCCGCCGGACTCGCCCAGCTGCGCCTGCTCGACGCGCGCGCGTACGACACCCTGGACGCCGTCTCCGCCCAGATCCAGGGCCTGGTCGCCGAGGCGCTGAACAAAGAAGGCATCGCCCACCGGATCCAGACCGCCTCCAGCATGTTCTCCGTCTTCTTCACCAGCCGCGAGGTGCGCACCTACGAGGACGCGCGCGGGCAGGAGTCCTTCCGCTACAACGCGTTCTTCCACTCGCTGCTCGCGAACGGCGTCTATCTGCCGCCCTCGTCCTTCGAGTCCTGGTTCGTCTCCACCGCGCACGACGACCGCGCCGTGCAGCGGATCGCCGACGCCCTCCCGGCGGCGGCCCGAGCGGCTGCGGAGGCCACGGCGGCATGACGTACGACCACACCCCACGCACCCCCGACCACACCCCGCCCACCCCCGACCCCACTCCACCAACCGGCACGGGCACCGGCACCGGCACCGGCGCCCACCCCCGCCCCCACCCCGACCTCACCGTCGTCCACCTCATGCGGCACGGCGAGGTGGCCAACCCGGACGGCATCCTCTACGGGCGGCTGCCCGGCTACCACCTCTCCGAGCTGGGCGTCCGGATGGCCGACCGGATCGCCGAGCACCTCGCCGACCGTGACATCACCCACGTCGTCGCCTCGCCCCTGGAGCGCGCCCACGAGACGGCCACCCCGATCGCCAAGACCCACGGGCTCGACCTGGCGACCGACGTCCGGCTCATCGAGGCGGGCAATGTCTTCCAGGGCAAGACCTTCGGCGTCGGCGACGGCGCGCTACGCCGCCCGGAGAACTGGAAGCACCTGTTCAACCCGTTCCGCCCGTCCTGGG
Source organism: Streptomyces sp. NPDC056734 (assembly GCF_042790455.1). Classification (NCBI taxonomy): domain Bacteria; kingdom Bacillati; phylum Actinomycetota; class Actinomycetes; order Kitasatosporales; family Streptomycetaceae; genus Streptomyces; species Streptomyces sp. NPDC056734. The sequence continues at coordinate 11,858 of NZ_JBHTZD010000046.1, forward strand.
GAGAGCCGTACATCGATCAGGTCGTGCGGATGATGGGGGCGCTGGACGCCGCCAGGCAAGCGGCGCGCGGGCACGAGGCCGTGCTGGTCAGCCATCAGCTGCCGATCTGGATCGTGCGGTCCTACGTCGAGCGGCGGCGGCTGTGGCACGACCCGCGGCGGCGGCAGTGCACCCTCGCCTCCCTGACGTCCTTCACCTACGACGGGGACCGGATCGTGTCCGTCGGGTACAGCGAGCCCGCACTGGATCTGGTGCCGTTGCATCTGCGGGCGGGCGCCAGGCCGGTGAAGGGGAAGGACAAGGCTTTCGGGGCCTGACCGCCCCGGGTTCCTCCTCGCCCCCTCCGTGACGGTTTCGTTGCATTTGTTTGCAAACCTTCACTTATATGAGGAACCTCCCCGTTCCTGCCGCCCTCTGACTGGGTGACCACCACAGGGCCTCAGGGGACGGGGAAGCCATGCCTCAGATCGATCGCGACCGGCTGACGAACGACGCCGGTCGCAGAGGTGCCATCAGCCGCAACAGCAACAGCAACAGCAGCCGCATCAGCCGAAGCAGCCGCATCAGCCGCAGGGGAGCGCTCGGGCTGGGCGCCGGGGCCGCCGCCGCTGTCGGGCTCTCCGCGTGCGGTACCCAGTCGGACGGGGCGAGCCGCCCATCCGGTTCCGGGAACGGCAACGGCAACGGGAACAGCCGCGGCAGCGGCGACGGCAGCCCCACCCCCGCCGCCAAGCCGATCGGCGACGGCTCGACCGCCTTCACCGGCAAGCAGCCCCACCAGCCCGAGGCGCCCCGGCCGCTGGAACCGGGGGAGACCCCGCCGCAGTTCGTCGTCTTCTCCTGGGACGGGGCCGGCGAGGTCGGCAACGGCCTCTTCCCCCGCTTCCTCGACCTCGCCGAGGAACACGGCGCCCACATGACCTTCTTCCTCTCCGGGGTGTATCTGCTCCCCGAGTCGAAGAAGCGGCTGTACAACCCCCCGAACAACCCGCGCGGCGCCTCCGACATCGGCTATCTCACCGACGCCCACATCAAGGACACCCTCACCAACGTCCGCCGCGCCTGGCTCGACGGACATGAGATAGGCACCCACTTCAACGGGCACTTCTGCGCCGGCTCCGGCTCGGTCGGCAACTGGACCCCGCAGCAGTGGCGCAGCGAGATAGACCAGGCGAAGTCCTTCGTGAAGGAGTGGCGCACCAATAGCGGATGGACCGACCTGCCGTCCCTGCCCTTCGACTACGACAAGGAACTCGTCGGCGGCCGTACGCCCTGTCTGCTCGGCCAGGACAATCTGCTGCCCACCGCCCGTGAACTGGGATGGCGCTACGACGCCTCCTCGCCCGGCGGGCTCCAGGTGTGGCCGGCCAAGCGCAAGGGCGTATGGGATCTGCCGTTGCAGCAGATTCCGTTCCCGGGGCGCGGCTTCGAGGTGCTCGCCATGGACTACAACATCCTCGCCAACCAGTCCGTCAACTCCACCAACGCTCCCGCGCACAACCACCCCGGCTGGCGCAAGCAGGCGACCAGGGCCTACATCGCCGGCTTCGAGCGGGCATACGAGACAAATCGGGCACCCTTCTTCGTCGGCAACCACTTCGAGCAGTGGAACGGCGGCATCTACATGGACGCCGTCGAGGAGGCCCTCAAGCGCGTCGCCCGCGAGAAGGAGAAGGGCGAGGACGTCCGGCTGGTCTCCTTCCGTCAGTTCGTGGACTGGCTGGACGTGCAGAAGCCGGAGGTGCTGGAGCGGCTCCGGACCCTGGGCGTGGGCCAGGCGCCGACCGGCGGATGGAGCGGGTTCCTCGGCGGCGGGGCGGGCGCGACCGAGTCGGAGAACGCCGCCTGAAATGGGGGTTTCCGGTCCCGAGGGGGGTGCCCAAGATCCCCGGAACGGACATGCGAAACTTTTCACATGAGTGCCGCCAGCCCCGCCTCCCCGCGCGCGAACCGCTCCGCCACCCCCATCCGCCGCCGCGCCGCCCTGGGGGCAGGCGCCGCCACGGTCGCGCTGCTCGCCACCGCGTGCAGCTCCGGCGGGACGTCCGGCGGAGGCGGCGGCACCGGCTACATCACCGGCTCCGACGGCATCGCCACCGTCGAACCGGCGGAGCGCGCCGCCGTCCCCGACCTGTCCGGCCCGACCGTGGACGGCGAGACGGCGGACGTCGCCGACTACGAGGGTCAGGTCGTCGTCCTGAACATCTGGGGCTCCTGGTGCCCGCCCTGCCGGGCCGAGGCGAAGAACTTCGAGAAGGTCTACCAGGACGTCAAGGACCAGGGTGTCCAGTTCATCGGCATCAACACCCGCGACGGCTCCACCGGCCTCGCCCTCGCCTTCGAGGAGGAGTTCGGGATCAGCTACCCGAGTCTGTACGACCCGACCGGGAAGCTGATGCTCCGCTTCGAGGAGGGCACCCTCAATCCCCAGGCCATCCCCTCCACGCTGATCATCGACCGGGAGGGCAGAATCGCCGCGCGCACCCTCCAGGCGCTCAGCGAGGAGAAGCTCCGCAAGATGCTCGCCCCGGTGCTGGCGGAGAAGTGATATGACCGGATCGTCCGGCGTATCCGGCCTGCCGGGAATGTCCAGCCTGGCCGCGAGCGGCTCCCTCGACCTCGCCGCCACCACCGGCATCAACGACACCGTCCTCAACGGCGCCCTGCTCGTCGCCCTCCCCATCGCCCTGCTCGGCGGCCTCATCTCCTTCTTCTCCCCCTGCGTCCTCCCGCTGGTCCCCGGCTATCTCTCCTACGTCACCGGAGTCACCGGCACCGATCTCGCCGAGGCCCGCCGGGGGCGGATGGTCGCCGGGGCCTCCCTCTTCGTGCTCGGCTTCACCGCCGTGTTCGTCTCGACCGGCGCGCTGTTCGGGTACTTCGGGCAGACCCTCCAGGAGAACCAGGGCGTTCTCACCAAGATCCTCGGCGTGATCATGATCGTCATGGGCGTCTTCTTCATGGGCCTGATGCCCTGGCTCAGCCGGCGCGAGTTCCGCCTCCACCGGCGGCCCGTCACCGGCCTGGCCGGCGCCCCGCTGCTCGGCGCGCTGTTCGGCGTCGGCTGGACACCCTGCATCGGCCCCACCCTCTCCTCCGTACTGATCCTCTCCTCCGAGCAGGGCAGCGCGGGCCGTGGCGCCATCCTGACCATCGCCTACTGCCTCGGCCTCGGCCTGCCCTTCGTCCTCGCCGCGATCGCCTTCCGCCGGGCCCTCGGCGCCTTCGGCTGGGTCAAGCGCCACTATGTCTGGGTGATGCGGATCGGCGGCATCATGATGATCGCGACCGGCCTGCTCCTGCTGACCGGCGTCTGGGACACCCTCGTCCAGCAGATGCAGACCTGGTCCAACGGCTTCACCGTGGGGATCTGACCGATGAACGACAGCGACCACAGGACAGCACCAGGCGCAGACCCTTCGTCGCCCGCGCCACCTCCGGCGTCCCCGTCGACGGCCCTGAGATGCGGATCCCGTACGACGACCACCGCCCCCGCATCCCGTACGACGACCACCGCACCCGCATCTGATACGACGGTTTCGGCACCGGGGTCCAAAGCCCCGGCCGCCGCACCCCCGGCACCTTTGACCCCGGCCTCTCTGTGGGGAATCGACCGATGAGCGACACCAAGACCGGCGCCTCCGACAAGGCCGCACCCGACCAGCCCAAGAAGGGACAGGCGGCCGAGGACGCCGAACTCGGTGCCGCGGGCAGCCGGCTGTCCACCGCACCCCGCGAGGACGCGCCCAACCTGCCCTCCCTCGGCGTCGTCGGCTGGTTCCGCTGGTTCTGGCGGCAGCTGACCTCGATGCGGGTCGCGCTGCTGCTGCTGCTGCTGCTGTCGCTCGCCGCCGTGCCCGGCTCGCTGATCCCGCAGACCGGCATCGACATCACCCTCGTCGACGACTTCCGCGAGCGGCACACGACGCTCGCGCCGATCTACGACAAGCTCGGCCTCTTCAATGTCTACAGTTCGGTGTGGTTCTCGGCGATCTACCTCCTGCTGTTCGTCTCCCTCATCGGCTGTATCGTCCCGCGCACCTGGCAGTTCGTCGGCCAGCTGCGCAGCCGCCCGCCGGGCGCCCCCAAGCGGCTCACCCGGCTGCCCGCCTACACCACCTGGCGCACCGAGGCCGCCCCGGAGGAGGTCCGCGAGGCCGCGCTCGGGGTGCTCAAGCGCAGCCGCTTCCGGGCCCATGCCGCCGGGGACGCCATCGCCGGTGAGAAGGGCTATCTGCGGGAACTGGGCAATCTGGCCTTCCATATCGCGCTGGTCGTGATGCTGATCGCCTTCGCCTGGGGCCAGCTGTTCAAGTCCGAGGGCAACAAGCTGGTCCTGGAGGGCGACGGGTTCGCCAACACCCTCACCCAGTACGACGACTTCAAGTCCGGCAACCTCTTCAGCCAGGACGACCTGGACCCCTTCAGCTTCACCCTCAACGACTTCCGCGCCACCTACGAGCCCACCGGCCCCAACCGCGGTACCCCCCGCACCTACGAGGCGACCCTCACCTACAGCGTCGGCGCCTATGGCGCGGAACAGACCAGGACCATCAAGGTCAATGAGCCGCTGGCGATCGGCGACTCCAAGGTCTACCTGGTCAGCCACGGCTACGCGCCGATCGTGACCGTCCGCGACGGTGAGGGCAAGGTCGTCATGGACAAGGAGCCCGTGGCCCTGCTGCCGCTCGACGGCTTTGTCACCTCCTCCGGCGCGATCAAGGTCATGGACGGCTACCGCAACGCCGACGGCGAGCGGGAACAGCTCGGCTTCAACGCCTTCTTCGTGCCCACCTACGCCGGTGAGGGCCAGGGCACGATGGTCTCCCAGTTCCCGGCGCTGCTGGATCCGCGCCTGGCGCTGTCCGCCTACCACGGCGACCTCGGTGTGGACTCGGGCATCCCGCAGAGCATCTACCGGCTCGACCAGACCAACATGGAGGAGTTCAAGGACTCCGAGGGCGAGCTGTTCAAGCAGAGTCTGGCGCTCGGCGACACCATGACGCTGCCGGACGGGGCCGGTTCGGTCACCTTCGAGGGCGTCCAGGAGTGGGCCGGTTTCCAGATCGCCCAGCAGCCCGGCAGCGGCTGGGCCCTGGGCGGATCCATCGCCGCCATCTTCGGCCTCGCCGCCTCCCTGTTCGTCCAGCGCCGCCGGGTGTGGGTGCGGGCGGTGCGGGGGGCCGACGGTGTCACCGTCGTGGAGATGGCCGGGCTCGGCCGCAGCGAGTCCGCCAAGGTACCGGAGGAACTCGGCCAACTGGCCGACCAGCTGTACGACAAGGCCCCGGGCGCCCCTGAACCCGACCCGGATTCCGACGCCACCCCCGAACCCACCCCGACCCGCACCCCCACGCCCACCCCCACGCCCACCCCCGACTCCCACGACCCCGCCGTACCTGCCGAAGGGGCTGAGAAGTGACGCTCGCCGCCGCGACCAACGAGAACCTCGCGAGCATCAGCAACACGCTGATCTACTCCGCGATGGCCGTCTACACCCTGGCCTTCTTCGCCTATATCGCCGAGTGGCTTCTCGGCAGCCGCAGCAAGGTCGGCCGCACGGCCGCCGCGCTCACCGCCGGGGGCGCCGCCAAGGGCGCCACCAAGTCCGCGGCACCCGCCGTCACCGTGCGCAAGGCCGGTGGGACCGCCGTGCTGGAGCGGCCCAAGGTCGTCGTACGGGCGGCGGCCGGTGCGCGGGACGTGCCGGACGGGCCGGGCGCCCACGGGGGCAGCGAGAAGGGCGATCTCTGGGGGCGGATCGCCATCTCGCTCACCGTCGTCGCCTTCCTCGTGGAGTTCGGCGGGGTGCTCACCCGCGCGCTGTCCGTGCAGCGGGCGCCGTGGGGCAACATGTACGAGTTCAACATCACCTTCTCCACCGTGGCCGTCGGGGTCTATCTGCTGCTGCTCGCCCTCAAGCAGAACGTGCGCTGGCTGGGTCTCTTCCTGACCACCGTCGTCCTCCTCGATCTCGGTCTCGCCGTCACGGTCCTGTACACCGCCAGTGACCAATTGGTTCCCGCTCTTCACTCCTACTGGCTGTACATCCACGTCTCGACCGCGATCCTGTGCGGCGCGGTGTTCTACGTCGGCGCGGTCGCCACCGTGCTCTATCTCTTCCGCGACTCCCACGAGGCGAAGCTGGCCCGCGGCGGTACCCCCGGCCGCTTCGCCAGCTCCTTCCTTGACCGGCTGCCCGCCGCCGCCTCCCTCGACAAGTTCGCCTACCGCGTCAACGCCGCCGTGTTCCCGCTGTGGACGTTCACGATCATCGCGGGCGCGATCTGGGCCGGTGACGCCTGGGGCCGCTACTGGGGCTGGGACCCCAAGGAGACCTGGTCCTTCATCACCTGGGTCGCCTACGCCGGCTATCTGCACGCCCGCGCCACCGCCGGCTGGAAGGGCCGCAAGGCCGCCTACCTCGCCCTGATCGCCTTCGCCTGCTGGCTGTTCAACTACTACGGCGTCAATATCTTCGTCTCCGGCAAGCACTCCTACGCGGACGTGAGCCTCGGGGCGCTCCAGGCGATCGGCTTCTGACGGTCGCCCCGTTTTCCGGCCGCGGAAGGCGACCGGTGTTCGTCGGAGGCGGCTGGTCATACTGAAGGCATGCAGGAAGAGACCGCCCAGTTCGCGATCGACACGTTCCTCTCCGCCTTCAACGCCTCCGACGACAGCTATGTGACCGGCCTGCTCGCCCAGGCGCTGACCCCGGACGTGACCCTGTGGGGTCCGCTGGGCCGCAGCGAGGGCATCGAGGCCGTCGAGCGGTTCGTGCTGGACATCCGCAACCACCCGGCGGGCACCGGCACCATGATCCGCGCCTCCGGGGTGGACATGCCCGACGAATGGGCCCGCTACCGATGGGTCTTCACCACCCCGGCCGGCGGCCCCCGCCTGACCGGCACGGACGTCGTACACCTGCGCCGCAATCAGATCGACCAGATCGTGGTGTTCGCCGGGGAGATAAAACCAACGGCGTGAACCGGCCTCCGACGCCCAGCTACCTGTCCCCGGCCCCCGTCTTCCGGCGGCCCGCCACCGGCCTCCGGCCATCAGCGGCCCGCCTCGGGTTTCCGGCCTCCGGCGCCTGGCTTCCTGTCCCCGGCCTCCGGCCGCCAGCTGCCCGCCTCTGGCCGCCGTCTTCCGGTTGTCCGCCACTGGCTGCCCGTCACCGGCCTGGCCATCGGCTGCCCGCCACCGGCTACTGGCGACCGGCGGCCTGCCTCGGGTTTCCGGCCTCCGGCGCCCGGCTTCCTGTCCCCGGCCTTCCGGCCGCCAGCTCCCCGCCACCAGCCACCGCCTTCCGTCTGCCCGCCACCGGCCGTCGGCTAGCCCGGTTCGGCCGACCAATGGCCACTGGCGACCGGCCGCCTGCCTCGGGCTTCCGGCAGCCCGCCTCCGGCCTCCAGCCACCGGCTGCCCGCCTCTCCGGTCCCCTCCCACGGGCCACCCGCAACCAGCCGTCGGCCCCGGGCGCATGAGCCGCACCGCCCCCACCCGACCGCACATCAAAACCCCAGGTCAACAGCCTTACAGTGGGCGGAATCGCAATCCAAGCGGCACGCTGTAGTAATGACCGGACCCACCGAGCAGGGCAGCGGCCAGCCCCCGGACCAGCCCCACACCCCGCCTCACCACCAGCCCCCCGACCAGCCCCGCACCCCTCCCCTCAGCCAGCCGCAGGAGCAGCCCCACACTGCGCCCCCGGACCAGCCCCACAGCCAGACCCCCACCCCGCCCCGCCGCCACCACCAGCGAAACACCCACATCCTCCACTTCCTGGTCCGCCTCCCGCGCCCCATGGAAAGCGTCTGGCCCGCCCTGGCCACCGCCGAGGGGCTCGGCGCCTGGTTCACCGACGTCGAGGTCCTCGAACCCCGCCTCGGTGGCGCGGTCGCCCTGCGCGGGCTCGGCGGCGGCCGGGTGACCGCCTGGGACGTGGACCGGGTCGCCGAGTACACGGTCGAGCCCGGCGGCCGGCTCCGCTTCCATCTGGAGCGGGACGGCGCCACCGCGAGCACCCTGCGCTTCACCCACGAGTTCCGCGGCGAGCGGGAGTCCGAGCAACGCTGGCGGGCCCGGTTCGAGCGGCTCGTCGCGCTGCCGGAGGCGCCGGGGGCGAGCTGACGGGGCCTCGGTAACCTGTGCCGATCACCGCTGCGTCAAGGGCAGTTGGGATCGGCGAAAGGAATCGTTCATGACTGCCCCCGCTCCCGCCCTCGCCCCGGCCCCGGCCCTGGAGGACCTCCGCGAGGTCTGCCAGCCGCAGGCCAAGCTGGCCAGCCGCAACGGTGAGCACTGGGCGGGACGGCTCTACATGCGCCGTCTGTCGCTGCGCCTGACCCGGCAGCTGGTGCGCACCCCCATCACCCCGGACCAGCTGACCTGGACGATGGTGTGGTGCGGCATCGCCTCCGGCGCGGCGCTGCTGATCCCCGGGCTGACCGGCGCGGTCCTCGCGGTCGTCCTCATGCAGCTGTTCCTCCTCTTCGACTGCGTCGACGGAGAGGTGGCCCGCTGGAAGGGGCAGAACAGCGCGACCGGCATCTACGTCGACCGGCTGGGCGCCTATCTCGCGGACGCGGCGCTGATGGTCGGCGTGGGTCTGCGGGCCGCCGAATCCGGGCTGGACGCCTGGGTGTGCCTGGGCCTGGCCACCGCGCTCGGCGTGGTGCTGCTGAAGGCGTCCACCGACCTGGTGGACGTGGCCCGCGCCCGCCGGGGGCTCACGGCCGTCGCCGACGACGAGGCCACCCGCCCCCGCTCCCAGGGTGTGGCCACGGCCCGCCGACTGGCCGCCGCGTTCAAGCTGCACCGCGTCACGAACGGCATCGAGGCGTCCCTGGTCCTGCTCGCGGCGGCGGTCGTGGACCTCGCCCTCGGCGGTTTGGACGCCACCCGCTGGGCCCTGCTGGCCATCGCCGCCATCACCTGGGTGATGGTCCCGGCCCACCTGCTGTCGATCCTGTCGTCATCGCGTCTGCGGTGACTCAGGCACGGACACGCCCGGGGCGTCACACGCCCTTGGGGTCCTCGCCCTTGTCGCCGTCCCGCTCGCCGTCGTTCCCGGAATTCTCTGGGCTCCCGGCGTTCCCGGGGTTCTCGTCGCTCGCGTCGCTCTCGCCGGCGTCCTCGCGGCGCTGACTGTCGTCCGACAGGGACTTCAAGAACTCCGGATTGTCGTCCGGCGCGACGAACCGGGACCGGCCGCCGGAGCGGACCGAGGACCAGCCGTCGGCGGCGGGGGAGCGCTTCTTGCCCGCGATCAGCCAGGAGACCGACCCGACCAGCGGGAACACCAGAACGAGGATCGCCCAGAGCGGCTTGGGCATGTGCCGGATGTCCTCGTCCTTCGTACTGATGCAGTCGATGAACGTGTAGACGCTCAGCGCCAGCGGCACGAGAAACATCAGCAGCCTGAGCATGTGGCGACAGCCTCCCGGTACGCGGTGGAGGGCGGCTCGGACCGGCCCCGTGACGGGGCCAGGGTAACCGCTCGGGGATACTGGGCCCCATGGCTTACGACGATCTTCGCTCCCTGCTCAGGGCACTGGAGCGCGAAGGTGACCTCAAGCGCGTCAAGGTCGAGGTCGATCCGCATCTGGAGGTCGGTGAGATCGTCGACCGGGTGCAGAAGTCCGGTGGCCCGGCGCTCCTCTTCGAGAAGGTGAAGGGCTCCTCGATGCCCCTCGCCATGAATGTCTTCGGGACCGACCGGCGGCTGCTGAAGGCGCTGGGGCTGAAGTCGTACGGCGAGATCGGCGAGCGGATCGGCGGGCTGCTGCGGCCCGAACTGCCGCACGGGTTCGTCGGCGTGCGCGAGGCGTTCGGGAAGCTCGGCGCGATGGCACACGTACCGCCGAAGAAGGTCAAGTCCGACAACGCGCCCGTGCAGGAGGTCGTCCTGCACGGCGATGACGTGGACCTGGAGCAGCTCCCGGCGCTGTTCACCTGGCCGCAGGACGGCGGCTCCTTCTTCAACCTCGGTCTGACGCACACCAAGGACCCGGAGTCCGGCGTCCGCAACCTCGGCCTGTACCGCCTCCAGCGCCACGACAAGCGCAGGATCGGCATGCACTGGCAGATCCACAAGGACAGCCGCAACCACTACCAGGTCGCCGCCCGCCGGGGCGAACGCCTGCCGGTCGCCATCGCCTTCGGCTGCCCGCCCGCCGTGACCTACGCGTCCACCGCCCCGCTCCCCGGCGACATCGACGAGTATCTGTTCGCCGGATTCCTCGCGGGCAAGCGGACCGAGATGGTCGACTGCAAGACCGTGCCGCTCCAGGTGCCGGCGCAGGCGGAGGTCGTCCTGGAGGGCTGGCTGGAGCCGGGCGAGATGCTGCCGGAAGGCCCCTTCGGCGACCACACCGGCTTCTACACCCCGCAGGAACCCTTCCCCGCGCTGACGATCGACTGCGTCACGATGCGCAAGCGCCCGCTGCTCCAGTCCATCGTCGTCGGCCGCCCCCCGACGGAGGACGGCCCGCTGGGCCGGGCGACGGAGCGTTTCTTCCTCCCCCTGCTGAAGATCATCGTCCCGGACATCGTGGACTACCACCTCCCCGAGGCGGGCGGCTTCCACAACTGCGCGATCGTCTCGATCGACAAGAAGTACCCCAAACACGCGCAGAAGGTGATGCACGCGATCTGGGGGGCGCACATGATGTCCCTGACCAAGCTGATCGTGGTCGTGGACAGCGACTGCGATGTGCACGATCTGCACGAGGTCGCGTGGCGGGCCCTCGGCAACACCGACTACGCCCGTGACCTCTCGGTCGTGGAGGGCCCCGTCGATCATCTGGACCATGCCTCCTACCAGCAGTTCTGGGGCGGCAAGGCGGGTATCGACGCGACGAGGAAGTGGCCCGAGGAGGGCTACACCAGGGACGGCGGCTGGCCCGACATGGTGGTGTCGGACCCGGCCACGGCGGCGACGGTCGACCGCCGGTGGAAGGAGTACGGCCTGTGATGAGCAGCGCGTCCGCCGCGATCCCCCAGCCGGGACGGACCAGAGCGTTCCTCCGGCTGGTGATGATCGAGCACTCGGTCTTCGCGCTGCCCTTCGCCTACATCGCCGCCCTGACCGCGATGTACGAGTGGGACGGGAACATCCACTGGGCCCGGCTGCTCCTGGTCACCATCTGCATGGTGGGCCTGCGCACCTTCGCGATGGCCGTCAACCGGATCATCGACCGCGAGATCGACGCCCGGAACCCACGCACGGCCCACCGCGAACTGGTCACCGGCGCGATGTCCGTACGCCACGCCTCGACCGGCGCGCTCATCGCCCTGGTGATCTTCCTGGGCGCGGCGGCGCTGCTGAACCCCCTCTGTCTGGCGCTGGCCCCCATCGCGGTCGTCCCGATGGTCGTCTACCCCTACGGCAAGCGCTTCACGAACTTCCCCCAGGCGATCCTCGGCCTCGCCCAGGCCATGGGCCCGATCGGCGGCTGGCTGGCGATCACCGGCACCTGGTCCTGGGACGCGGTCATCCTGGGCCTCGCCGTCGGCATCTGGATCGGCGGCTTCGACCTGATCTACGCCTGCCAGGACGTCGAGACCGACCGCGAGGTCGGCGTGATGTCGGTCCCGGCCCGCTTCGGCATCCCGGCGGCGATCTGGGCCGCCCGCGTCTGCCACGCCCTCACCACCGCCCTGTTCGCCTGGTACGCCGTCGCCACCGACGCCGGTGCCTTCTTCTGGCTCGGCCTCCTGATCGTCGCGGGCGCCTTCCTCTACGAACACTCCATCGTCCGCCCCCACGACCTCTCCCGCCTGAACCGCGCCTTCTTCAGCGTCAACGGCTTCATCGGCATTGCCCTGTTCGTGTGCGCGCTGCTGGATCTGCTGGTGCGGGGTCTGACCGTATAGGCGCGGTGCGCGTCCGCTCAGCCCTGAACCCCACCCGGCAGGGCCCGGCGTCTGCGCAGCACGAACGCCGCCGTCACCCCCGCTATCAGCCCGATCAGATGCCCCTGCCAGCTGATCCCGGACTGCGGGACCAGGCCCGACAGGAAGGTGCCGCCCCAGATGGCGGCGATGAGGACGCCGCCCAGGATGCCGAGCGGGCGGCGCTCCACGAAGCCGGTGACGACGAGGTAGCCGAAGAGGCCGAAGATCAGGCCCGACGCGCCGGCCGTGTTGGTGCCGGCCGGGGCCACCAGCCAGACCCCGAGGCCGTCGGCCACGATGATCAGGGCGCAGACGGCCAGGAACCGGCGTATCCCGCTCAGGGCGGCCAGGAAGCCGAGGACCAGCAGCGGCAGCGTGTTGGCCGCCAGATGGCCGAAGCCGAAGTGGATGAAGGACGCCGGGATCACATCGATCAGCTCGGACGGCGTACGCGGCACGATCCCGAAGCTGTCCAGCTCATGGCCGGTGGCCACGTCGATCACTTCCAGGAGCCACAGCAGGGCCACCCAGGCCAGCATCAGCTTGGCCGCCGCCCACACCCGGGCCCTGCCGCCCCCGCGCCCGCCGGTGTCCGTGCCGAAACGCCGCCCGAAGCCCTGTCCGTATCCCGGCCCGTGCCCCTGCCCGTAGCCCGGTCCCTTCGATCCGCTCGGCCCGCTCGGCCCGTTTGATCCGACGTCCGCCATGGCACCCCCCCGCGACTGGTTCGTCCCTTCAAGGAACGCCCCGGACCCCTTGGCCGGTTCCCGCCCCGCCGGGCCGGATATTCCCACCCCCTCGGGCCGGATAGGCTCGGAGGCGTGAACCCAGTCAAGCCAGGAGAGACGCCCCGTGCGCCTTGGATCGTGGGGGTGTCCGGCGCTTCGGGCACCCCATACGCCGCCGCCGTGCTCCGCGCGCTCCTCGCGGCGGGGGAGCGGGTCGACCTGATCGTCTCCCGCGCCTCCCGGCTGACCCTGCTCGACGAGACCGGCCTCCCCTTCCGCGACGCCCACTGGCAGGGCGACCTGCGCGAATGGCTGTCCCGGGGCGCCGACGGCAAGCCCGGCACCTTCGCCGTCGACCTCGGCGGCGTCCGCTACTGGAGCGCCGGGGACCTGGCCGCCGGGCCGTCCTCGGGGTCGTACCGCACCCAGGGGATGCTCATCGTGCCGGCCTCCACGGCCTGCGTCGCCGGTGTCGCCCTCGGGCTCTCCAAGGATCTGCTCCAGCGCGCGGCGAGTGTCACCCTCAAGGAGCGCCGCCCGCTGGTCGTCGCCGTACGGGAGACCCCGCTGAACGGGCAGACCCTGCGCCACCTCGTCACACTGGACGACGCGGGGGCGTCGGTCGTCCCCACCTCGCCCGCCTTCTACGCGGGCGCCACCCACATCCAGGACCTGGTGGACTTCGTCGCCGGCCGGATCCTGGACGCGGCGGGCGTCCCCCACTCGCTCTACCGCCGATGGACCGGCGAACTGGGCGGCGGAGGACAGGGCAGCGGCTGAGCCCGTAGCCCGAGTCAGCCCCGAATCAGTCCGAGCCAGCCCGAGCCAGCCCCGAATCAGCTCTGAATCCCCTGCACTCACCCCCCTCGCCCCCCTCCCCCCCCTCAATCCCCTCATTTCTCTTCTGTTCTCTTCAGTGGAAGGCTTCGATCGCATGGACGCCGTGGACAGGCAGCTCATCCAGGCCCTGAGGGAGAACGGCCGGGCCTCGTACGCCGAGCTGGGCCGTCTCGTGGGTCTGTCGGGCCCCAGCGTCACCGACCGCATCAACCGGCTGGAGGCGGCCGGGGTCATCACCGGCTACCGGGCCACCGTGGACGCCGTCTCGCTCGGACTCGGTGTCATCGCCCTCATCGGCATCTCGCTCTCCGACGCCGCCGACCACGAGGACGTGGCCCGGCGGATGAAGGATCTGCCGGAGATCGAGGACTGCTGGTTCATCGCCGGTGACGACTCCTTCATGCTCAAGGTGCGCGCCACCGACGTGGACGGCCTGGAGAAGATCATCCGCCGGCTCAGCGGCACCAAGGGCGTCTCCCGTACGCGTACCACCATCGTGCTCTCCACCAAGTGGGAGAACCGGGTCGGGGAGTTGCCCGAGGAGGTCTGAGGCCCCGCGCGAGCGGGGGGTACGGTTGGCCGAGTTGTCGGAGAAAGGGCATACGCATGGACGCCGGGCTCAAGCGGGAGCTGGGGGAGAAGGTCCGCTCCGGTGAGCGGCTGACCCACGAGGACGGCCGCGCGCTCTACGCGGCGGACGACCTGGCCTGGCTCGGCGGCCTGGCCCACGAGGTCCGCACCCGCCACCACGGCGACCGCGTGCACTTCGCCGCGACCCGGCACCTCGACACGACCGTCGTGGCGGCCTCGCGACGTGCCGGGGAGCTGGCCGGCGAGGGGCTCACCGAGCTGTACCTCACCAGCGGCCCCGACCCCGACCCCGACCTGCCCTGGGACGAGCGCGTCCGCTCGCTGCGCGAGCTGACGGCCGCCCTGCCGGACGTCTCGCTGCACGCGTTCACCGCCACCGGCATCCAGCACGCCGAGACCCTCTCCGGGCGGCCCGCCGCCCAGCTCCTGGACGAGCTGATCGATGCCGGGCTCGCCTCGCTGACCGGCGGTGCCGGGACCCTCGGCTGGGCGGACTGGTCCCGCATCCAGCGACTGGCCCACGCCAAGGGCCTGAAGACCCCGTGCACCGTGCTCCACGGCGAGACCGAGGACCCCGGTCACAAGGTCGCCCAGGCGCTGCGGCTGCGGGAACTCCAGGACGAGACCGGCGGCTTCCAGACCGTCGTACCGCTGCCCGCCCCGCTCTCCGGAGCCCGTACGGCCACCCCGCTGGAGACCCTCAAGACGTTCGCCGTCTCCCGTCTCCTGCTCGACAACGTCCCGCACCTCAAGGTCCGCCTTCCGATGTACGGCGTACAGACCGCCCAGCTCGCCCTCCAGCACGGCGCCGACGACATCGACGCCGCCCCCGGTGCCGGCGGCTCACCGGCCGAGCCCCCGCTCACCCGCGAGGACCTCCTCGACCTGATCCGCGACGCGGGTTTCCGCCCGGCGGAGCGCACCGCGCGCTACACGCTCGTCCAGGAGTACGAGGGCCCGGACCCGGCCCGCCGAGAGGCCCCGCAGCCGATGCGGCTGTGAACCACGGAATCACCGGAATCACCGGAATCACCGGATCACCGGAAGCACCGGAGCCGCACGCCCCGCACCACACGAGACGGATCACCCCCCGCCCCATGTCCATCCCCACCTCCACCCCCACCCCCACCCCCCTCACCTTCACCCTCGACCCCGCCGTGGACCCCGCCCTGCGGGACGGCATCCTCGATCTGTGGGCGGACGTGTCCAACGCCGGGGGAGCCGTCGGTTTCGTGCCGCCGGTCGACCGGGAGGCGATCCGCCCCGAGCTGGTGAGGCAGTTCGCGGCGATGACCGAGGGGCGGGCCCGGCTCCTCGTCGGGCATGACAGGGAAGGCCGGGTCGCCGCCTCCGCGTTCCTCACCTTCAACAGCCACCGTCTGATGACCCACTGGATCTGGCTCTACACGGTGATGGTGCACCCGCGTCACCAAGGCGCGGGCCACGGCCGGGACCTGCTGGCCGAAGCCGCCCGCGCGGCCCGCCGGTTCGACGGCATCGAGGCGATCCGGCTCGCCTGCCGGAGCGGACTCGGCCTGGAGCGGTTCTACGGCTCGTGCGGCTACAAGGAGGTCGGCCGGATACCCGGCGCGATCCGGGTGGCCCCCGGCGACGACCGCGATGACGTCATCATGCTGCTGCCGCTCACCTGACCTCGTACCGCACCCGCTTCCCGGACCTCACCGATGGCGTGCTTCACTGGACGGTGTCCCAATGGGGACATTCGTGCCGCCCGCGCCGCGGGGCCTCCAGGAAACGGAAGAGTGGATAGAGATGCTCCGCTACACGCTGATGCGCCTCGGGATCTTCGTGGCCTGCCTCGTGGTCGTCTGGGGTCTCGTCTACTCCGGTGTCGCCCCGCGCGGCCTCGGCGAGTCAAACGGTATGTGGGTCGTCCTGCTCGCGCTGGTGATCTCGGCGCCGATCAGCTTCGTGGTGCTGCGCAAGGAGCGGGACCGCGCCTCGGTCGGGATCGTGAACCGGGTCGACAAGATGAAGGCCAACCTGGACGCCAACCGCACCCAGGAGGACGACGCCGACGACGCCGCCCGCGCGCAGACCTCGTAGCGGCACAACCGTACGTTCATACCCGCGCACCCCGGACCACCCGGGGTGCTTTGCTTTGTAGGGGTATATGGCGTGTTGTACCTCTCAAAGAAAGGCTTTGAGGATCTCAAAGGACGGGTGTTACGGTCTAGACATGAAGTCCGCCGCCGAGTCCGTCATGCCTCCGAGCGTTCCGCTCGTCGAGCGCCTGCATGTGGACCTCTGCCGGTGCGCCTCCGCCGGCTGTCGTCACTGACAACGTTCTCCCGGCCCATCCCCTTCAGGGCCCCGCCAGTTCAGCGCCGGCACTTCCCCGTCCCCGTTTGCGCATCCCCCCGGAGCATGTCCGTGTCCGAAAACACGAATTCCCTCAAGCTGCCCGCAAGAGAGCGCTTTCGAGCGCCCTTCCGAGTGCCCTTCTGGGCCCAGATCATCATCGGTCTCGCGCTGGGCGTCCTGCTCGGCTGGATAGCCAGGACGTACGACGTCTCCTGGCTGGTGACCACGCTCGACAAGGTCGGCGGCATCTTCATCGGGCTGCTGAAGCTCGCCGTCGCCCCGCTCGTCTTCTTCGCGATCCTGGTCTCGATCACCAATCTGCGCAAGGTCAACAACGCCGCCCGGCTGGCCTCCCGCACCCTGCTCTGGTTCATGATCACCTCGCTGATCGCGGTGGCCATCGGCATCGTCATCGGCCTGGTCACCAACCCCGGTTCGGGCACCGGCCTGACCCCGGCGGACGGCGCCGCGCCCGAGTACCGGGGCTCCTGGCTCGACTTCCTGACGGGCATCATCCCGACGGACGTCATCACGCCGTTCACCGAGCTGAACGTGCTCCAGATCGTCTTCATGGCCGCCGTCGCCGGTATCGCCGCCCTGCAACTCGGGGAGAAGGCCCAGCCGATCCTCACCCTCAGCGAGTCCGTCCTGGAGCTGCTCCAGAAGGCCCTGTGGTGGGTCATCCGGCTCGCCCCGCTCGGCACGGTCGGCCTGATCGGCAACGCCATCGCCACCTACGGCTGGGACCTGCTCGGCAAGTACGCCACCTTCACCGCCGACATCTACGTCGGCTGCGCGATCGTCCTCTTCATCGTCTACCCGGTGCTGCTCGCCACCGTCGCCAAGGTCAACCCGCTCCAGTTCTTCAAGGGTGCCTGGCCCGCGCTCCAGCTGGCGTTCGTCTCCCGCTCCTCGGTCGGCACCATGCCGGTGACCCAGAAGGTGACCGAGCGGCTCGGGGTGCCGAAGGAGTACACGTCCTTCGCGGTGCCGTTCGGCGCCACCACCAAGATGGACGGCTGCGCCGCGATCTACCCGGCCATCGCCGCGATCTTCGTCGCCCAGATCTTCGACATCCAGCTCGGCGTCGGCGACTACCTGCTGATCGCGTTCGTCTCCGTCGTCGGCTCCGCCGCCACGGCCGGTCTGACCGGCGCGACCGTCATGCTGACGCTCACCCTGTCCACGCTCGGCCTGCCCATGGAGGGCGTCGGTCTGCTCCTCGCGATCGACCCGATCCTCGACATGATCCGCACCGCGACCAACGTCGCCGGACAGGCCCTGGTCCCGGTCCTGGTCTCCGCCCGAGAGGGCATCCTCGACCGCGACGCCTACGACAAGGCGGGCGGCTCCCTGGTGGACGAGCCGGCACAGGACCAGCGAAAGGTACCGGTCCCGGCCTGACCCCTGCCCCCTTCACCCCTTCTCCTGCCAAGGAATCCCGGCCCCGGGGCCGTCCGCGAGTCGTGCGGACGGCCCCCCGGGCCGGGGGGGGCCCCCCCCCCCCCCCCCCCACCCGTCTCGGAAAAAAAAAGTTCGCAGGCCACCAAAACA
>NZ_JBHTZD010000047.1:0-29674 GCF_042790455.1 Streptomyces sp. NPDC056734
GTCCCCGCACATGGGACCGACCGGCCCGTCAGCGGCCCGCCACTGAAGCGCCAGGGCAAGCCCTTGTCGGCGCAAGCGCTGCCGCTCTTTTTCTTGCCAGTCCCGGATCCGCTGCCGTTCCCGCTCCTGCGCGGCCTCGGACACCGGGAGGTATGGCCGGACCAGCACAGCTGCGCTGGCGACCGGCACGGAACCCGACGGCTCCGAGCCGTACTCGACGACCGCGAGCGGTGGCACTAACAGCCGCGACAGCCAACCGAAGACCAGACTCATGCGCTTCATTTCGTCTCCAACTCCCGTCTAGTACTGGCTACTTGTCCACCGATGGGCGACGGTCCGAATCTGCGACTCATGTGGACACCCTGAGTCACAAGTCCGTTTCGGTAGGTGACAAGATGAGCACAGCTAGGGCGAGGCCGGGCGCCGTTAAATCGCATAGCTTGACGATGCGAACGCCGTTCGATCCCACCCGAGATGCAGAAATGGCAGGTCAGCGAGATGGAGAGCGAAGCCGCTCAGACTCCGTTAAGTCCCGTTGAGCAATTTGGTGTTGACGTGCGAGAGATGCGCCTGGCGAGAGGGCTGAGCGTCCGTGGCCTGGGCTCCGCCATCGGGTACTCGGGGGCGTACGTGTCCAATGTGGAGAACGGCAAGCAGATGCCGAGTGTCCGGTTCGCAGAGGGCTGCGACCGCGTGTTCAACACCGGAACGCTGCTCCAGCGCCAGCGGCAGGCGGCTATCGAAGGGGACCACCCGTCGTGGTTCGTGCCGTATCTCCAACATGAACGCCGGGCGAGGCGGATTCTCGGCTACTCCACGCTCTTGCTGACGGGCCTCTTGCAGACACCGGAGTACGCCCGCGCGCTGTACCGCATGAGTGTCCCTCGACTCACAGCGGAGAAGGTGGAGAGCAAAGTTGCCGCGCGTATGACACGGCGGGAGATCTTGGATCGCGCCGACCCTCCTGCCCCTGATCTCTGGGTTGTTCTCCATGAGGCGTGTCTACGGGTCGAGGTAGGCGGCATCGGAATGATGGCCCACCAGCTTGAGAGCCTGCTGGCGGATGCAGAGCGGCCGAACGTCACCCTCCAACTCCTCCCGTTCAAGGCCGTGCCCGTCACAAGCAGGCCGTTTACATTGCTGACCTTTGAGGACGCACCTACGGTGCTCCATGCCGAGGGTCCGCAAGGTGGACGACCGCTGGAAACGCCCAAGATCACGGCAGCCGCCATGGAGACCTACGATCGTCTACGAGCCGAAGCGCTCGGCCGCGAAGCCACACTCAACCTCATTCGGACAGTCCTTGAGGAGTACGCAAAATGACCGACATGTTCCCCCAGGAGAACTGGATAAAATCCAGCCATAGCGATCCCAACGGCGGTGAATGCGTCGAGTGGGCCCCCTCGTTCGCCTCTTCCGGCGCCGTCCCCCTCCGGGACAGCAAGTGCGTTGACGGCCCGATCCTCACGCTCTCCCCCGAAGCGTTCGCCGGACTGGTGGCGTTGGCCCGCAACGCCGATGTCGGCTGAACCCGGCTGTCTCATTGAGCCCCGTTCGGTCGCGTATAGCCGGACGGGGTTCCGGCGATCCGGGGTACCTGGGTCGCTTTCCCGTTCTGAGCAGGCGGTCGCGGGCCTGGCCGACCACGACTTCTGGCTCTTCGACGACCGGGACGTGTACCGGATGCACTACACGGAGGCGGGCGCGTTCGTCGGTGGTGAGCTGCTGCCGCCGGACAGGCTCACGGAGTATCAGGGGTACCGCGACCGGGCCCTGACCGCCGCCGTGCCGTTCGCCGCGTACTGGGAGCGACACCGCTGACCGAATCAATCGGCACTGCTCTGCGGGCACTGCGTCACGCGTCCGGACGGACGGGGGACGTGGTGGCCCGTAGGGCTTCCATGTCGGCGGGCAAGCTCTCAAAGATCGAGAACGGCAAGGTCCTGCCAACAGTCCAGGATGTTGACCTGATCTTGACGGCCCTCGGTGTCTCCGATGACGCCAAGGAACAATTCCTCACCGCTGCTCGGGCGGCGGCCACAGAAGAGACCGCATGGCGTGTCCTG
Organism: Streptomyces sp. NPDC056734; assembly: GCF_042790455.1. Lineage (NCBI taxonomy): Bacteria > Bacillati > Actinomycetota > Actinomycetes > Kitasatosporales > Streptomycetaceae > Streptomyces > Streptomyces sp. NPDC056734. The sequence continues at coordinate 2,067 of NZ_JBHTZD010000047.1, forward strand.
CGACGCATGGGCCCATGGAAGCACCAGAGGACCATCCGGGCCATCGAGGCCGGCACCCAGAAACTCAGACTGTTTCAGGGACAGCTCATTCCCGGTTTGCTCCAGACCCCGGAGTATGCGTCGGCGGTATTCAGCCTGCCTCCAGCGCTGCCGGAGGAAACGCACACGAAGACAGTTGCCGCCCGGTTGGAGCGCCAGGCCGTGTTACACACCCCCGGGCGTTCCTTTCACTTCCTGATCTGCGAACACGTTCTGCGTTGGCAGATCGGCGAGCCGGTCATCATGGCGCTTCAACTTGATCGGCTCTTGTCGTTGTCCCGGCTTGCCAACATCCGTCTCGGCATCGTGCCCCAGGCAGGAAAGAAGCCGGACTTCCCGATGACGTGCTTCAGCCTCCATGACGATCGTCTCGTGATCGTGGAGACATTCCACTCGGAGGTCACCACACGTGATCCGAGAGACGTGCAGCTCTACGCCGACACGTTCGAGAGGTTCGCCGTAATCTCCGTATACGGCGATGAGATGAGGGATCTGGTGGAGCACATACGGGACGGATTCTTGCCTCAACAGGAAAGAGACTAGGAAGATTTCTGCCCCGGACAGAGGATGGTCGGCGACGAGCGGAGTGCAATGTGTGACCGGACAACACAGCGCACCCCTCCACCAGTAGGAGGATTCGCAGGATGAATACAGCAGTCCAGACGCGGACCCGTGACCCACGTACGATTCTGAACGCGCTGGAAGAGCGCGTTCCGTACCTCGTGGCCGATGTGGGCGTGGCCGACCTATGGGAACGGGAGGTTCGTCTCCTACTCCGGGACAGCGTGGCCGTGCGCAGCCTGGCGGAACGCATCCTCGGGCAGGGCGTCGCCTACGTCGTCACCGCCATGGAGAACCCGGGCACGGACATGGGCGTCGGGTACACCGTGGACATTGGTGTCCACCAGCTCATCCTGGATACCCCCTTGTACTTCGCCCTGTGCGACGCCCACAACGACGGTCGGTACAAGCATCACGCGCCGTTGATCGAGCGGCGTCGTGACGGGGTCGTGGCGCGCACCGCCCAGCTCATGCGCGCGAACGGGTTCGCTGGCGACGACGAGCTGTGGGAGACGGACGCCTCCGACTGCTCACCGTGCAACGACAAGGTCCCCGACAGCCACTGAACCGTCGTCATGGTCACAGCCCCCGTCCTTCTCGACGTATTCGAGGGCGGGGGCCGCAGCATTGCCGCACCTCGCCTATCAGAAGGACGATCCGTTGCCCGCACGACACGATATCGACAGTGAACGTGAACTCTGGGACACCTACGCAGAGAGCACCAAGGACAAGGTGTTCGATTCCGAACCCGTGTTCCGTTGGACGCAGTATGACGGGCACGGGCCCGGTCCCGAACTGCTGGGAGATCCAGAAACTGTACTGGAAATCGGGTGCGGCACAGGGCGGGCGGTTGCCCATCTCGCACAACAAGGTGTGAAGGCGACGGGGTTGGACCTGTCTCCCGTAATGACCGGCAACACCACGAAACGGTGGGGTCCTCTTGGGGCGCAGTTCATCTGCGCCGAAGTGCTGGATCATCTGAAGACCAGTCACGAGTCCTACGACGCCGTCTATTCGATCTTTGGGGCCGTGTGGTTCACCGACCCGGCAAAGCTACTGCCCTTGATCGCTTCCCGATTGAATCCGGGCGGAGTGCTCGCATTCTCCCACCCGCCGGCCATCCCCGGGGCGTATGGACCGCAGGGAATGTACAAGGGCGGATTCGCGGCCAAAGCCATGTACGCGTACCGGTACAGCTACACCCCCCGGAGATGGGTGAGCCTCCTGACCAAAGCCGGATTCCGGGAAACCGAAGTGCGGGTATGGGAAGCTCCGACCCAAGGGCACATCGGCACATTGATTGCGCGTGCGGTGATGCCCGAGGAGCCGCCGTCACCGCCGTATCCGGCTGAACGTCAGCTCAGGTCGGCCAGAACGGCGGCCACTGCCTCGTAGGTGTTCTCCGCCCCGGCGGCGTTGCCCAGCCGGTGGCGCTCCAACCGGACGGCGCCAAGGTGCCGGACCTCGTAGACCAGTGAACGCCATGCCGTGGCGGGAGAGCGGTCCCGCTCGCCGTACGCCTCCCAGAAGGCCACACGCTCGTCCTGCTTCGCCAGCGCCATGCGGATCGTCCAGTCCGCAGCCGGGTCGCCCCACCAGGTGCGGTCCATGTCGAGGACCCCGGTGATCGTGGGCTCCGCGGCCTCGGCGTCGAGCATCACGTTGACCGTCCACAGGTCCCCGGTCAGCAGCCCCGGTTCGGTGACCTCGTCGAGCACAGCACGCTCGTGCGCGGCCACTGCCGCGACCTTCCGTACGTCAGCCGCGTCCAGACCGACGCCGTCCAGGTCGGCGGCGATCTCCTCCAGCGACGCGATCACCGCCTCGCTCCACGTCTCGTACCCCGAGCCGCCGACGGGCCCGAAGTACGGGCCCCGCACGGCGTGCACGGAACGGGCGATGGCGCCCATCTGCCGGAAGAACGCCGGCCACGCCGTGCGCGGATAGGCCCCCAGGGGCTCCGGGGCCGGGACACCGTCCAGGTGTGTCTGGATCACCCAGTCCCGGCCGATCACCTCGTGCGACCAGTCCGCGGCGAGAACCTGCGGCATCAGCGGCGCGATCACCGCCAGCCACGGCACACTGCCGTACCCATTGCGCATCAGGTGTCGCTCACTGCGGAACTGGCGGCCCTCTTCCGGCGCGACCCGCAGGATCACCGGCCGGTCCCGCCAGGCCAGGGTCACGCGGTACACGTTGTTGTACATGCCCGTGCCCAGTTCGACGGCGGACACTGGCGTGGCTGCGTCCCCGAAGGCCAGTCGGCAGACTTTCCCGATCTCCTCGGCGGTCAGTGACTGCTGGAACGCCTCCGAGGCGCGCTCGATCGGCTGGAAGTCCATACCGCCAGGATGCCCCGCCCGACCGCCGCTCGTCACAACTACGGGAGCCGCCCTCCCCACGACGTCGTCGTCAGGATCGCCGCCACCGTGACCCACGAGGTCAGCCGAGATAGGGCCTCTCTCGGTGCTCCAGGAAATGATCGATCCGGAGCCGCTGCGTATGGTGCATCGGCAGTTGATCGATCTCCTCCGGCTGGACGAACCGCAGCTCCGTGGACTCGTCCGAGATCGCGAGTCGGCCGCCGGTCACGCGGGCGGTGAAGCAGACGTTGAACTGTCGGCGCACCTCACCGTCCGAGTAGGCGATGACGTGGCGAGGGTCGGTATAGGTGCCCACGAGGCCGGTGATCTCTACGTCCAGACCCGTTTCCTCCTTCACCTCCCGGACGGCCGTTCCCGGGAGTGAGTCGGTCGTCTCCAGGCCGCCACCGGGTAGCGCCCAGAGATCGTTGTCCCGGCGGCGCTGAAGGAGTACGCGCCCTTCGTCGTCGGTGACCACGGCGGAGGCGGCGACCACCAGGCTGTTCGGCTCCGGTGCGGCTGGGTCGTCGTAGTACTCGGTCCGGGCCATGGTCACCCTTCTGTTGTCGGCGTCGTGGTCTCCCACACCGCGTCGAAGCTGCTGGTGCAGGTGTCGAACAAGCCGCCCTCTCCGCTGTGCCGAAGATGCCCGCCCCGCCTGGACACGATCCTCGTCGTGGCACGGTCTCTGGCTCGGGCTTGGACCGGTCAGATGGCGAGGCCGGAGCGAGCGGCCAGGCCCCGCAGTTCGGTGGTGGTCCGGCCGGAGACGAGGAGGCCCTGGACCATGGCGCGCATGGCCGGCCGGGTGTGGGTCTCCTGCGGGGCCATGCGTTCGGCGGCCAGGAGGGCGCGCACGCAGTCGTCGCGTCGCCCCGATGCCGCGTAGGCGGTGGCCACGTCGCTGTAGTAGCGGGCCTGCCGTTCCACCGTCGGAAGTTGCCTGGGGTTCAGGGTCTTGGCGGCCGTCAGGGCGCGGCTGGGGTCGCCCGCGGAGTTCTCGGCCGAGATGAGGTGGAGTTGGACGGTGGCGGGGGAGAAGCCGCCGCCGTGGTGGCGGAGTCGGGTGGTGCCGCGTAGGGCGGTGGCGATGGCGATGGCTTCGCCGGTCAGTTCTCGCATTCCGTCGGTGTCGCCGGTGCGGGCGGCGGTGTAGGCGGCGGACTGGACGAGGAGGCCGCGTTGGGCCGTGCCGTCCGGGCTTGCTGTGCGAAGTGCGGGGTCGTCGGCGGCGGACAGTGCGATGGACAGTGCCTGGTCGTGCCAACCGGCGCGGCGTGCCAGCACGGCGAGTTGCCGGGAGGCCTCCGCCGACTGCATCGGGTCGCCGGTCGAGGCCGCGTACTGGCGGGCGCGGTCGGCGGCCATCCACCCCAGCTGCTGCTCGTCCAGCTTCACGAGCATCCGGGTGGCGAGGATGTAGGCGCGGGCGAGGCCGGTGTCGGTGCTGTCGGCATGGCCGGTGCGGATGGCGGCCGGGAGCAGGAACGCCAGCGCGGTGTAGTCGCAGGCGTGGAACGCCGCGAGCGCCCGCTCCAGGAGCCGTTCCGGGAGTTCCGTACCAGGCGTGCGGGTGCCGATACCGAGCATGGCGTCGCGGAGTGCGGCCACCAGGGCGTCGCCGACGGCGGCGTCGGTCTCAGGCCGAGGGCTTCCGGAGGGGAGGGGAATTCCGGCCGCGGCGGCGGCCGTGACGGCCAGGCCACCCAGCAGGCGTCGTCGCCTCACGGGGTCGTCTCCTTCTCGTTCCGCTGGGCGCAGGTCGGGGAATGTCCGGCGCGGCCATGGTCCCACGGCCCCGGACCGGCCGCCCGCACTCTCCGCAGGCGCCGGCGCGGGAACGGAAGGCGCCAGGCCCAGCTCGACAGGGTCGATCCCGAGTACGGTCGCGAACCCGCGCAGGACGTTGATGTCGGTCAAGGGGGTCAGGCCCCGCTCATAGCGGGACAACTGTCCCGCCGAGTAGCCGGTCCGCTCGGATAACCAGGCCAGCGTCCTTCCTTGACGCTTCCGTGCCCGACGGATGATGTCCCCAACTCTGATACTCACTTCGCCTCCACCGCAGGTGGTCCCCGGCCCCTTCCCGGGCGGAGGAGTCCACCCCCGTTTGTACCGGCTGCAAGCCGTTTGCACACGGCGCAAACCCGCTGTCGGTGACTGCTCCCCGAGCGGTTCCATCGAACCAACGCCGATGACGGCCCTCGCCGGTGGCCCTGGCGACAGGCACGGCCCGAGGCCCCACGGCACGACGAGACCCACCTGCTGCCGGACCGCGTTCGGAGCCCGGACGACAGCAGCACTAGGACAACACCCCGAGAACCCCAAGAGAGAAGGAGGCGCCGCGTGTTCATCGACATCCCGAGCGAACTCGAAGCAGCTCTGATCGACCGTTCTCTCCCACCCTGGGAACTGGACGGTTCGTTCCTGGCGCGGTCCACCATGGAGGAGTACCGGACTGAGCTGACAGCTACCCCGCGCTTCGCGGAAACCGCCGTGATCCTGCGCCACGCGCTGACCGGGGAGGGAGGCGGATACGCCGTGCTGCGCCTGGGAAACCTCGCCGAGGTACTGGGAGCCGACGACGACCGGTTCTTGCGGCTGGTGACGGGCTTCGCGGCCGAGGTGGGCGTCCCCTTCTCGCCCTTCCCGCGGTGGCCCCTGTGGAAGGACATCGGGGTCAAGGTCGACAAGGACCCTGGCAAGTCCAGCGGCATCGGGTACAACGCGTTCCACATGGACATGGTGAACGGGACCCTGCCTCCGGACTGCACCACGCTCCTGTGCGTTCGCCCCGACCCGCTCGGCGGCGGCACCAGCATCCTCTCCGACGCTCACGCGGCGGTGGGGCGGCTGTCCTCCGACAGCCGCGCCCTGCTTGCCGAGTCGGCCTACCACTACGGGACCTTTTTCGACCTGTTCGGCGTGGGCGAGGAATACAAGCAGTTTCCGATCCTCGACGGCTCCGACCCGGGCGAGGGGTTCGTCCGGTTCACCGCCAAGATGTTGGAGAGGTCCGAGCTCGGACAGGCGCACGCCGGCGCCGCCAGGGAACTCGCCGGGGAGCTCTTCCGGGGGCAGGTCTCCTTCATGCTCCAGCCCGGGGACTACTTGATCGTGAACCAGCGCCGGTTCCTGCACGGCCGGGAGGCGCTCCACCGCGGTCAAGAATCCGTTCCGATCGCCGATCGACGGCTGCTCCTCCAGTTGTTCCTGCGCGCGCCGGATGGCGCCGCCTCGGCCGCGTAGCCCGCCGACGGCTCCGGTGACCTGCCGAGCCCTGTCGTTCGGGCCCAGCCGCCGACCATGCGGCACGGCCACAGGGCGGGGCCGGTCGGGCACCACGGGAAACGGTCGGGCACCGGGCTCCCCGGGCCTGTGAACGGGTGCTAGATCCGCGACTTCCGCAGCGAGTGCCAGGCCGCCCCGCCCAGAGCCCGAGCCGACCGGAACACCGAGAGCTGTTCGTGCCGACGGTACAGGGCCCAGTTGTACGGGACGAGTGACAGCTTGTTCGATGAGAGCGACCCGGCCCGCTGCGCCCGGTACACCGCCAACGGTTCCCGCAGAGCCCGTGCGGGGGTCCCGTCCCGCATGATCGACAACCAGAGCGCGTAGTCCTGCCTCTTCGGCATGTCCGGCATCGGCTTCGCCCCGACAACCCTGCGGTCGTACATGGCGGTCAGGGCGCCGATGTGGTCATGGACCAGCATCGCGCTGTAGTCCACGCGCTCCGGCGCCCACACCACACGCCCGTTCGGGACGAAGTCGGCGGCCTCGCCCCCGTACAGGGCGTCCATCTTGTAGTAGGAGGTGAACGTGAGGGGCGTCCCGGCGGTCGCGGCGAAGGCGAGCTGTTTTTCGACCTTCGTCGGAAGCCACATGTCGTCGCTGTCGAGGAAGGCGATGTAGTCACCCCGGGCCCGCGCGATGGCCAGGTTCCGGGCCCGGGCCGCGCCCCCCTGTCGGACCGCTGCCTCCGGCAGGACCCGCTCGTCCTGCCGAGCCAGCTCTTCCAGCAGATCCATCGAGTCGTCCGAGGACGCGTCGTCCGTGATCAGCAGTTCGAGATCGGGATGGGTCTGCGCAAGCACCGACCGGACTGCGGGCCCGAGCGTGGCCGCCGAATTGTGCACAGGCATCACCACAGAAACCAAGGGCACAGCAGTGCTCCTTACCCAGTTGGAGTCGTCATGAGAGTTGTTGTCGCCGGGCAAGGCTACGTCGGACTGCCGCTCGCCGTGCGCGCCGCAGAGGTGGGCCATCGCGTCGTCGGCTACGACGTGGACACGGACCGCATCAAGCGGCTCACCGTCGGCGATTCGTATGTGGAGGACGTGACCTCCTCCCGGCTCCGCGCGGTCCTGGACACCGGGGCATACTTCGCGACCGCCGACGCCGCCGCGCTGGCCGACTTTGACATGGCGGTGATCACCGTACCCACCCCGCTGCGAGACGGCGTGCCCGACCTGACCTACATCGAGTCCTGCGCCCGGACGCTGGGCGAGCACCTTCGCCCCGGCGCGACCGTGGTCCTGGAGTCCACAACCTATCCCGGCACCACTGAGGAACTGCTGCTGCCGATCCTGGAGAAGACCGCGGGCCTCAAAGGCGGCGTGGACTTCCTGGCCGGGTTCAGTCCCGAACGCATCGCCCCGGGGAACAAGAAATGGTCGTTCGACGGGACACCCAAATTGGTGTCCGGAATCGACGCCACATCACGCGATGCGATCAAGGATTTCTACGACGGCATCTTTCGGACCACGGTCCCGGTGTCCGGGACCAAGGTCGCCGAGATGGCCAAGCTGATCGAGAACGTCTTCCGGTTCGTCAACATCTCTCTGGTCAACGAAATGGCGACGCTGGCGGCTCCTCTCGGTGTGAACATCTGGGAGGCGATTGACGCCGCCGCGACCAAGCCCTTCGGATTCACGCGGTTCACCCCGGGCCCGGGAGTCGGCGGTCACTGCCTGCCCGTCGATCCGTTGTTCCTCTCCTGGAAGGTCCAGCAGGAACTCGGTGTCCCGTTCCGGTTCGTGGAACTCGCCAACGACGTGAACCGCCACATGCCCGAATACGTCGTCCGGCGTCTCACGGAAGCACTCGACAAGCGCCACAAGCCCGTCAACGGATCCCGGATCCTGCTGCTCGGCCTGACCTACAAGATCAACGCCACCGACCTCCGCGAGTCGCCCTCGGCACGCGTCGCCGAACTCCTGATCAGCCTCGGAGCCAACGTTCGCGGCGCCGATCCCAACGTCCCGGAATGCGACGAAACCAAGCTGAACGTGCCCTTGGTGGACGCGAGCGCGGAGGAGATCACGGCCGCTGATGCTGTGGTGCTCCTCATGGACCACACGCGATTCGACCTCGCAATGATCGAGAAGAACGCGCCCTACGTTCTCGACTGCCGAAACCGTCTGTCCGGACCGAAGGTAGAAACTCTTTAGCTTCTCGAAATCCCCCCGACCTGCTGCCATCCTCCACCCCCAGGAGTTCCCTTGCACGACGAATGGGAACACGCCCACACGGACTACACCATGCTCGCGCAGCGTCACATTCCTGCCTCGCTGGCCGAAAGCGAGAGCGACTGGCGCCACCACCTGGAACGCTCAACCGCCAACGGCTGGCTGATACGACACAACGCCATGACCGAAGCGCTCGTCAGCGGAAAGCCGATATATCTGCTGCACATTGCCAAGGACATCAACGCCATCCGCACTAGCCGGCAGTTGCACGTCTCCACCGGATGCCTGGTCGGAGCCTTGTACTGCTCACCTCTCGCCAGTCAGCGCCAGGGACTGCGCCCACACAACCTCGGCGCCTACCTGATGCGGACAAAACCCTCCACCACGCCCATGATCTTCGAGGTCACCCCGGACGCCCCGATCCGGCCCAAGGGCATCGACTACCTGCACCTCGGCGCCATCCACCTGCGCACCTACCAGCGCTACCAGAGCTTCCTCACCCCGGCCGAGAACGACCGGCTCGACCGCGCAGTGCTGGCCGGGCTGGGCGCTGCGGCCGGTTTTCTCGACGTCGCCCTGCGCAACGCCGCTGGACACACCACTCCGGCACCCGAGTTCATCGACCAGTTGTCCGCCGCCGTAGCCCACGTGCCGTTTCTCGGCTACCTGTACTTCGAAGTTCTGTCCGAATACCTGATGCTCCACTCCGCTACTCCGGAGACCAAGACCTACGCCCAGGCCGGTGAGCTGAACAACTGGCTCTACAAACGGCTCGCCTTCGCCGCAGTGGACAGCATGGACCAATTGTTCGACCTGGCCCGTTTCAAACCGCGCCATCACCGGCTCGTCCAGCTCATCGAAGGCATTGAACCGGCTCTCGGACCGGGAGTCGCCGAGTACGTACGGCGACGGCTGTCCCACCTGTTTACCCGGACTGCACTGCACCCGTCGCAGGATGCGGCATCTGTCACCTTCCAGGGCGCCGATCTCAGTACGATCCAGAAAGCCGCGCCTGGACTGATCGGCCAGATGGTCTTCCGCGAGATCCGGTACATGGCCCGATATCGGCAGTTGTACCACTGCTTCGAGAAGTCCAAGGCTCTTGAGGTGTGGGACTACTGGAACAGTGAGGGGATACCCACCCCCTTCAATGGAATCCTCCCCAAGGGAGAGATCGGAATAAATCCCGTCTACCCCAGATCGTCAGTCAGGGTGTGGACAGCAGAACAAGATAGTAGGGGATATTTGCATCCGGACGAGGAGGTCATGGCTGTCTTCATGCCGCACCTGGCGTCGTGGTGGGCGCCTCCCCGTCAGCGCGAGATGTAGAACGAAGCCGGTGATTCACGCGTCGGGTTGGCCCTGGGGACCCGATCTCCAATCCCCGCCCAACGGACATCGACAAATGGGGTTTCCGTATGACCACCAAGCTCCTGAACATCTTGACCGGCATCAACCGCACCTCCGTGCCTTCGTCCGGGAGCATGATCCTCGTCAACGATCTCTACGGTGCGATGCCTGAAATCCAAACGATCTTCCTGGGTAGGGCGCCGGTCGATCAGGCTTGGAAGGCTGCGTTTGATCAACTGGTCACTCTCTCCACGACGAAGCGCCCTCACGGCCCGGACTTCGACTCCTATGTTGATGAGTTGACGCGTGAGGTCGGTGCGCTCATCGAGGAGATCCAGCCGAATGCCATTCATGCCCAGTACCTCGGGTTCGCTCTCAGCCTGGCCTTCACCCGATCTGCTGGCAACATCCCGATCATCGCCATCGCCCACGGCCCCGACGTGATGGTGGCAGAGCGCAGCACATCGGAACGGGAGAGCCTGAACGAAGTTGCTGCCGCAAGCGCCGCGATCGTCGCCCCGACCTCCGCCCTCGCCGACCGCATCGACCGTCTCACCGGACGCCGATTCACCGATCGACTCACCGTCATCCCATGGGGTATCCCTTTGGGCGATGCCCGGGTACGTGGTCAACCGCCTACCGGAACCGGACCTCTATCGTTGGTGCACGCCGGTCGTCTGGATGACAACAAATCTACGATCACCGCAGTCGAAGCCCTCGCTTTAACCGATCAGCCGCACCACTTGACCGTGATCGGCGAAGGAATCCTACGGGAGTATCTGGAACAGCGAGCCATCGAACTCGGGCTCCGGGACCGGGTTCATTTTGATCCGTTCCTGCCCCGCCCCGAACTGTGGCGCCGCCTCCCGAACTTCGACGCCTTCGTCTTCACCACCAGGGGTCTGGAGGCTTTCGGGCTCGTCCTCATTGAGGCCCAAGCCCACGGACTTCCGGTTGCCTACTCCGATCTTCCCGGTGTGAGGGAGATCCTCGGGAGCGCTGGCGTTCCCTATCCCCCTGGCGACCCGCGCTCGCTGGCCGTGGCCCTAGACGAGATGGGCCGGGACTTCCACGGGCGCAAGGCCCTGAACAGGGCGGCTCTCGACAACGCGCGCCGATACGACATCACTACCACCGGCCGGCAGCTTCGCGAACTGACGCTCCGCTTTACCTCCTGACTTCGGTGTTTCAAGCCGGCCTCAGGATTGGTGAAGTCACAAGTTCGTAGCGAAGCCCGCCGACGCCTGCCCACCGCCCACTTCCATCGCAGGGTCGCCGTCATCGCCGTATCCGGCTGAACGTCAACTCAGGTCGGGCAGAACGGCGGCCACGGCGTCGTACGGGCCCCCGAGAACGTGACGGCTACCGGCGTCCAGGCCGAGGAGTTCTGGCGCCGCACCCTCATCTGGACCCGCGAGCACCCTGGCGCCCTGGCGGTCCGGGAAGTCGAACGCCTCGCCGAGTACCTCCAGCTGATCCGTTCCGGCCGGAGAGCCGAGTGGGACGGGCTCCGCCTCGACCCGATCCCCACCGTCTCCTGGAAGGGCGACGTGGTCCTGCTCTCCTCGGAACTCGCGGACACGGCGGCGTCCGAGTACGGAGACTTCGTGGCAGGCAACATCCTCGACCGCCCCCTGCCGACACCCCCGTCGTGATGGGGTTGATAGCCACGCAGGACGTTCCGACCCCGGTGATCCTTGGAACGACGTGGGACAACCGGCCCACGTGGGACAACTGGGCGAAGAACCCGGCCCCCTTCGACAACCGCCCGACCTGGGACAACTGGAACAAGAAGACGTAGGACGCGCCGCTGCCGCCACGCCCCGGGCGGGCCGGCGCCACCGGCGACCGAGCCCCGCGCTGAAAGGCTGTTGATGGACACCCGCACGATCCGCCGTACGAGCGTCACGCTCCCTGCTCTGAACGAGCCGGGCCTCTACCTCTCCAACGTCACCTCACTGGAGGGCGGCCGTGGTCGCATGGCGGAGTTCCACTATGCCGACGCCGACCTGCGGGAACTCGATCTGGCTGACACCCACCTGTTGGACGGGCGGGTCACCGGCCTCAAGGCCCGGCGCGTCCGCCTTGAGAAGCTGCGCGTCGACTCCGTGGAGTTCACCGGCTGCGAGCTGACTTCCCTGCACTGGACCGACAGCAAAGCCTCCCGAGCTGTCTTCCGTGACTGCAAGCTCATGGGCGCCACACTCGAAGACGTGACGCTCGACAACGTCCTGTTCGAGAACTGCAAGATCGACTACAGCACCCTCACCAGCGTCCGGTCCGCTGGGCCTGTGATCTTCTCCAAGTGTTCGCTGCGCGAGACCACCTTCGCCTCCGCCGACCTCGGCGCCGCCCTGATCGATGACTGCGTTCTACGGCTGACCGAGTTCGACGGCGGAAAGTACCGCGGCCTGGACCTCCGGGGTAACGACCTCTCCCAGATTCGCGGCCTGGCCTCGCTCAAGCAGGTTGTCATCGACCACACCCAGACACTCCAGCTCGCCGAGGCCCTCGCCGCCGAGCTGGACGTCACCTTCGGCGAAGACCTCGACGACAAGTAGCTCCGCACCTGCCCTCGGGAGGTACGGCCACGGGCCCGCGATGCGTATACCCGTCCGGGACAGAGAGCGGGCTGACGGCCCCGCCCTCACGCCTACCCGAGCGCCTTCGCCGGTCTGCTGGCGTTGGCCCGCAGCGCGGCGGGCGAGGCCGGTGCCGGTGCCGTCGGCATGGCCGGTGCGGATGGCGGCCGGGAGCAGGACCGCCAGCGCGGTGTGGTCGCAGGCGTGGAACGCCGCGAGCGCCCGCGCAAGGAGATGCAGCGCGGTCAGGAAGGCACAATAGTCGTCCGGAGTGGAGCTCTTGCTCTTCTTCTTCCGGGCGTGCCAGGTGTGCAACCGGTAGGTGAAGCGAGGCCGGTGGCCCGCATACGTCACGATCCAGCAAAAGCGCGAGGATCACGCCCCCGTCACCGCCCAAGGCGAAGTTACGGGTTCAACCTGTGTACGTCGATTTCGGCCGGATCGAGGGCCAATCTTCCTCAGATCTTGATCAAATCTATTTTGCTTTATGCACCCTGGGGTCCATTCTCAACTTGGCCCTGGCCCACATCCGGTGGTGACGCCCTGAGGTGACTCGCTGGGTGGGGCTCGGCGTCCTCCGGTGTGCTGCTGGGAGCGCCGGGTTCCCATCCCTGACTCCCACATGCAAAGTGCGGCAGGATGCAACGCGAAAGTGAGAGCATTTCGGCATCTGGTCGTTTCGCAAGCGAAGAATTCCCTCAATAATCCCAAGACGGGAGAACACGTGCCGGACAGTCAGAGGAATCCAAAGCCTCGTTATTCTGCCCGCGGAGCGCATCTCGGCGACATTGAAAGGCTGGTGGACGTCGACCTTGCCGCGTTCCGTTCTGTCTACAAGGACTATGACGCGTCAGAGGCAGAACTTCGAAAGAGTCTGATCGACATGTTCACCATGCGTCTCGACAAGGTCGGTCCCGACTGGTTTCGGGTCGCCGAGAAGGACGGCTCGATAGAGGGATTCCTTGTCAGTTGCCCCACCGGGAAAACTCCGTACGAATTTAAATCGTGGGAGGACACCACCGACAATGGCACGTTGCTGAGCACTTACAACCCGGCGGGACCGAACGTGTACGTGGTCAGTCTCAGCATGCTGTCCGGTGCGGGCGAAGGTGCGCGGAACATGCTTATCCTCCACACCATGGGGAAGGTGATCGAGGGCGGGCTTGATCAATTTTTCTTCGAGTCCAGGATGCCTGGCCTGCTCTCATGGGTCCGTCGACGCTGCCGCGGCGAAGGACGCGACGTGGAATCACTGACCGAGGAGGAGCGGCTCGGTCTCGCTGAATCATATTTCCGATCGACGCGTGCGGTGAAGGGGAAACAGCGTCCCCTGGATCCGCTGCTGCGTATCTACGCAGGGATAGGGTGCACATTTGTTGGCGTGTTCCCGGATGCCTACGAGGACGCCAAGTCAATGAATTTCGGAACAGTCGGCGTATGGCGCAATCCGATGCCCCGAGTCCTGCGCAGGAACTTTGTGGCCCGGAAAGTCGTGGGCGGAATATTTTGTGCCCTGTCTCGATCCCATCGCTTGATGGGCAAGGCTTTCGCGTGAGTTTACACACTTCGCCTCCGGAGGAGGAGACGCGTCCGCTCCAGAGGCGGTCTGGAAACCTCGCTCTGCTCAGGCGGAACAAACGCTCCATTGCCGTGACGCTAGCGCTTGTCAGTACGGTACTCACTCTTGTAATGAATCCACTCGGTGAACTCAAGGGGCGCCTGTTCGATGTTGCTCCGTGGGCGGGTGTCGGAGTCATGGTCAGCGAAGGCATGTTCATCAGCGGAATAATGATGATGTCCTGGGCTGTCGGGCTCGGCTGGGGTAACCCGTTGAGACTCAGGAAAGCACTGGCCGAAATCTGTGAGAGGGCGAACGGAAGTCGGCTCTTCTGGTGCGGTTTTTGGGTCAATTCGTTCGGGGCGGTTGGCAGCGCTGTGGTTATATCGATCGGATTGATCTTCTATCTGCCCCCGGAATCCTACGGTCTTCTCGGCATCGCTTTCGCCGACTTGGCGGCAACCATCGTGATCCGTAGGGCAATAATGGCGGGCGTAAGGAAAGCCGCACTCTGATTCCCTGCGCGTCTGTCTGCTCGGGTTCACGGTCGGAGACCGCGTCGGACTTGGGTGATCCATCGGTGAACGGGGCTCCTGGTTCCTGATCGCATGGCACGACACCACGTTGATCTACCAGAGGCCCCGTTCCTCGGCATCACCGACTTGACGAAATCCAGGCGCCGGTCAAACGTAACGGCGTTGGCGTGAGCGGCTGTTGCGTTGTTCTCCGAGAACCGGTCGACGAGCCCGGACAGCCTGGCGGTGGAGCCTGCCGAAGCGACCCAGGTCCCCTTTGATGTCGTTCAGGTTGAGGCCGCATGCCTCGCTCACCCGAAGGCCGACCTGGGACATCAGCTTCGAGCCGGTGTGGTTCCGGGCGATAGGGGCGAACTTGCGGCAGGTCGCCGGTTCGCCGCCCCGGCCCGTGAACAGCGTCCCGATCTCCGGCTCACTCGGCGGCATCCGCAACCGGGCGTCCCTGGCCCCGCGCGGCCGGTTCATCTCGTCGATCGGACACGTGTCCCACGGCGGCCTGCCGAACCAGCATCTGATCTGATCGGCCGACTGCGGATCGGTCGGACGAGACGAGCGTGCTTCAGGAATCCCAAAGTTGCGCTCACGGAGTACCGGAGGTACCGGGACCGGGCCCCGACCGGCGCCCTGCTGTACGCCGCGTACCGGGAGCGTCACCGCTGACCGGCTCAACGGGCACGGCCCTGCGGGCACGGCACCGCGTGACGCGTCCGGACGGACGGACGGGGTGTCGTGCCCGCAGGGCTTCCCTGCCCCTACAGGCCACCACAGGACGCCCTCACCTCAACGCCCGAGGCAGCGCCCCCGAATGCAGCACCCCCAACCGCTGCGTAGCCCGGGTCAGTGCCACATACAGGTCGCTCACCCCGTACACGCCCGGCTCCACCACCAGCACCGAGTCGAACTCCAGGCCCTTCGCCTGGCGGGGGTCCAGGAGGACCACCCGGTGGGTCAGGTCGGGTTCCGCGCCCGCTGTCACGCCCGGTAGCCGCGCCGCGAGCCGGCGGTGCAGGCCGCGGGGGGCGATGACGGCCAGGCGGCCCTCCTGCGGGGTCAGTTCCTCCACCGCCTTGGCGATCGCGCCGGGTACGTCGTCCACCGCGCGGATCCAGGGACGTACACCCGTGGACCGTACGGAACTCGGCGGCTCGAAGTCCGGGTGCTGCGCGCGGACCACGGCCGCCGCCAAGTCCATGATCTCGGCGGGGGTGCGGTAGTTGACGCCCAGGCGGGTGTGGGTCCAGCGGTCCTCCACGTACGGGGTGAGGATGTCCGCCCACGAGCCGACGCCCGCCGGGTCCGCCGTCTGGGCCGGGTCGCCGACCAGGGTCATCGAGCGGGTCGGGCTGCGCCGCATCAGCAGCCGCCATGCCATCGGGGACAGCTCCTGCGCCTCGTCCACGATGATGTGGCCGAACGCCCAGGTGCGGTCCGCCGCCGCCCGTTCGGCGGCGCTGCGGTGGTCCGCCTCCTCGTGGCGCTCCGCGAAGCGTTCGGCGTCGATGATGTCGTGGGCCGACAGGACCTCGGACGACTCCGGGTCGCTGTCCTCCTTGTCCTCGAACTCGAACGTCCGCGACGCGTACGACACATCCAGCACGCCCTGCGCGTACGCGATCTGGGTCTCCCGCTCGCGGTCCGCCCGGGTCCGGGCCACTCGGTCGTCCTCGCCCAGCAGCTCCGCCGCCTCGTCCAGGAGCGGTACGTCCGCCGTGGTCCAGGCACGCGTCACCGGCCTGCGGATCGCTGCGGCGTCCGTGTCGCTCACGTATCCCTCCGGCGCCGCCAGGAAGTCGGCGACCAGGCGACGCGGGGTGATCCGGGGCCAGAGCTGGTCGATCGCCGACCAGACCTCGGCGTTCTCGGCCAGGTCGTCCCGGATCTGGGTCAGGTCGGTCGCGTCCAGCATGCTGGAACCGTCGTAGGGGTCGGTGCCGATGCGCTCGGCGTACAGCTCGGTCAGGGTGTTGAGGATGTGGCCCTCGAAATGCTCCCGGGCGGCGTTGTGCGGCAGCTTCGCCGCGCGGGTGCGCTCGCGGGCGACATTGACCAGCCCGTCGTCCAGCATCAGGATCTCGCGGTCGTGCTCGATCGCGATCACCGGATCGGGCAGCGCCTGCCGGTCCCGTACGACGGCGGCCAGCACGTCGGCCATCTCGGCGCCGCCCTTCACCGCGGCGGCCTCGGGACTGTCGGTCGCACTCGCCCTCACGCCCGGGAACAGCTCGCCGACCGTCGCCAGCAGCACGCCGGTCTCGCCGAGGGAGGGCAGCACCTCGCCGATGTAGCCGAGGAACGCCGGGTTGGGGCCGACGATCAGGACCGCGCGTTTGGCCAGCAGTTCGCGGTGCTCGTAGAGGAGGTACGCGGCCCGGTGCAGGGCCACCGCCGTCTTGCCGGTGCCGGGGCCGCCCTCGACCACCAGGACACCCCGGTGCGGGGCGCGGATGATCTCGTCCTGCTCGGCCTGGATGGTCTGCACGATGTCCGCCATCCGGCCGGTGCGCGCCGAGTTCAGCGCGGCCAGCAGCACGGTGTCCCCGGACGGGTCCTCGTGCCCTGTGCGCTCCCGGTCGCCGAGGTCGAGGATCTCGTCGTGCAGGGCGGTCACCCGGCGCCCGTCGGTGGACAGATGGCGGCGCCTGCGCAGGCCCATCGGGGTGTGGCCGGTGGCCAGGTAGAACGGGCGGGCGACGCCGGCCCGCCAGTCGATCAGGATCGGGGTGCGGTCGGGGTCGTCGGCGCGCAGCCCGATCCGGCCGACGTGGTGGGTGGCGCCGTCGGTGAGGTCGATCCGGCCGAAGCAGAGCGAGCCGTCCACCGCGTTCAGCGCGGCGAGCGTCGCCGCGTGCTCGGCGACCTGGATGTCCCGCTCCAGCCGGGCCTGCATGGGCTTGTCGCCCCGGGCGAGCGCATCGGTGACCGACGCCTCGGTGGCTCCGCGCAGCACGTCGACCCGGGCATACAGGCCGTCGATGAATTCCTGCTCGTCCCGCATTTCGACGTCCGGCTCATCATCTGGAAATTCACTGTTTGACAATTCCGCTCCCGCCCGGATATACTGTGCTCAGTGACTTGCTTTCGCCACTTCTATTTCCGAAGTCGCGAACTCTTGAATATACGCAGAGAAATCCCCCGAGCGCAATTGCTCGGGGGATTTCCGCTGTTCACGGGCAGGGGTGTCCGCTCAGCCCCGGGCGGCAGCCCAGAGCACCTCCGCCACCTCCTCCAGCAGCCGCCGCTTGGGCCTGGCCCCCACCATCGCCTTCACCGGCTCACCATCGCGGAACACCATGAACGTCGGCATGGACAGCACCTGATACCGCTGCGTGGTGTCCGGATTGTGGTCCACATCCAGCTGTACGACCTTCAGCCGCGCGCCCTCCTCCACCGCCAGCGCGCTGAGTACCGGCGCCATCTGACGGCACGGCGGACACCAGTCGGCGGTGAATTCCACCAGCACCGGCAATTCCGCCCCGATCACCTCGTCCGCGAAGTCCGCGTCGGTCACCTCGGCAACGCCCGCCGCCCTGCTCATGGCCGTCCTCCCAGTTCGCACCTTGGTTCCGGACCGCCCGGAACCTCCGCCTCGGCCGCCAGCTCCGCCCGCTCCCGCTCCGCCCGCGCCAGCTGCGCCCCGACCTGTGTCCGTACGGCGGTCAGCTCGCCGATCAGCGCGTCGAGTTCGTCCAGCTTGCGCCGGTAGACCACGAGCGAGGCCGGGCACAGATCGCCCTCCGGGTGCCCGGCGCGCAGACACTCCACGAACGGCCGGGTCTCCTCCAGCTCGAACCCGAAGTCCTTCAGCGTCCGGATCTGCCGCAGCAGTCGCAGGTCCCGCTCGTCGTAGGTGCGGTGCCCGTGGGCGTCCCGCCGCGCGGGCAGCAGCCCCCGTGACTCGTAGTACCTGAGCGCCCGGGTGGTGGTTCCGGCCCGCTCGGCCAGCTCGCCGATTCGCATACCGATGAACGTACGACTTGACGTCGGCGTCATGGCAAGCGCCGCCCCCCGATGTACGCCGGCGCACGGCAAGGACCCCGGGCCGGCCGAGGCGGGGGGAGAACTCGGCTTGCCCGGGGTCCCGGGTCGGGTGTCCGTCTCTGGTTCAGGCAGGAACGGGCACCCTCCGGGGAGCGGGTCGGCTTGGCTGGCAGGCTCCGCTCCCCAGGTCTGGTCAGGGCTGGTCAGGTCTGACCGGGTCCGGTCATGCCTTGGTCAGTGCCTTCTCGCCCTGCGGCTGGGCGGGCACCCCGTCCGCGCCCGCCGCGTCGGCCGCGCTGTCCGTGCCGCCCGCGGTCTCCGGCGCGGCACCGCCGTGGCCGTCGTCCAGCAGCGTCTTCTCGTCGAAGGGCAGCTTGCCGGCGAGCACCTGGTCGACCCGCTCCTTGTCGATCTCCTTGGTCCAGGTGCCGATCAGCACCGTGGCCACCGCGTTGCCCGCGAAGTTCGTCAGGGCGCGGGCCTCGCTCATGAAGCGGTCGATGCCGACGATCAGGCCGACGCCGTCCACCAGGGCCGGCGCGTGCGACTGGAGGCCACCGGCCAGCGTCGCCAGACCGGCGCCGGTGACACCGGCGGCACCCTTCGAGGCGACCAGCAGGAACAGCAGCAGCGAGATCTGCTCACCGAGCGACATCGGCGTACCCATGGCGTCGGCGATGAACAGGGACGCCATGGTCATGTAGATCATGGTGCCGTCGAGGTTGAAGGAGTAGCCGGTCGGGACGGTGATGCCGACCACCGGCTTGCTGACACCCAGGTGCTCCATCTTCGCGATGAGCCGCGGCAGCGCGGACTCGGACGAGGAGGTGGACAGGATCAGCAGGAACTCCCGGCCCAGGTACTTGAAGAGCGAGAGGACGTTCAGCCCGGAGATCAGCTTCAGCAGCGTGCCCAGCACCAGGAAGACGAACAGGAAGCAGGTCACGTAGAAGCCGAGCATCAGCACCGCGAGGCTCTTGAGGGCGTCGATGCCCGCGGAGCCGGTGACGGCGGCGATGGCGCCGAACGCGCCGATCGGGGCGGCCCACATGATCATCGCGAGGACCCGGAAGACCAGCCGCTGGATGTGCTCGATGCCCCGCAGGATCGGCTGCCCGGCGTCGCCCATCGCCTGGAGCGCGAAGCCGGCCAGCAGCGCGATCAGCAGCGTCTGGAGCACCTCGCCCCCGGTGAAGGCGGACACCATGGTGGTCGGGATGATGCCGAGCAGGAACTCGGTGGTGTCCTTGGCCTCGGCGTCGACCTGCGCCTGACCGGTCTCCCGGATCGAGTCGGTGACCGCGAGGCCGGTGCCCGGATCCAGGATGTTGCCGACGACCAGACCGATGGCCAGCGCCACCAGCGACATCGCCACGAAGTAGACCAGGGCGATACCGCCGACCGCGCCGACCTTGGCGGCCTTGCGGACCGAACCGATGCCGAGCACGATCGTGCAGAAGATGATCGGCGAGATCATCATTTTGATCAGATTGACGAAGCCTGTTCCGATCGGCTTCAGCTCGACGGCGAAGTCGGGGGCGATCAGGCCCACGGCGATGCCGATCGCGACCGCGGCGATCACCGCGATGTAGAGGTAGTGGGTGCGGTCCCGCTTGGCGGCGGGCGCGGCAGGTGCCGTTTCGGGCGTGCGGCTGCTCACGGCTGCCCTCCTTGACGTCGTCGTCGGCATCACCGGAGTGCGGCTCACGTCCGGGAGTTTTTGAGGATTGCGGTGACTATCTCCTGGCGTGTGAGGCCGGTCACCCTTACGTTCATTTAGTTCACGCTTAAGTCGCGAGGCACACTGACGTCATGTCGCGTATCCCTTCCCTGAGGCCGAGGAGCCTGGCCGGTCAGCTGTTCGCCATGCAGGCGGTGCTGATAGCGGTGCTCGTGGCCGGGTACGCGCTCTTCACCTACGTCAGCGACCGCAGCCAGGCCCAGGACGCGGCCGGACAGCAGGCGATGGCGGTGGCCCGCGCGGTGGCCGACGCCCCCTCGGTGGCCGAGGCGATCCACACCACCGACCCCACCGCCCAGCTCCAGCCCTACGCGGTACGGGTCATGGAGGACACCGGCATCGACTTCGTGACGATCATGGATCCGCAGGGCATCCGCTGGACCCACCCCGACGAGAGCCAGATCGGCAAACCGTTCCTCGGCCACATCGACGCCGCCCTCAAGGGCGAGGCCATCACCGAGACCTACACCGGCACCCTCGGCCCGTCCGTCCGCGCGGTCACCCCGATCACCGCCGACGGCAAGGTCATCGGCCTGGTCAGCGCCGGGATCCGGGTCGATGCGATCAGCCGCCGGGTGCAGGAGCAGGTCACCGCGCTGATCGGGGTCGCGGGCGGCGCGCTCGCCCTCGGCGCGGTCGGCACGTACGTCATCAATGCCCGGCTGCGCCGCCACACCCACGGCATGAACGCATCCGAGCTGAGCCGGATGCATGACTACCACCAGGCCGCCCTGCACGCCGTGCGCGAGGGGCTGCTGATGCTGGACGGGCAGTACCGGGTGGCGCTGATCAACGACGGCGGGCGTGAGCTGCTCGGCGTCAGCGGCGAGGTGGTGGGCCGCTCGGTCGCCGACCTCGGACTGCCCGCCCAGCTCACCGGGGCCCTGCTGTCCGGCGAGCCGCGCGTGGACGAGGTGCATCTGACCGCCGACCGGGTGCTCGTCATCAACACCTCACCGGTCTCCGGCGGTGAGCGGCGCGGCGCGGTGGTGACCCTGCGGGACGTCACGGAACTCCAGTCCCTGACGGGCGAGCTGGACTCCGAGCGCGGCTTCACCCAGGCCCTGCGCTCCCAGGCCCACGAGGCGGCCAACCGCCTGCACACCGTCGTCTCCCTCATCGAACTGGGCCGCGCGGACGAGGCCGTCGCCTTCGCGACCGCCGAGCTGGAACTGGCCCAGGCCCTCACCGACCAGGTGGTGGCCGCGGTCAGCGAACCGGTCCTCGCCGCGCTGCTGCTGGGCAAGACCGCCCAGGCCAATGAGCGGGGCGTGGAGCTGGAGGTCTCCCGGGAGAGCGGCGGCCTCGACGACGGACTGCTGCCACGGGCCTTGCCCGCCCGGGATCTGGTGACCATCCTGGGCAACCTGATCGACAACGCCGTGGACGCGGCACAGGGGAGCGTGGGGGCGCGGGTGACGGTGGCCGCGTACACGGAACCCCTCCGGGAGGAGACCGGTGAGGAACTGGTGCTGCGGGTGACCGACACCGGGGAGGGCGTCGACCCGGCCCACACGGACCTGGTGTTCCAGCGCGGCTACTCCACCAAACCGGCCGGACCGGGCGGCCGGGGGCTGGGCCTCGCCCTGGTCCGCCAGGCCGTCCACCGCCACGAGGGGACACTGACGGTGACACAGGCGCCGGACGGCGGGGCACGGTTCGAGGTACGGCTGCCCCTACGGGCGACGGCGACAGCCACACCGACCGTGACGGAGACGGTGACAGCGACATCGGCAGCGACAGCGACACGGAACACAGTGACCGGAGGACGGGCATGACCGGCGCGGACAGGGCGGACCGGGGTGCGACGCGGCCGATCCGCGTGCTGGTGGTGGAGGACGACCCCGTCGCCGCCGACGCCCATGTCATGTACGTCGGCCGGGTGCCCGGCTTCACCGCCGTCGGCAAGGCCCACACCGGCGCGGAGGCGCGGCGCGCGCTGGAACGCGACCCGGTCGATCTGCTCCTCCTGGACCTCCACCTGCCCGATGCGCACGGACTGCAACTGGCGCGCTCGCTGCGGGCGGCCGGTTACCACGCGGACGTGATAGCGGTGACGTCCGCCCGGGACCTGGCGGTGGTCCGCGAAGGCGTCTCCCTCGGCGTGGTGCAGTACGTCCTGAAGCCCTTCACCTTCGCCACCCTGCGCGACCGCCTCGTCCGTTACGCCGAGTTCCGGGCGTCGGCGGGCGAGGCCAGCGGGCAGGACGAGGTCGACCGAGCCCTCGCCAACCTGCGCGCCCCCGGCCCGGCCGCCCTCCCCAAGGGCCTGAGCGGCCCGACCCTGGAGCGGGTCACCTCCACGCTGCGCACCTGCGACGAGGGCCTCACCGCGGCCGGGGTCGCCGAGGCGGTCGGCATCTCGCGCATCACGGCCCGGCGCTACCTGGAGCACCTCGTCGAAGCGGGCTGGGCGGGCCGCAGCCCGCAGTACGGGCAGGTCGGGCGGCCGGAGTTGGTATACCGCTGGGTCCGCGGGACGCCTGCCCCGGAGCGCTGAGCCCCCCGCCAACTGCCCCCCGCCAACTGCCCCCCGACATCAAGCCGGACGCAGCCACACCGTCGACAACGGCGGCAGCGTCACCCTCACACTCGCCGGACGGCCATGCGCGGCGACCGCCTCCGGCTTCACCGGGTCCGGTCGGCCCACGCCGCCGCCCCCGTACCGTACGGCGTCCGTGTTGAGGGACTCGTGCCAGGCGGGGACGTCGTCCGGGACGCCCAGGCGGTAGTCGGCGCGGACGACCGGTGAGAAGTTGCTGACCGACAGCAGCGGTGTCCCGTCGGCCGCCCGGCGGAGGAAGGCGAAGACGTTGTCGTCCACGGTGTCCCCGGCGTTCCCGGCGATCCACTCGAACCCGGCCGGGTCGGTGTCGCGCTGCCACAGGGCGGGCGTATGCCGGTAGGTGGTGTTCAGGTCGCGTACCAGGTCCCGTACGCCCCGGTGGTCCGGCTCCGCCGCGTACGACGGGTCCAGGAGCCACCAGTCCGGGCCGTGTGCCTCCGACCATTCCGCGCCCTGCGCGAAATCCTGGCCCATGAAGAGGAGTTGCTTGCCCGGGTGGGCCCACATGAAGGCGAGGTAGGCGCGGTGGTCGGCCCGTTGCTGCCACCAGTCGCCCGGCATCTTCGACACCAGGGAGCGCTTGCCGTGCACCACCTCGTCGTGCGAGATCGGCAGGAGGTAGTTCTCGCTGTACGCGTACACCATCGAGAACGTCATCTTCTGGTGATGGTGCCTGCGGTGGACCGGGTCATGGGACAGATACGCCAGCGAGTCGTGCATCCAGCCCATGTTCCACTTCAGACCGAAGCCCAGGCCGCCGAAGCCGCTCGGGCCCTCGTGGTGGGTGGCGCGGGTGACGCCGTCCCACGACGTCGACTCCTCGGCGATGGTCACCACCCCCGGCGTCCGGCGGTACACCGTCGCGTTCATCTCCTGGAGGAACGCCACCGCGTCAAGGTTCTCCCGGCCGCCGTGCTCGTTCGGCGTCCACTGGCCCGGCTCGCGCGAATAGTCCAGGTAGAGCATCGAGGCGACCGCGTCCACCCGCAGGCCGTCGACATGGAACTCCTCGCACCAGTACACGGCGTTCGCCACCAGGAAGTTGCGCACCTCACGGCGGCCGTAGTCGAACTCCAGCGTCCCCCAGTCCGGATGCGCCGCCCGCAAGGGGTCCCCGTGCTCGTACAGCGCACGCCCGTCGAACTCCGCCAGTGCCCAGTCGTCCCTCGGGAAGTGCGCCGGGACCCAGTCCAGGATCACCCCGATGCCCGCCCGGTGCAGGGCGTCCACCAGGAACCGGAAGTCGTCCGGGCTGCCCAGGCGGGCCGTGGGCGCGTAGAA
Source organism: Streptomyces sp. NPDC056734 (assembly GCF_042790455.1). NCBI lineage: Bacteria > Bacillati > Actinomycetota > Actinomycetes > Kitasatosporales > Streptomycetaceae > Streptomyces > Streptomyces sp. NPDC056734. The sequence goes on from NZ_JBHTZD010000047.1 coordinate 26,087, forward strand.
GCCGGTGACCTGATAGCCCCAGGAGCCGCCGAATGGGTGCTCGGCCAGGGGCATCAGCTCTACGTGCGTGAAGCCCAAGTCGCTTACATACGCGGGGAGTTGCTCGGCCAGTTGGCGGTAGGTCAGGCCCGGTCGCCAGGACGCCAGGTGCAGCTCGTACACCGAGAAGGGCGCCTCGTGCACCGGGACCTCGCCCCGCCGGGCCAGCCACCGCGCGTCACCCCACTCGTACGCCGACGCCGTCACCACCGACGCCGTGTCCGGCGGTACCTCCGTCCGGCGGGCCAGCGGGTCCGCGCGCAGGGTCTTCGAACCGTCCGCGCGGGTGATCTCGTACTTGTACAGCTCGCCCACGCCGACCCCCGGCACGAACAGCTCCCACACCCCGGTGCCGCCCAGCGACCGCATGGGGAAGCCCGTGCCGTCCCAGTGGTTGAAGGTCCCGGCCACGCGCACGCCCAGGGCGTTCGGCGCCCAGACCGTGAAGCGGGTGCCGGTCACGTCCTGGTGGGTCATCGGCTCGGCGCCCAGCGCCTTCCACAGCTGCTCATGTCGGCCCTCGCCGATCAGATGCAGATCGACCTCCCCGAGCGCGGGCAGAAAGCGGTACGGGTCCTCCGTGTCCAGCACCGTGCCCTCGTACGTCACCTGGAGGCGGTACCCCGGTACGTCCCGCAGGGGCAGCAGGCCGGAGAACAGGCCGTCGCCGTCGTGGTGGAGAGCGGTGCGCAGCCCGCCCGCCACCACCGTGACCGCCAGCGCGTAGGGGCGCAGCGCCCGGACGACCACTCCGCCGGGGGCCGGGTGCGCGCCCAGGACGGAGTGCGGCGCGTGGTGGGTGCCGGAGAGCAGCCGGGCGCGGTCGGTGGCGTCGAGGGCGGGGGAGGGGGTGACCTTGGGGTTCGGGGTGCTGGACGGGGGGCGGGCGGTCACGGAGGAGCCTCCTTGGCGCGGGTGCGGATCGTCAGGACGGGTCGGCCAGGCGGTCGATCGCCGCCAGGGGCACGGCGAGCCAGTCGGGCCGGTGCCGTGCCTCGTACACCACTTCGTACACCGCCTTGTCGGTCTCGTACGCCCGCAGCAGTACGGCGTCGCCGCGCGGATCGTCGCCCGTCACCTGCGCGTAGCCCGCGCAGTAGGCGTCCCGGCAGGCGTCCGCCCAGGCCGCCGCCGCCCGCTCCGGCAGCGGGGGGCGGACCGAGTGCGCGGCGTAGTCGAAGGACCGCAGCATGCCCGCGATGTCCCGGACCACCGGCTGCGGCAGCCGGCGTTCGGTGAGCGACTTGGCCGGTTCGCCCTCGAAGTCGATCAGCGACCAGGCACCGGAGGGGGCGCGCAGGCACTGTCCGAGGTGCAGATCCCCGTGGACGCGCTGAGCGCGCCGCTCCCGGCCCTCCCCGTCTTCTCCGGCCAGCGCGTCGAAGACTCGCCGCAGCTTCGGCTCGTACCCCCGCAGCGCCGGTACCGCCCGTACCGCCGCCGTCAGCCGTGACCGCATCCCCGCGACCAGCGGTTCCAGCTGGGCGCGTCCCACGGTCACCGTGGGCAGCGCGCGGGCGAGGGCGGTGTGCACCTCGGCCGTGGCCCGGCCCAGGTCATGGGCCTCGGCGATGAAGTCCTCGCCCTTGGCCAGAGCGCGCAGCACCAGTTCCCAGCCGTCGGTGGCGCCCCGCAGATACGGCTGGAGGATGCCGAGGACGTACGGGTCGCCGCCCAGCTCCGCCCGGATCCATGCCGTGGGGGCGGGGACGCGTGCGCAGCCCTGCTCGGACAGGGCCAGGGGGAGTTCCAGATCGGGGTTGACGCCGGGTGAGATACGGCGGAACAGCTTGAGGATGAACGTATCTCCAAAGATGACGGAGGAATTGGACTGCTCGGCGGTGAGCATCCGGGGGGCGAGGTCCGGGCCGATCTCGTGGGCCGGGCCGATCTCGCGGTTCGGGCCGATCTCGCGGTTCGGGGCGCGGTCGAAACGCAGGTGCCCGCCGATGCGGGCCCGGGAGCGCAGGGCCTCCAGGAGCAGTTCGGCGGGCCGGGGGTCGTGGAGGGCGTCGTACACCGTGCGTCCGGCGAGCGGGCCCTCGGTCACCTGGCCGATCAGGGCGGGTGCCAGCCGGGGCGGCAGTGCCTCGCGCACCCCGATGAGGAGCTGGTAGCAGTCGCCGCGTGGTGGCTGATGGGCCCGTACGAGGAGGTGGTACAGGCCGAGTGTGCCGGTGTGCGGGAGCAGTTCGGTGGCCGCAACCAGCGAGAAGCCGGTGACGGGACGCCCCTTTCCGGCGAACCAGCGCTGCCGTGGCAGCCAGGGCCGCAGCAGGGGGTCCAGGGAGGGGAGAAGGCCGGGGCTGGTCGAGGCGGCACGGGTGACGGCTTCCGACATGGCGGGCGTCCTTTCCCCGGGGGCGGGGTGTTACGTATGCGTGCCCGGGGCGGGGTGGGGGAAACCGCCCCGCCCGCGAGTTCTACGCGGCGTCCTTTGCTACGCGGCGTCCTTGCGGAGCCGGAACCAGTAGAAGCCGTGACCGCCCAGGGTCAGCAGATACGGCAGCTCCCCGATCGCCGGGAACCGCACCCCGCCGATCAGCTCCACCGGGTGCCGTCCCGCGAACTGGCGCAGATCCAGTTCGGTGGGCTGGGCGAACCGCGAGAAGTTGTTCACGCACAGCACCAGATCGTCCTCGTACTGCCGGGTGAAGGCGAGGACGGCGGGGTTGGTGGAGGGGAGTTCGGTGTAGGTGCCGAGGCCGAAGGCGGGGTTCTGTTTGCGGATCTCGATCATCCGGCGGGTCCAGTGCAGCAGCGAGGAGGGGGAGGACATGGATGCCTCGACGTTGGTGACCTGGTAGCCGTAGACGGGGTCCATGATCGTGGGGAGGAAGAGGCGTCCGGGGTCGGAGGAGGAGAAGCCGGCGTTGCGGTCGGGGGTCCATTGCATGGGGGTGCGGACGGCGTCGCGGTCGCCGAGCCAGATGTTGTCGCCCATGCCGATCTCGTCGCCGTAGTAGAGGATCGGTGAGCCGGGGAGGGAGAGGAGGAGGGCGGTGAAGAGTTCGATCTGGTTGCGGTCGTTGTCGAGGAGGGGGGCGAGCCGGCGGCGGATGCCGATGTTGGCGCGCATACGCGGGTCCTTCGCGTATTCCGCGTACATGTAGTCGCGTTCCTCGTCGGTGACCATTTCGAGGGTCAGCTCGTCATGGTTGCGCAGGAAGACGCCCCACTGACAGCCCGACGGGATCGCCGGGGTCTTGGCCAGGACCTCGGAGACGGGATAGCGGGATTCCCGGCGGACGGCCATGAAGATGCGGGGCATGACCGGGAAGTGGAACGCCATGTGGCATTCGTCGCCGCCCGAGGCGAAGTCGCCGAAGTAGTCGACCACATCCTCCGGCCACTGGTTGGCCTCGGCCAGCAGGACCGTGTCCGGGTAGTGGGCGTCGATTTCCTTGCGGACCCGTTTGAGGAGGTCATGGGTGGGCGGGAGGTTCTCGCAGTTGGTGCCTCCCTGCGCGAACAGGTAGGGGACGGCGTCGAGCCGGAAGCCGTCGATGCCGAGGTCCAGCCAGAATTTCAGCGCGGAGAGGATTTCTT
>NZ_JBHTZD010000048.1:0-24159 GCF_042790455.1 Streptomyces sp. NPDC056734
GGCCACCCGATACCGGTGGCCGCCGCCTTCTCTTTCCGTACGCCGGAACTCGCCGGGCGGCTCAGTTGAAGGAGTCGCCGCAGGCGCAGGAACCCGTCGCGTTCGGGTTGTCGATGGTGAAGCCCTGCTTCTCGATGGTGTCCACGAAGTCGATCGTGGCACCGCCGAGGTAAGGGGCGCTCATCCGGTCGGTGACGACCTTGACGCCGTCGAAGTCCTTCTTGACGTCGCCGTCGAGGGAACGCTCGTCGAAGAACAGCTGGTAGCGCAGGCCGGAGCAGCCGCCGGGCTGGACGGCGACGCGCAGGGCGAGGTCGTCACGGCCTTCCTGGTCGAGCAGGGCCTTGACCTTGGCCGCGGCGGCGTCGGTCAGGACGATGCCGTCGGTGACGGTGGTGGTCTCGTCCGATACGGACATCTACATCTCTCCCGGGTTGTACGGAGACTGCTTGCCGACGGTTCAACCGGCGGGGCCGGGGATTCATTCCGGACCGGCGCTCGTCATTTCGTCGCGTGCCGTTGTTGTCGTTCCCTTTTCATGCTCGCACACACGGCCGGGAGCGGTGTATGCGTCCTCGGACGCCGTTCAGGGATTCACGTCACATCGACGTTATGCAGATCGTCAAACTGACGTGAAGCGGTTATGATAAATAGCGTCAAACCGACGAGAAGTCGATGCCGCAGAACAGAAAGGGTGTGTGTCGTGACCACCGCCCAGACCCAGGATCTCGACGTACAGCCGTCCCCGCTCGCCCTGCTGCTGCTCGGCCGCGAGGCCGACCCGAGGAGCGAGCGCGGTGTCGAATGCCCCGGCGACCTGCCCTCGCCGTCCGACCCGGATCTGGTCGAGCGGGCCCGCGCGGCCAAGGAGAAACTCGGCGACAAGGTGTTCGTGCTCGGTCATCACTACCAGCGCGACGAGGTCATCCAGTTCGCGGATGTCACCGGCGACTCCTTCAAGCTGGCCCGGGACGCGGCGGCCCGGCCGGAGGCCGAGTACATCGTCTTCTGCGGTGTGCACTTCATGGCCGAGTCGGCCGACATCCTCACCTCCGACGCCCAGAAGGTGGTCCTGCCCGACCTCGCCGCCGGCTGCTCGATGGCCGACATGGCGAGCGCGGAGCAGGTCGCCGAGTGCTGGGACGTGCTGACCGAGGCCGGGATGGCCGAGCAGGTCGTGCCGGTGTCGTACATGAACTCGTCCGCCGACATCAAGGCGTTCACGGGCAAGCACGGCGGCACGATCTGCACCTCGTCCAATGCCCGGCGGGCCCTGGAGTGGGCCTTCGCGCAGGGCGAGAAGGTGCTGTTCCTGCCCGACCAGCACCTCGGCCGCAACACCGCCGTGCGGGACCTGGGGATGTCCCTGGACGACTGTGTGCTCTACAACCCGCACAAGCCGAACGGCGGGCTGACCACCGAGGAGCTGCGCGCCGCCAAGATGATCCTGTGGCGCGGCCACTGCTCGGTGCACGGCCGCTTCAGCCTCGACTCCGTCAACGACGTACGGGAGCGGATCCCGGGCGTGAACGTCCTAGTGCACCCCGAGTGCCGCCACGAGGTGGTGGCCGCCGCCGATCACGTCGGCTCGACCGAGTACATCATCAAGGCCCTGGAGAAGGCCCCGGCCGGCTCGAAGTGGGCGATCGGCACCGAGCTGAATCTGGTACGGCGGCTGGCGAACCGTTTCGCCCCCGAGGGCAAGGAGATCACCTTCCTGGACCGGACGGTGTGCTTCTGCTCCACCATGAACCGGATCGACCTGCCGCATCTGGTGTGGGCGCTGGAGTCGCTCGCCGAGGGCAACCTGGTCAACCGGATCGAGGTCGACCAGGAGACCGAGGCGTTCGCCAAGCTGGCGCTGGAGCGGATGCTGGCGCTGCCGTAGCCGCCCTGCTCGCCCTGGCAACTCCCTGGCTCAAGGGGTGCCCTCCGGTCGCGGAGGGCACCCCTCGGGTCATGTCCGGTCAGCAGTACAGGTTGGCGCCCGGCGTCACCCCGAGGATGCCGGCGAAGCGGTTGTAGCTGTCGACCCGGCTCTGGACCTGGGCGGGGTTGTTCCCGTCGCACTCCAGGGTGCCGTTGATGGAACGGATGGTCTGGCCGAAGCCGGCGCCGGTGACCATGGCGTTGTGGCCGGTCATGGTGCCGGGGCCGGTCTGGGTGTTCCAGTACCACAGGCCGGTGCGCCAGGCGACGGCGGCGTCGTTCTGCACCAGCCAGGGGTTGTTCAGCAGATCGAGGCCGAGGGCGTCACCGGCGGCCTTGTAGTTGAAGTTCCAGCTGAGCTGGATCGGGCCGCGGCCGTAGTACGCGGCCTGACCGGCCGGGCAGCCGTACGACATGCTCCAGTTGCAGTAGACCGGGTAGTTGGCGGTGTTCTGCTCCACGATGTGGACCAGTCCGCCGGTCTCGTGGTTGACGTTGGCGAGGAAAGCGGCGGCCTCCTGCTTCTTCACGGTGTCGCTGCCGGTGTTGGCGAACGCCGGGTAGGCGCTGAGGGCGGCGACCAGTCCGCTGTAGGTGTAGAAGGAGTTGCGGCTCGGGAACATCTGGTTGAACTGGGCCTCGGTGACCACGAATCCGGTCGGCGTGGTGCCACCGCCGGCCGCCGGGGCGGTCCACTTCTGGGCGGTGGTGCCGTTGCAGGTCCACAACTGGATCCGGGTGCCGTTGGCGGAGTTGGCGCCGGTGACGTCCAGGCACTTGTTCGCCTGCGGGTTGACGATGTCCCGGGCGGCGGAGACCGTCCACTGCTGGGCACCCGAGCCGTTGCAGTCCCAGAGCTGGATCACGGCGCCGTCGGCGGTGGAGCCGCCCGAGACGTCCAGACACTTGCCGAGCGCCCGTACGGTGCCGTCGGAGCCGACGTTCCACTGCTGGGCGGCGGTGCCGTTGCAGTCGTAGAGCTGGACGGCCGTGCCATTGGCGGTGCCGGCCGCCGCCACGTCGACGCACTTGCCGGCCAGGCCGCTGATCTGGCCGGTGGCCGCCGCCGCGGGCTGTGCGGGCAGCACGCTCAGAAGAGCGACCACCAGGGTGCCGGCCGCCGCCGACGCCGTACGTCTCCAGCGCATCTTGAAGCCCATGCCAAACCTCGCCTCTGCTCAGTGGGGGAAAGGAAAGAGGTGGTGCGAACGACTACGCTCACCGCTTCTTTTAAGGCTTGAGGGAATGGCACGTCAAGACTTTGGACTAGACCAAGTGAAAAGCTGGGCCCCCTGCCCGGCGTCGGACACGCCGGACAGGGGGCCATGGAGCGAGAATCGCGGGGTGCTGAGCGGACGGACCGTCAGACTCCGGCGGGCTCCGGGGACTTGTCCGCACCGGCCGCCGGGCCGCCGCTGCCGGACTTCTTCTCCCGCTTGGCCGCCCGCTTCTTCGCCCGGCGCTCCTTGCGCAGCTCCAGCATCGCGTAGAGCGTCGGGACCAGCAGCAGGGTCAGCAGGGTCGAGCTGATCAGACCGCCGATGACGACCACCGCCAGCGGCTGGGCGATGAAGCCGCCCTCGCCCGTGATGCCCAGGGCCATCGGGAGCAGCGCGAAGATGGTCGCGAGGGCCGTCATCAGGATCGGGCGCAGCCGGTGCCGGCCACCCTCGATCACGGCCTCGACCACCCCGTGGCCCTGCCTGCGGTACTGGTTGATCAGGTCGATCAGCACGATCGCGTTGGTGACCACGATGCCGATCAGCATCAGCATGCCGATCATCGCCGGGACGCCCATCGCGGTGCCGGTGATGATCAGCAGGCCGAGGGCGCCGGTCGCCGCGAACGGGATGGACACCAGCAGGATCAGCGGCTGGACCAGCGAACGGAAGGTCGCCACCAGCAGCATGAAGACGATCGCGATGGCCGCCAGCATGGCCAGGCCCAGGTTGGCGAACGCGTCGCCCTGGTCCTCGGTGACCCCGCCGATCGACGCCGTGGCCCCCGCCGGCAGCTCCAGGTCGTTGATCGCCGTGTTCAGTTCGGCGCTGACCGCGCCCGTGTTGTCGGCGGTCGGCTTGGCGCTGATGGTCGCCGAGCGCTGGCCGTCGATGCGGGTCATGGAGACCGGGCCGTCGACCAGTTCGACGGTCGCGATGTCACCGAGCTTCACCGCGCCGAGGCTCAGCGCCTTCAGCTCGGCGAGGGTCGTGGCGGGCTGCGCCGACTTGATGACGATGTCCCGCTCGGTGTCGTCCAGGGTGGCCTGGGCGGCGGTGGTGCCGCGGACCGCCTGGGCGACGGCCGCGCCGAGACTCTGGTCGGTGAAACCGGCCTCGGCCGCGCGGTCGTTGGCCTGCACGGAAATCCGCGGCACGCTCTGCGCCAGATCGCTGGTGACGTCGGTGACGTCGTCGAGCTTCGCGACCGCCTCGCGGACCTGCTCGGCGGCGGTGCGCAGGACCTCCGCGTCGGCGGCCTTGACGACCACGCTGAGGTCCTGGCTGCCGAAGCCGTCACCGGCCGCGATGGTCGTGGTGCCGATGCCGTCCAGTTCCCTGAGCCCGTCGTCGATGCGCTGCTCGACGTCCTCGTAGGTGGCGGACTCCTCCAGCATCACGGAGTAGTTCGCCTGGTTGGTGTCGGTGCCGCCGCCGAAGGCCGCCATGAAGCCGGACGAGCCGACGGTGACCTGGTAGTCCTTGACGCCCTCGGTGCGGCCGAGGACTTCCTCGACCTTCTCGGCCTGGGCGTCGGTGGCGGCGAGGCTGGTGCCGGGCGGCAGCTCCTGCCGGATGCTCAGCACCTCCTGCTCGCCCGCGTCGAAGAAGTTCGTCTTGAGCAGCGGCGCCATGCCGAAGGTGCCCAGGAGCACCACGACGGCGATGGCCACACTGGTCAGCCGACGCCGGGTGGCGAACCGCAGGACAGGGACGTACAGGCGCTGGAGGCGGCTCTTGGACTCCTTCTCCTCGGCGAGCCTGCGGGCCTCGCCGGCGTCCTCGGGGGTGCCCTTGGGGGCGCGCAGGAACCAGTACGACAGCACCGGGACGACGGTCAGCGAGACCAGCAGCGATGCCAGCAGGGCGGCGGTGACGGTGAGGCTGAACGAGCCGAACAGCTGGCCGACCATGCCGCCGACCAGGCCGATCGGCAGGAACACGGCGACCGTGGTGAGGGTGGAGGAGGTGACCGCTCCGGCCACCTCGCGGACCGCGGTGATGATCGCGGTCTCGCGTTCCTCGCCGTAGCCGAGATGGCGCTTGATGTTCTCCAGGACCACGATCGAGTCGTCGACGACCCGGCCGATCGCGATGGTCAGGGCGCCGAGGGTGAGCATGTTCAGCGACAGGTCGCGCGTCCACAGCACGATCAGGGCGAGGACGATGGACAGCGGGATGCTGACCGCGGTGACCAGCGTGGAGCGGATCGACGCGAGGAAGACCAGGATCACCAGGACGGCGAAGACCAGACCGAGGGCGCCCTCGGTGGTCAGGCCCTGGATGGACTTCGACACCGCCGGGCCCTGGTCGGAGACGACCGTGACGTCGGCGCCGGAGCCGAGGTCCTCGCGCAGCTGCGGAAGCTTGTCCTGGACCTCGTCGGAGATGGCGACCGCGCTGCCGTCCTGGCCCATGGTGACGGCGATGGCGAGGCTGGGCTCGCCGTTGGTGCGGGTCAGCGAGTCGGCGGTGGCCTGCTGCTGCTCGACCTCGGCGACGGTGCCGAGGCGGACCGGGTCGGTGCCGGGCTCGCCGGTCACCATCAGGTCCTCGATCTGCTCCAGCGAGGTGAAGCCGCCGCCGACCTGGACGGTGCGGTTGGCGCCGCCCTCGTCGAAGGAGCCGGCCGGGACGGTGGCGCCGCCGGCCTGGAGCGCCTGGGCGAGCGACTGGACGGACAGGCCCGCGGCGGCCAGTTCGGCGTCGTCGGGGGTGACGGTGACCTGGAGGTCACGTACGCCGTCGATGGTGACCTGGCCGACGCCGTCGATGCCCTCCAGGGACGGGACGACGGTCCGGTCGAGCCGGTCGGCCAGCGCCTGCTGGTCCTCGTCCGAGGTCACGGCGAGGACCACGGTGGGTATGTCGTCCGTGGATCCGGCGACGACCTGCGGGTCCACCTCGTCCGGGAGCATGGCACGGGCCCGGTTGACGGCCTGCTGGACGTCGGCGACCAGCTGCTTGGTGTCGGGGCCGTACTCGAAGGACGCCATGATCACGGCGTTGCCCTCGCTGGCGGTGGAGGTGACGCCGGAGATGCCGTCGACCGCTTCGAGGCTGTCCTCGATGGGTTCGACGACCTGCTTCTCGACCACGTCCGGCGACGCGCCCTGGTACGGCGCGATGACCGAGACCATGGGCAGTTCGATGGTGGGCAGCAGCTGCTGCTTCAGCTGCGGGATCGCGATCGCCCCGAAGGCGAGCGCGATGATGGACATCAGCCCTATCAGGGCCCGTTGCGCGAGGCTGAATCTGGACAGCCAGGACATGGGTGAGCGTCTCTTTTCCGTGGCCGGGGGCGGGGCTGGGGTCTGCCGGGGCGGGAATGACCGCCCACTCCCACACACTGAGCCATCGGCGAGGCCCGATCCGTCGCCCCCAGGTCCAGATCCTTATCCCGCGCATACTGCGGGTGCAGTAGGGCCGGATGGATGTCAGTCCACCCTTGGACGGACCAGACCCGATTCGTACGCGATGACCACCAGCTGGGCGCGGTCGCGGGCGCCGAGCTTGGCCATGGCCCGGTTGACATGGGTTTTCACGGTGAGCGGGCTGACCGCGAGGCGTTCGGCTATCTCGTCGTTGGAGTGGCCCCCGGCGACCTGCACGAGCACCTCGCGCTCACGTCCGGTGAGTGCGTCGAGCCGCTCGGCACGGGCCGGGTCGTGGTCACCGGAGGCGTCGCCCTGGGCGAGGAAGCGGGCGATCAGGCCCTTGGTGGCGGCCGGGGACAGCAGCGCCTCCCCGTCGGCGGCCAGCCGGATGGCGGTGAGCAGCTCATCGGGCTCGGACCCCTTGCCGAGGAACCCGGAGGCCCCGGCGCGCAGTGACTGCACCACGTAGTCGTCCACCTCGAAGGTGGTCAGGATGACGATCCGTACGTGCGCGAGGGCGGGGTCGGCGCTGATCATGCGGGTCGCGGCGAGACCGTCGGTGCCGGGCATGCGGATGTCCATCAGGACGACGTCCGCGCGCACCTCCTTCGCGAGCCGTACCGCCTCGGCCCCGTCGGACGCCTCCCCCACCACCTCCATGTCCGGCTCGGAGTCGACCAGCACCCGGAACGCGCTGCGCAGCAGGGCCTGGTCGTCGGCGAGGAGCACACGGATGGTCATCCGGGGGCTCCCGGTATTCGGGGGCGGGCGGTGGCGCGTACGGTCATCTGGGCTCCCCGGGTTTCACGGTCCTGACCGGCAGGATCGCATGCACGCGGAAGCCGCCGCCGTAGCGGGGGCCGGTGGTGAGGGTGCCGCGTACGGCGGAGACGCGTTCGCGCATGCCGAGCAGGCCGTGGCCGCCGCCGTCGGCGGGGGTGAGGCTGTCCCCCGATCCGCTGTCCAGCACGGTGATCTCTATGTCCGGTCCCACGCGGACGACGCTGACCTCGGCCTTCGCGGCCGTCCCGGCATGTTTCTGGACGTTGGTGAGGGCTTCCTGGATGACCCGGTAGGCGGCGAGGTCGACGGCGGCGGGCAGGGTCACGCCCTGGTCGGCGCGGGCCACCTCGACCGTCAGCCCGGCGTTGCGGAAGGTGCCGGCCAGCTCCTCCAGGCGGCCGAGGCCGGGGGCGGGTTCGGTGGGGGCCTCGGGGTCGTCGGACTGGCGCAGCAGCCCGACGGTGGCGCGCAGTTCGTTGAGCGCGGAGCGGCTGGCGTCGCGGACGTGCGCGAGGGCCTCCTTGGCCTGGTCGGGCCGCTTGTCCATGACGTGGGCGGCGACCCCGGCCTGGACATTGACCAGCGCGATGTGGTGGGCGACGACGTCGTGCAGGTCGCGGGCGATGCGCAGCCGTTCCTCCGCGACCCGGCGGCGGGCCTCCTCCTCCCGGGTGCGTTCGGCGCGGTCCGCGCGTTCCCGGATGGCGTCGACGAAGGCGCGGCGGCTGCGGACGGCGTCCCCGGCGGTGGCGCCAATGCCGGTCCAGGCGATGATGCCGAGGTTCTCCTGGGCGTACCAGGGCAGCGGCCCGGCCAGCATCGCCGAGCCGGCCAGTACGACGGTGGTGATGAGGGTGATCCGCCAGGTGGTGTGGCGGTCGGTGCGGGCGGCGACCGTGTAGAGGGCGACGACGGCGGCCATCGCGACGGGGGCGCGGGCGGCGCTGGAGACGTTCTCCACGGCCGTGAGGGCGCAGGTGACGGCGAGGACGGCCATGGGGGCGCGGCGGCGCAGGACGAGGGCGCAGGCGCCGAGGGTCATCAGGACCAGGCCGAGCGCGTCGGGCGTCCGGATGCCCCAGGTGACGCCCTTGTCGCCGTGCGAGTCGGTGAACGAACCGGCGATCATGCACACCAGGACGGCTGCGGCGAGGACTGCGTCCAGCACCAGGGGGTGTGCGCGGAGCCTGCGGCCGGCGCGGTGGAGTGTGCTCACGGGGATTTACGGTAACTGGGGTCGACGCCGGTGAGTACGGCTGCGGCGTTGTACCTCGGGTCTCTCTGGGGGCTGCCGCCCCCAGACCCCCGCTTCGGCCCTGAAGGGGCCTCGTCCTCAAACGCCGGACGGGCTGGAGGGTGACCGGCGTCCCCAGAAATCAGCCAGACACCAGCCAGAAACCAGCGAAAGATCAACCCGGGATCAGACCGTCGTCGCCGAGCAGGTCGCGGACCTCGTCCAGGGTGGCGTCCGGGGACGGGAGGATGAGGTCGGAGGGTTCGAGGGCGTCGTCGGGGAGGGGGGTACCCAGGGAGCGGACCTCGTGGAGGAGGGCCTTCAGGGTGCGGCGGAAGCCGGGGCCGTCGCCGGTCTCCATCTCCGCGAGAAGTTCGTCGTCCAGCTTGTTCAGATCGGTGAGGTGGCTGTCGGCCAGCCTCACCTGTCCCTCCCCCATGATCCGTACGATCATGTCGCCCTCCTCGGCGTGGGCCCCGGGGTGCTACTGCTTGTCGAACCTCGGGGTGTCCTGCGGCTGCTGCTGGGACTGCGACGAGGACTGCGACTGGTTGGCGCCGCCCTCGATGGCCTGCTGGCCGGACGACGAGCCTCCCGCCAGCTCCGCCTTCATGCGCTGCAACTCCAGCTCTACATCCGTACCACCGGAGAGCCGGTCCAGCTCGGCCTGGATGTCGTCCTTGGCCATGCCGGTGGGGTCGTCCAGGGCGCCGGAGGCGAGCAGTTCGTCGATCGCCCCGGCCCGCGCCTGGAGCTGGGCGGTCTTGTCCTCGGCGCGCTGGATGGCCAGGCCGACGTCGCCCATCTCCTCGGAGATGCCGGTGAACGCCTCGCCGATCCGGGTCTGGGCCTGCGCGGCCGTGTAGGTGGCCTTGATGGTCTCCTTCTTCGTACGGAAGGCGTCCACCTTGGCCTGGAGGCGCTGGGCCGCGAGGGTGAGCTTCTCCTCCTCGCCCTGGAGGGTGGCGTGCTGGGTCTCCAGGTCGGTGACCTGCTGCTGGAGGGCGGCCCGGCGGGACAGCGCCTCGCGGGCGAGGTCCTCCCGGCCCAGCGCCAGCGCCTTGCGGCCCTGGTCCTCCAGCTTGCCGGACTGGTTCTGGAGCTGGTTGAGCTGCAATTCCAGCCGCTTGCGCGACGTGGCCACGTCCGCGACGCCGCGGCGGACCTTCTGGAGCAGCTCCAGCTGCTTCTGGTACGAGTAATCGAGGGTCTCGCGCGGGTCCTCGGCCCGGTCAAGGGCCTTGTTCGCCTTCGCGCGGAAGATCATCCCCATACGCTTCATGACACCGCTCATGGGCTTCGCGCGCCCCCTTCTGACGGACTACAGCTCCAGCTCTGCGACAGAACCCACAGTACGGGCCCTGCATCCATTGACGCACTGTTCCGGGTCGGATGCGCTCCTCCCCAAGGACGAGTGCGTTCTCCTTCGATCCGGCGTAGGGAGTAGGTGGTACCCGGGGACGCTCTTCCCCAGGTCGTGCGCCATTCCCCCACCGGCCGTCCGGACACGCACACAACGTCCGCTCTGTCCCCCTACAGACGACTGGTGTTGCGGGATCGTTCCCCCCGGGGCTGGGGTCCATGCCTGTGTACCCCGTACCCTTGGGTTTTGTGTTCCGTAGCCGTGCCAAAGACGAGAAGGCCACCGCCGCCGACCAGGCGCAGGTGACCGGCTCCCAGCAGACCCGTGACCCGCAGGCCCCCAAGGGCAGGCCCACGCCCAAGCGCAGTGAGGCCCAGTCCCAGCGCCGCAGCGTGGCCAGTACGCCCACGACGCGCAAGGAGGCGTCCAAGCGCTCGCGTGAGGAGCGCCGTGCCGCCATGGAGCGCCAGCGCAAGGCGCTCGCGGGGGGTGACGAGCGCTATCTCCCGGCCCGCGACAAGGGTCCGGTGCGCCGCTTCGCCCGTAACTTCATCGACTCGCGGTTCAACATCGCGGAGTACTTCCTGCCGATGGCCGTGCTGATCCTGGTGCTGAGCATGGTCCAGGTGGCCCAGCTCCAGTCCATCGCGCTGCTGCTGTGGCTGGTGGTGATCGTGCTGATCGTGCTGGACGCGTTCGTCACCGGCTTCCGGCTGAAGAAGCTGCTGGCCGAGCGCTTCCCGGACGAGAACCGCCGGGGCGCGGTCGCCTACGCCCTGATGCGCGCGCTCCAGATGCGCCGGCTCCGGCTGCCGAAGCCGCAGGTCAAGCGCGGAGAGCGGCCCTGAGCGCAGCGTCGTTCCCCGGGGGTGCGGCGCGCGCCTGGCTGGGCATGCTCGGCGGGCTGCGTGATGTCGTACGGCAGGAGCTGGTGGCCCGGCAGCTCGATGAGCAGATAGCCGGGCGGTTCCCGGTCGGGCGGCGGCTGCGGGTGCTCGACGTGGGGATGGGGCAGGGCACGCAGTCGCTGCGGCTGGCCCGCGCCGGGCATCAGGTGACGGGCGTCGAGCAGGACGCCACGATGATCGCGGCGGCGCGGTCGGCGCTGGCCGCGGAGCCCGAGGGCATCCGGGAGCGGATGCGGATCGTGCAGGGCGACGGCCGGGACACCGGGGTGCACTTCCTGCCGGGCAGTTTCGACGTGGTGCTGTGCCACGGGGTGCTGATGTACGTCGAGGAGCCCGACCCGCTGCTGGCCGGGCTGGCCCGGGTGATGGCCCCGGGCGGGCTGCTCTCCCTGCTGGTCCGCAACGGCGACGCGCTGGCCCTGCGGGCGGGGCTGGCCGGTGACTGGGCCACCGCGCTGGCCGCCTTCGACACGACCACGTATCGCAACCGGCTGGGCCTGGACGTCCGCGCGGACCGCCGCTCGGCGCTGGCCAGCACCCTGGCGGGCATCGGTGCCCCGCTGCGCGCCTGGTACGGCGTGCGGCTGTTCACCGACCGGGCCGCCGACGACGCCGAGCTGCCCCCGGACCCCCGGGACATGGAGAATCTGCTGGCCGCGGAGGAGCGGGCGGGCCGCACGGACCCGTACCGCGGGGTGGCGGCGCTGCTGCATCTTTGCGGGGTACGGGACTGACTCGCCGTCCGGCAGGGGCCGGTGGGCGGGTGCCCGTTCGGGTGACTACGGCGGGCCCTCGGGGGTCGGCGCCGTGAGACTCGGGGCATGGACGCTTCCCGATTCCGTGTGCCGCGGCCTGCCGGGCTGGTCGTCGCACTCTCGTGCTGTCTCGCGCTCGTCGCCGGTTGCTCGGGGTCGGGGGCGGAGGCGGAGGACACTTCGGACACCGCGCAGGCTTCCGCGCCCAAGGCCACCAGCGATCTCCAGAACGACTATCTGAGGGTCATCAAGGACGTACTGCCGTCGGTGGTGCAGATCCAGGCCGCCAATGATCTGGGCTCCGGTGTGCTCTACGACGACAAGGGCCATGTCGTCACCAACGCCCATGTCGTGGGCAGTGAGACGTCCTTCGCGGTCACGACCGCCAACAACGAGCAGCCGCTGACCGCGAAGCTGGTGTACGCCTACCCCGAGCAGGATCTGGCGGTGATCAAGCTGGATTCGGTGCCGGACGGGCTGAAGGCGGCGAAGTTCGCCGACTCCTCGAAGGTGCAGGTCGGTGACATCGTGCTGGCGATGGGCTCACCGCTGGGGCTGTCGTCGAGCGTGACGCAAGGCATCGTCTCGGCGACCGGGCGGACCGTCAGCGAGAGCCAGTCGGGGGGCGGTACGGGCGCCACCATCGCCAACATGATCCAGACCTCGGCGGCGATCAACCCGGGCAACAGCGGGGGCGCGCTCGTCGACCTCGACAGCGAGGTCATCGGCATTCCCACGCTGGCCGCCACCGATCCCGACCTCGGGGGCAGCGCAGCGCCCGGTATCGGGTTCGCCATCCCGTCGTCCATGGTGACGACGGTCGCCGACCAGATCATCAAGGAGGGGCGGGTCACCGACTCGGGGCGGGCCGCGCTCGGCATCGTCGGGCGGACCGTGGTCGACAGCGACTTCCAGCCAGCCGGGGTGGCGATCGTGTCCGTGGAGAACGGCGGCGCCGCCGCCAAGGCCGGGCTCCGGGCCGGGGACATCATCACCCGGCTCGGGGACGTCACCATCACCACGATCACGTCCCTCTCGGAGGCGCTGGCGGCGGACAGCCCCGGCGACAGGACCTCGGTGACCTTCACCCGCGACGGCACCGAGCAGAAGGCGGACGTCACACTCGGCCACCAGTGAGCCGACGGGGGTGGAGGGGCCGTGGGTGGCCCCGCCCCTCGACGGGGGTGGAGGGGCGGTGAGTGGCCCCGCCCCTCCCCCGGTCACGCCTCGGCGGCGGCGTGCAGGCTCATCGGCCCGTAGATCTCCGTGAGGTCCTCGAAGAGCCGCACCTGGTCCGTACCGCCCGCGAGCAGTTCCTTCCAGTACTCACCGATCCAGGACTCGGCGTCCCCCTGCGTGGTGAACTCCTCCGGAACCACAGCGGGCTGCACCTCCGTCCCGTCGGCCTTCTCGAACCGCCACGTCCATGCCGCCATACGGGCCTCCCTGATGTCAGCGCGTGCAGAGCCGGGCCAGATCTTGATCCGACCCCGCCCCGAGCCTAAGCGGTCGGGGGGCGGGGGGTCGCGGACCGGAGGGGATTGGTCACAGGGGGTGGGGGGTTGGGGGCAGGCCGGTGGGCCGGGGCGGGCGGCCGTCCGTCCTGTGCGGCCCGGATACGTCGCCGCGGGCGGCCCTTGGTACGCCGACCAGGGCGGGCCGGGGCGACCCGCTCCCGACGGGCCGGGGCAGCCGACGAGGTGGTCCGGGAAGCCTTTCGCGCCGGCCCGGACCGGTCAGGTATCCCATTCGACCGGGCCTGCGGCACCCCTCCCGGCAGCCCGGGTACGGCTATCGCGGGTAGGCGGGAGGCTCCGATCCCGGGCGGCCCACAGCAGCCGTGCGGCGCCGTACGCCCCGGGGGCGCGCGGCGGGCAGCCCGGGTGCGCCGAGCCGGAGACCGGCGGTAGCCGCGCCCGGTGAGCCGGGTGCGCCGCCGCTGAGGGTCTGTGCGGGCGGGGGCGGGGGGTCCCGGTGGGCGGGGTGGGGTGGGGGCGGGGAAAATCGGGGGGTGGAAGTTACTTTGCTCGGTACCGGTGCTCCCTCGGGGATGCCTCGCCCCGGTTGTTCCTGTGCCCACTGCGCCGGCGCTGTGGGGCCGGGCGCCCGGGCCGCCACCGCGTTGCTGGTGGACGGGACGCTGCTGCTGGATCTGACGCCGGGTGCGGCGTTCTCGGCGGCGCGTGCGGGGCGGTCGCTGGGGGGTGTGCGGCAGGTGCTGCTGTCGCATCCGCACGACGGGCCGCCGGTCGAGGTGCCCGCCGGGCTGCCGCAGCCGGGCCGGGTCCCGGACGGGCGCGAGCTGGCGTTGCTGACCGGGCATCGGGTGCGGGCGGTGGCGATGGACGCGCCGGGCACGGGCTACGCGGTGACGGGGGCGGACGGCACACGGCTGCTGTATCTGCCGCCGGGGGGCGCGCCCGCCGGGCTGGAGGAGGGAAACGGGGCGCCGGAGCCGTACGACATGGTGCTGGCGGATGTGACCGGGCGGCCGGACGCGCTGGCGCGGCTGCGGGCGGTGGGGGCGGTCGGGCCCACCACCGATGTCATCGCCGTCCATCTGGACCATGACGTGCCGCCGGGGCGGGAGCTGCGCCGGCGGCTGGCGGCGGCCGGGGCGCGGGCGGTGCCGGACGGGACGACGCTGGCGGTGGGCGCCTACGAGGACGTACCGGATGTGCCGCGGCGGACGCTGGTGCTGGGCGGGGCGCGGTCGGGGAAGTCGGTGGAGGCGGAGCGGCGGCTGGAATCGTTCCCGGACGTGGTGTACGCGGCGACCGGGGGGACGCGGGGCGGGGACGGTGAGTGGGCGGCGCGGGTCGGTCTGCACCGGGAGCGGCGGCCGGGGTCGTGGCGGACCGTGGAGACCTGCGACCTCGTGCCGCTGCTGGCCCAGGAGGGGCCGCCGCTGCTGGTCGACTGTCTGTCGCTGTGGCTGACCGACGCCATGGACACCGTGGAGGCGTGGGACGACGCCCAGTGGGCGGACGGGGGCGAGAGGGCGCTGCGGGAGCGGGTGCGGGAGTTGGTGGGGGCGGTGCGGGCGACCCGGCGGGTGGTGGTCGTCGTGTCCAACGAAGTGGGGTCGGGGATCGTCCCGGCCACGGCGTCCGGGCGGCGCTACCGGGACGAGCTGGGGCGGCTGAACGCGGCGGTCGCCGGGGAGTGCGAGCAGGTGTTGCTGGTGGTGGCGGGGCAGGTGGTCGTGCTGCGGCCCTGAGTGGCGGTCCTGAGTGGCGGCCCTGGGTGGCGGATCGGTGGTGGCGGGTCGGCTACCGGCTCTTGCGCGCGATGATCCGGTACGTGTTGGAGAACGGCGTGCGGCGCAGTGCCGGGGCCAGGCAGTGGTCCAGTGCCCTGGCCGTGGCGCACACGGGGCCGGTGAGGCGGGTCAGCGCGCTGCGTGCCCTGAGCTGTCCCGGTGTGGGGGGCGCCGCCCGCCAGGGGACGTCCGGGGACGGCAGGGCCCGGGTCAGCAGGAGGGTCGCCGCGGCCGTGAGGTCGTAGGGGGTGTGCGCCGCGCGGCGGTCCGTGGTGAGGACCGCGCAGCCCTGGGACTCCAGCTCCGCCCGGAGGTTGGCCGCCGGGAGCAGATGCAGATGGTGCGGCTGGGTGTGCGGCAGCCACCACTTGCCGAGCAGCGCGGCGTACGCGCTGTGCGGGTCCGTCACCTCCAGCAGCAGATGGCCGCCGGGGCGCAGGGTGGTCAGCGCGGCGGCGAGTTCCGCGCGGGGGTCGGGGGTGCGCTCCAGGTGGTGGAGCAGGCTGACGACGTCGTAGCGGGCGCGCAGCCGGGCCGCCGTCGCCGGGGCGGTCAGCCGGCCGATGTGGGCCTCCTCGATCCGGCCCGCCTCCCGGGCCCGTACCACCCGCGGGCCGGCGTCCAGGCCGTCGAAGGCCGTGTACGGGAAGAGTTCGCGGGCGGCGTCCGGGAAGTCGCCGGCGCCCGTGCCGACGTCCAGCCAGCTCTCCGGCTCGGGGACGCCCAGCAGCGCGCGGGCGGTGGCGCGCAGCCGGCGGCGGGAGCGGGCCGGGGCGTCGGGGCGGGACTCGGCGGCGTCCCAGTGGTAGAAGGACAGGCCCTCGGGGGTCAGCCGGGGGTTCTGGAAGACGTGGCCGCAGTCCCGGCACTCGTCGAGCGTGAACCGGCCCGGCTTGCCCTGCACCAGGTCGGGCGCGGTGAGCCGGACCCGCAGGCTCACCGACCCGCACCAGGGGCAGTCCTCGCGGCGCGGCTCGTGGAAACGGTCGGTGCCCAGGGCCAGTTCGGCGGCGTAGGCGGCACGGCGCCGCGCGGTCGCCGGGGCCGATGACGCGAATACCGGGGGTGAGGGGGGTGAGGGGGGTGGAAGCGGTGGCGGGGACATCTGGGGCTCCCTGGAGTCCATTACGAGGGACCTTTATGTGCGGTTTATGTGCGGCAATTCCTTGCATACCGGAACGTATGGGATCGTCATCCCGGGTGCAACGACGCTCCGCTGACGTGGTGCCGATCGCGGCTCCGTTCCGTCCCTGCGGGGCCGGTACTGTTCGGCGAATGAGCGCGCTGAATCTCGACGACTTCACCGATCTGATCGAGCGCCCCGACGGAGGGGTGCGCCGGGACGCCGAGGCGTACCGGGAGCGCCGGAGCGTGCCGCCCGGGTCCCTGGGGCGCCTGGACGAGCTGGGTGAATGGCTGGCCGCCGCGCAGGGCGTGGTCCCGGTGCGGCCGGTCGAGCGGCCCAAGGCGGTGCTGTTCGCCGGTGATCACGGGATCGCCGGACTGGGCGTCTCCGCCCGGCCCGCGGGCAGCGCCGCGACCCTGGTGCGCGAGGTGCTGGCGGGCGGCCGGCCGGTGTCGGTGCTCGCCCGGCGGGCCGAGGTGCCGGTGCGGGTCGTCGACCTGTCCCTCGACTGCGACCCCGAGTCGCTGCCGGCCGATGTCGTACGGCACCGGGTGCGGCGCGGCAGCGGGCGGATCGACATCGAGGACGCGCTGACCCTTGACGAGGCGGAGGCCGCCTTCCGCGCCGGGGTCGCGGTGGCCGACGAGGAGGCCGACTCCGGTACGGATCTGCTGGTGCTCGGCGATGTGAGCGTGGGCGGGACCACGGTCGCCGGGGTGCTGGTCGCGGCGCTGTGCGGGACGGACGCGTCGGTGGTGACCGGGCGGGGCGGGCTCGCGATCGACGACCTGGCGTGGATGCGCAAGTGCGCGGCGATCCGGGACTCGCTGCGCCGGGCCCGGCCGGTGCTCGGGGAGCAGTTGCAGCTGCTGGCGACCGTCGGCGGGGCGGACTTCGCGGCGATGACCGGGTTCCTGCTCCAGTGCGCGGTGCGCAAGACGCCGGTGATCCTCGACGGTGTGGTGTCGGCGGCGTGCGCGCTGGTCGGGCAGCGGATCGCGTTCCGGGCGCCGGACTGGTGGCTGGCGGGGCACGACAGCGGGGAGCCGGGTCAGGCCAAGGCGCTGGACCGGATGGCGCTGGAGCCGCTGCTGACCCAGGGGCTGTCGGTGGGAGAGGGGGCCGGCGCGCTGCTGGCACTCCCGCTGGTACGGGGCGCGGCGGCACTGGCGGCGGAGCTGCCGGAGCGGGACGGGGAGGCGAAGGCCGGGGACGCGGCGGCCGGGGAGGGGCCTGCGGCCGGGGGAACGGCTGCGGAGGCGACCCCCGGCGAGGAGACCCTCGGGGAAGGGAAGGCCGGGGAGGCGAAGGCCGGGGAGGCGAAGGCTGCGGTCGGGACGCCCGTCGGCCAGGAGGAGACGGGCGACAAGGGCACGGCGGCCGAGTAGCCCCGTAATCGAGCAGCCCCGTAATCGAGCAGCCCCGTAATCGATTGGTCGGCAATCGAGCGGCTCGCTGACCGGGCAGCCAGGCGACCGAGCGGCTTACTGACCGGGCAGCCAGGCACCGAGCGGCCTATTGACCGAACGGCCAGGCAACCGGACGGCGGGGCAACCCGCTGACCGACCAGCCGAGCAAAGCTCCGGGCGTTACCGGCACCCCCAGCCATGCACAAACCCCCCAGACTCGGCACAATTCCCCGAGATGGACATCACCGTGAGGCCCCTCGCTCGCTGGGCCCGTGCCGAGTGGGGGGCGTTGTACGCCACCGTGCGGGCGGGGCTGCGTCGGCGCGGGTGGCGGGCGGTCGCCATGACGCTGGGCGCGGTGCTGCTGAGCGCCGTGCTGCATGTCGTGGACCAGCAGTCCTGGGGCCATGACGTCGTGGCGGACGTGGGCGCCGTACGGGCCGACGAGCCGCTGTGGCTCGCGCTGCTCCGCACGCCGCTCTCCCTCTTCGTACCGGCCCTCGATCTGCCCGTGTGGGGCGCGCTGGCGCAGATCCTGTTCATGTTCGGGATCGCGGAGATCTGTATCGGGCGGGGCCTCACCCTCGCCGTCGCCTATGCCGCCACGCTCGCCGGGACGCTGTACGCCCGGATCGGGATCGCCGTGGGTCCCGGTGGGCCGTTCGGGCTCCCGGCGTCCGACGCGCAGGTCCTGGACACCGGGCCGTCGGCGGCGGTGGTCGGCCTCGCGGTGTACGTCGCCTGGCGCTACCGGGCGTACGGGACCGTCGCCCTGGTGATCGTGGCGCTGGCCGGCGAGACGCTGATCAAGGACAACATGGCCGGCAAGGAGCATCTGGCGGCGATCGCCGTGACGCTGGTGCTGTGCGCGCTGTCGGCGCTGCGTCAGCGGCGGAGCGGGGCACGGGCCGGTTCGGGGTCGTCGGGGGCCCCGCCGATCCAGTCCTGAATCCGGCGGCTGGGGCCGGACCAGCGCCGGTCGTGGTGGTAGGCGCGCAGCCGGGATCTGGCGCGGGCGCGCGGGCGGCGCCGGTACATCCGCCTGGCCCACGGTGAGGCGGGCCGGGCCAGCCGGACCGCGCCGAACAGGGCCAGGAACGGGATGATCACTCCGAAGATCGCGAGCCGTGCCTTGCCCTTGGCGAGGGCGATCAGGGAGAGCAGGAAGTTCAGCGCGATCGTGCCGATGACCGTGCCCCGGTTCTGGAGATCCTGCTGGTCCAGCCCGTTGACCCCGAAGGGCGAGTAGCCGAGCAGCAGCAGCCCGACGAGCGCGGCGGTCAGCACCACCACCTCGACGCTGCGCCGCCCCTCCTCGCTCCAGTACACGTCGTCCAGATGCAGGATCAGCGCGAACTCGTCCAGCACCAGACCGGCGCCGATGCCGAAGACCACCGCCGCGAGCGCCGACCCGAAGCCGCGCTGTCCGCCCGCCACCGCGCAGAACCCGCCGATGACGGTGAGCACCACGCCGGGCACCACATGGTGGATGTGCAGCCCGCCCGCCTTGACGTTCCCGAACGGCCCCTTCCCGGCCCGGATCAGCCGGGTGATCAGCCGCGTGATCAGGAAGGTGAGCACGAACGCGGTCAGGGCGAGCAGCAGGGGGAGCTTGCCCGGCTCGACGATATTGCGGTCCCACCACGTCCCCATGCCTTGATTCTTACGCGATTTGTCAGGATTTGACCGCCCACGGCGTCCCGTACGCTGCCCGAATGCCCGAGAACCCCACCACCCCCCACGACCCCCCCGGCGCCCCCGGCGCCCCCGGCGCCCCCGGCCTCCGCTTCGCCTTCGGCACGCTCACCGTGCTGCCGGTACGGGTGGTCCGCTGGGACCGGGACGCGGCGCGCGGCGGCATGCTGTGGGCGCCCCTGGCCGGGGTGGTGGTCGGGGGCGGTGCCGCCGCGCTCGGGCTGCTGTTCCTCCTCCTCGGCGCGGACCCGCTGCTGGCGGCCGTCGCCTCCGTCGCCGTCCCCGCCGTCCTCACCCGGGGCCTGCACCTGGACGGCCTCGCCGACACCGCCGACGGGCTGGGCAGCGGCAAGCCCGCCGCCGACGCGCTGCGCGTCATGAAGCGGTCGGACATCGGCCCGTTCGGCGTGCTCACCCTGGTCCTCGTCCTGCTCGCCCAGGTGGCCGCGCTGGCGCAGAGCTACGGCGGCTCCTGGACCCGGGGTGCCCTCGCCGCCGTCGTCTCGGCGGCCGTCGCCCGGCTCGCCCTCACCCTGGCCGCCCGCACCGGCGTACCCCCCGCCCGCCCCGAGGGCCTGGGCGCGGCGGTCGCCGGGGTCGTACCGCTGCCCCGCGCGCTGGCCGTGGCCGGGGCGGTCACCGTCGCCGCCGGGGCGGGCGGCGCGCTGCTCGGCGCGGACGGTGTCTGGCGCACGGCCCTCGCGGTCCTGGTCGCCCTCGCCGCCGCCGAACTCCTGCTGCGCCGCTGTGTCCGCCGCTTCGGCGGGGTGACCGGGGATGTGTTCGGCGCGCTGGCGGAGACGGCGGCGACGGCCGCGCTGGTCGTACTGGCGCTGGGCTGAGGGCCGTCCGGACCGGGGCCGGGTCACCGGCCTTCGGGACCGCGAAATGGCCATGACGCCGCCCAGGGGTGAACACCCGCAGTAATGAGCGAGCCGCGCCACGCGCGTAGGCTCCTCCCAGATATGTGCCGAGCTGGTGCGGACACCGGTCGAGACCGCACCCTCATGCCGGTTTCGGCCGCAGCGCGCATCGGCTGCCGGGCCCGGCCGGCCCACACCGTTCGGCCGCAGAAACTTCACACTGGAAGCGAGATTTCACCACCGTGACTGCTCTCACTCTCAGCACCTCCGGGGCATCCGCCCTGCGGGCCGACGCCATCGTGATCGGTGTCGGCAAGGGCGCGAAGGGCCCCGTCGTCGCGGCGGGCGCCGAGGCCGTCGATCAGGCGTACGACGGCCGGCTCGCCGGAGTCCTGGAGACCCTGGGCGCCTCGGGTGCCGAGGGCGAGGTGACCAAGGTGCCCGCGCCCGCCGGGTTCAAGGCGCCCCTCCTGGTGGCCGTCGGCCTCGGCGCCGAGCCCGACGGCGACGCCGGTTACCGCGCCGAGGCGCTGCGCCGGGCCGCGGGCGCCGCCGCCCGTGCGCTGGCCGGGTCCAAGAAGGCCGGGTTCGCGCTGCCGCTGTCCGACGCCGCCGACGCCGGTGCCGTCGCCGAGGGCGCGCTGCTGGGCGCGTACGCCTTCGACACGTACAAGGAGAACGGCAAGGAGAACGGCAAGGACGCCAAGGGGAAGAACGGCAAGGGGCCCCTCGCCGAAGTGGCGCTGCTGGGCGGCAAGCCCCGCGACAAGGCCCACAAGGCGGCCGTCGAGCGGGCGGCCGCGGTCGCCGGGGAGCTGAACCGCGCCCGCGACCTGGTCAACACCCCGCCGAACGATCTCGACCCCGAGGCGTTCGCGGCCGTGGCGAGCGCGGCGGCCAAGGAGCACGGCATCAAGGTGCAGGTGCTGGACGAGAAGGCCCTCGCCAAGGGCGGCTACGGCGGCATCCTGGGCGTCGGCGCCGGGTCGGCGGCGCCCCCGCGGCTGGTGAAGCTGTCGTACACGCACCCCGAGGCGGCCAAGCACCTCGCGTACGTCGGCAAGGGCATCACCTATGACTCGGGCGGCATCTCGCTGAAGCCGGCCGGTCACAACGAGACGATGAAGTGCGACATGAGCGGGGCCGCGGCCGTGTTCGCCGCGGTGGTCGCCGCCGCGCGGCTCGGTCTGAAGGTCAATGTCACCGGCTGGCTGGCGCTGGCCGAGAACATGCCCTCGGGCTCGGCGACCCGGCCGGGCGATGTGCTGCGGATGTACAGCGGCAAGACGGTGGAGGTGCTCAACACCGACGCCGAGGGCCGTCTCGTGCTCGCCGACGCGCTGTGGGCGGCGTCGCAGGAGAAGCCGGACGCGATCGTGGACGTGGCGACGCTCACCGGCGCGATGGTGCTGGCGCTGGGCAACCGCACCTTCGGTGTGATGGGCAACGACGACGCGTTCCGCGCGGCGATCGTGGACGCGGCCGAGTCGGTCGGGGAGGCGTCCTGGCCGATGCCGCTCCCCGACCACCTGCGCAAGGGGATGGACTCCCCGACCGCCGACCTCGCGAACATGGGCGAGCGGATGGGGGGCGGGCTGGTGGCCGGGCTCTTCCTGCGGGAGTTCGTCGGCGAGGGGATCACGTGGGCGCACCTCGACATCGCCGGGCCCGCGTTCAACGAGGGCGGGCCGTTCGGGTACACGCCCAAGGGCGGGACGGGGTCGTCGGTGCGGACGCTGGTGCGGCTGGCCGAGCTGGCGGCTTCGGGGGATCTGGGGTGATGTTCGCCTTCTAGCTCGGTTGGTGCTGTTATGCGGCGAGTACGGGCTGTATGTGGCTGGTCGCGCAGTTCCCCGCGCCCCTTCGGGGCGCGGGAGCCGAGACGCGGGGTGTGGTGTCTCACACCATTGCCCCGCGTCTCCTCCGGGCGTGACAAGTGCGAAGATGGGCGACGGCAGGACAGGGCCCCCTTTCCAGGGCCGAAGGCAAAAGAGCGGCCGGACACCAGCCGCCGACCGGTCAGCGGAGACCGGCGTGGCGCACATGCATGGAGGACGTGACGTGGCGAACGACGCCAGCACCGTTTTCGACCTAGTGATCCTCGGCGGTGGCAGCGGCGGGTACGCCGCGGCACTGCGCGGGGCTCAGCTGGGCCTGGACGTCGCCCTGATCGAGAAGGACAAGGTCGGCGGCACCTGCCTGCACCGGGGTTGCATCCCCACCAAGGCCCTGCTGCACGCGGGCGAGATCGCCGACCAGGCTCGCGAGAGCGAGCAGTTCGGCGTCAAGACGACCTTCGAGGGCATCGACGTAGCGGGTGTCCACAAGTACAAGGACGACGTCGTCTCGGGCCTGTACAAGGGCCTCCAGGGACTGATCGCGTCCCGCAAGGTGACCTACATCGAGGGCTCGGGCCGGCTGTCCTCCCCGACCTCCGTGGATGTGAACGGCCAGCGGATCCAGGGGCGCCACATCCTGCTCGCGACCGGCTCCGTGCCGAAGTCGCTGCCGGGCCTGGAGATCGACGGCAACCGCATCATCTCCTCCGACCACGCGCTGGTACTGGACCGGGTGCCGAAGTCGGCGATCGTGCTCGGCGGCGGTGTCATCGGCGTCGAGTTCGCCTCCGCGTGGAAGTCCTTCGGCACCGACGTGACCGTCATCGAGGGCCTGAAGCACCTGGTCCCGGTCGAGGACGAGAACTCCTCGAAGCTGCTGGAGCGCGCGTTCCGCAAGCGGGGCATCAAGTTCAACCTCGGCACCTTCTTCTCGAAGGCCGAGTACACCGCCGACGGCGTGAAGGTGACGCTGGCCGACGGCAAGGAGTTCGAGGCCGAGGTGCTGCTCGTCGCCGTCGGCCGCGGCCCGGTCTCGCAGGGCCTGGGCTACGAGGAGGCCGGGGTCGCCATGGACCGCGGCTATGTCCTCGCCGACGAATACCTGCGGACGAACGTGCCGACCGTCTCCGCCGTCGGTGACCTGGTCCCGACGCTCCAGCTCGCGCACGTCGGCTTCGCCGAGGGCATCCTGGTCGCGGAGCGGCTCGCCGGCCTGAAGGTCGTCCCGATCGACTACGACGGGGTGCCGCGGGTGACGTACTGCCACCCGGAGGTCGCCTCCGTCGGCATCACCGAGGCCAAGGCCAAGGAGATCTACGGCGCGGACAAGGTCGTCGCTCTGAAGTACAACCTGGCGGGCAACGGCAAGAGCAAGATCCTGAAGACCGCCGGCGAGATCAAGCTCGTCCAGGTCAAGGATGGTGCGGTGGTCGGCGTGCACATGGTCGGCGACCGTATGGGCGAGCAGGTCGGCGAGGCCCAGCTGATCTACAACTGGGAGGCGCTGCCGGCCGAGGTGGCCCAGCTCATCCACGCCCACCCGACGCAGAACGAGGCGCTCGGCGAGGCCCACCTGGCCCTGGCCGGCAAGCCGCTGCACTCGCACGACTGACAGCCCCCGGGCGCGACGACACAGACTTCCGCAATTCGTAAGGAGCAACCGAAACCATGGCGGTTTCCGTAACCCTTCCGGCGCTCGGCGAGAGCGTCACCGAGGGCACTGTCACCCGCTGGCTGAAGGCCGAGGGCGAGCGCGTCGAGGCCGACGAGCCGCTGCTGGAGGTGTCGACCGACAAGGTCGACACCGAGATCCCCTCGCCCGTCTCCGGTGTCCTCGCCTCCATCAAGGTGGCCGAGGACGAGACCGTCGAGGTCGGCGCCGAGCTGGCGCTGATCGACGACGGTTCCGGCGCCCCGGCCGCGACCCCGGCACCGGCGGCCGAGCCCGCCCCGGCTCCGGTCGCGGCTCCGGCCCCGGTCGCCGCTCCGGCCCCTGTGGCCGAGCCGGTCCCCGCCGCTCCGGCGCCCGTCACCCCGGCGCCCGTCGCCGAGGCCCCGGCCGCCCCCGCGGCGCCCGCCGCTCCGGCTCCCGTGGCGGTTCCGGCCGCCGTCCCGGCGTCCGGCACCGATGTGGTGCTGCCCGCGCTCGGCGAGTCCGTCACCGAGGGCACCGTCACCCGCTGGCTGAAGGCCATCGGCGACAGCGTCACGGCCGACGAGCCGCTGCTGGAGGTCTCGACCGACAAGGTCGACACCGAGATCCCGGCGCCCGCCTCGGGCACGCTGCTGGAGATCGTGGTCGCCGAGGACGAGACCGCCGAGGTCGGCGCCAAGCTGGCGGTCATCGGCGAGGCGGGCGCGGCCCCGGCCGCCGCCCCGGCGGCTCCGGCTCCGGCC
>NZ_JBHTZD010000049.1:0-4594 GCF_042790455.1 Streptomyces sp. NPDC056734
GGGTACCACATCGCTGCGCGATGTGCAAGCGAACAACCGCGCCGCGCGCGGTTGTTGCGCTCCCGCTCCGCGGGAGCGCTGGCGGGACGCTGCGCGTCCCACTCAACCTGACTGCTGCGCAGTCAGGTTGCCGCTCCGTCCGCTGCGCTCCCGGAGCAGCAGGACTTGTCCTGGATCCGGCCCTCCGCTGACGCTCCAGGCCGGCCGGGCAGGTCCGCTGCGCTCCCCTGCCCTCAACGGTCCTTCCGGCTGCGCCTCCAGTCCCTTCGGGCCCGCTGGCGCGGGCCTGGCTGGCTACGGGGAGGGGCTGCTCGTTCGTGTCGAGTTTCAGCGTAGTGCATGCCTCCATGTGATGCAGCATGTAGAGTTGGGAGAAACTAGTTACACCATCAAGGCTGTGTGAGCTCGACAGGGTGAGCAGAGTCGATGAGGTGGATCAAGTGACGATCAGGGAAAGATTCCTGATGGGCTTACGCGCAGGGCTCAATATTTCGTCCGAATCCACGGTTACCGGATTCCTGATCCTGGTGTGGAGCAGCACCGGGCCCGGTGGCTGGAGCATGGAATCCCGGCAGCGGAGATTGACCGTGCTGTGGCGTATCAGGAAATCTGGGGCGAGATAGCTCTCCCTCCGTCTCCGCACTACGACGGCGGTCCCAGTTCGCTGAGTGCGGACGTTCCTGAGGGGGTGGAGGCGGAGGGCTGGTGGTTCGGGGCCGGGCTGCAGCGCACCGCGCTTCCCTACGCCTTCATGATCGGTCCTGAGGGGGAGTTCGGTATCCATGCCGGCACTTGGGTGCCTCTGCATGACAGCATCAAGGGATGGGTGGAGTCGGTGGCCCTCGCAGACCATGCCCGCCGGTGCGCCCTCACTATCACCACGGTGACCGGTGAAGCCGTGGAGGCACTGCAACTCGACGGCTTTGAACCGGTCTTGGAGGTTGCCGGACGCGCAGACACCTGGTGGCGAGGAGCTGACTCTCTTGTGGCCGTCTACCGCGGGGAAGCTGAGTGCATGTTGGCACCGCAATGCCGAACGGCAACGGTCTACTCCGGGCTCGATGAATGGGGCCTCAAAGGACTCGGTGCTCAAAAACTCACCCCCCGCTCGATGAGGCATCGGCTGCAACGCGACTCTCGGCAAGAGGAACAGATGACAGTGCAGTTTGGAATTCAGAAAATCGTGCTCAGGGAACACCAGGTGGATGCGACTGCACGTATCCGTAAGTGGGTCGGATTCCCTGCAAGATCATCGGTTCCCGAAGAAGGGGCGCGCGCCACGGTGGTGTCCGCCACGGGGTCCGGAAAGACGATCACGGCCGCGTGGGCTGCGCGGGAGTGCTTCCGCGACGGGCGGATCCTTGTCATGGTCCCCACCCTCGACCTGCTCGTGCAGACCGCCCAGGCGTGGCGGAGGGTCGGCCACCACGGGCCGATGGTCGCGGTGTGCTCGCTGGAGAAGGACGAGGTCCTGGAGCAGTTGGGCGTACGGACCACCACGAACGCAATCCAGTTGGCGCTGTGGGCGGGGAAGGGGCCGGTGGTTGTGTTCGCCACGTACGCCTCCCTGGTGGACCGCGACGACCCGGAGGACCCGCTGGGTCAGGGACGCGTTCGCGGGCCGCTGGAGGCTGCTCTGGCGGGCGGGGAACGGCTGTACGGACAGACAATGGCCCCGTTCGACCTCGCCGTAGTCGACGAAGCCCACTCAACCACCGGTGATCTCGGGCGGCCGTGGGCGGCGATCCACGACAACGCCCGCATCCCCGCCGGCTTCCGGCTCTATCTGACCGCGACCCCGCGCATCCTCGCCTCGCCCCGCCCTCAGCGCGGCGCGGGCGGCCGGGAGCTGGAGATCGCGACGATGGCCAGCGACCCCGACGGGCCGTATGGCGAGTGGCTGTTCGAGCTCGGTCTGTCGGAGGCGATCGAGCGGGGCATCCTCGCCGGGTTCGAGATCGACGTGCTGGAGATCCGCGACCCCTCCCCCGTCCTCGGGCTGTCGGAGGAGGCGCTGCGCGGCCGGCGCCTGGCGCTGCTGCAGACCGCCCTCCTGGAGCACACCGCCGCACGCAACCTCCGCACGGTCATGACGTTCCACCAGCGGGTCGAGGAAGCCGCCGCGTTCGCGGAGAAGATGCCGCAGACGGCAGCCCGGCTGTACGCAGCCGAGGTCTCCGACAGGGACCTGGCCGGCGCGGACGCCCTGCCTAAGTCGTCGATCGACGCGGAGTTCTACGAGCTGGAGGCCGGCCGCCACGTGCCCCCGGACCGGGTGTGGTCGGCGTGGCTGTGCGGCGACCACCTCGTCGCCGAACGCCGCGAAGTCCTGCGCCAGTTCGCCGACGGCCTCGACGCCGACAATAGACGCGTGCACCGGGCCTTCCTCGCCTCCGTGCGGGTCCTGGGCGAGGGCGTCGACATCACCGGCGCGCGCGGTGTCGAGGCGATCTGCTTCGCCGACACCCGCGGCTCCCAGGTCGAGATCGTCCAGAACATCGGCCGCGCCCTGCGCCCGAACCCCGACGGCACCGCCAAGGTCGCGCGGATCATCGTGCCCGTCTTCCTTCAACCCGGCGAAGATCCCACCGACATGGTCGCCAGCGCCTCGTTCCGCCCTCTCACGGCCGTTCTCCAGGGCCTGCGCTCCCACTCGGAACGCCTCGTCGAACAACTCGCCTCCCACGCCCTGACCAGGCAGCCGCGGACCAAGCCGCACCACCTCGTCCGCGACGAGGACGGGCGGATCGTCGGGGCCGGCGGCGAAGGAGACGGTGCCGAGGAGCGGGACGGTGCGCAGGGGGCGGTGGAGTCCGTGCTGCTGAACTTCTCCAGCCCCCGCGACGCGGCGACGATCGCGGCGTTCCTGCGCACGCGGGTCTACCGGCCCGAATCCCTGGTGTGGCTCGAGGGCTACCAGGCCCTGCTGCGCTGGAGGAAGGAGCACCACATCACCGGCCTGTACGCCGTCCCCTACGACACCGAGACCACGGTGGGCGTCACGAAGGACTTCCCCCTGGGGCGCTGGGTCCACCAGCAGCGGCGGACCTACCGCGCCGGTGAACTCGACGACCACCGCCAGGAACTCCTCGACGAGGCCGGCATGGTGTGGGAACCCGGCGAGGAAGCCTGGGAGACCAAACTCGCCGTCCTGCGCTCCTACCACCGCGCCCACGGCCACCTCGCCCCCCGACGCGACGCCGTATGGGGCAACGCCGACAGCGAACTGGCCCCGGTCGGGGAACACATGGCCAACCTCCGCCGCCTCCACGGCCTCGGCAAGAACCCCGAACGCGCCACGGTCCGGGCCGCGCAGCTGGCCGCGATCGACCCCGACTGGAACTGCCCCTGGCCCCTCGACTGGCAGCGCCACTACCGCGTCCTCACCGACCTCACCGCCGACGAACCCGACGGCATCCTCCCGGCCGTCGAGCCCGGAGTGCTCTTCGAAGGCGACGACCTCGGACGATGGCTGCAACGACAGTCCCACGACTGGTTCCAGCTCTCCGAGGAGCAGCAGCGCAGACTCTCAAGCCTGGGAGTGAAGCCCGCCGAACAGCCCGCACCAGCCACCACGGACGGCTCGAAGGCATCCGGGAAAGCATCAGGCTTCCAGCGCGGTCTGGCGGCCCTCGCCCAGTGGGTCCAGCGCGAGGGCGCCCACAAGGCAGTACCGAGAGGGCACGTCGAAGCCGTCGTCATCGACGGCCAGGAACACCAGCACAAGCTCGGCGTATGGATCTCCAACACCAAAACCCGCCGCGACAAACTCACCCACGACCAGCGCACCGCACTCACCGAACTTGGAGTCGACTGGGCTTAGCAGCAGGGTCTGTCGGGTTGCTGAAGCGTGGCGTGTCCTGCGGGGGGTCTGGACCCGCCTCAGCGGTTGGTGTTCTCCTCTCGGATCATCCGTCGGAGGCTGGTGCGTGCTGCCGCCAGGTCTGCTTCCAGGGTGCCCACGCGGGCCTGGAGCCGGTGGTTGTCGTCGGTGGCCTGCTGGAGGCTGTCTTCGAGCCGTTGGTTGTTCCGGGTGAGTTCGTCGACGCGTTCGGTCAGGTGCCCGGTGTCGAGGGCGTCGAGTTGCTGCCCGAGCTGGTGCTGGACGGCCTTCCTCATCCGGTCTCTGTCTTCCCTCAGGGTCCGGATCTCCTGCCTGGCGAGCTCGAGTTCTGTGCGCAGCGTGGCGGTGGTGCTGCGGGTGCGGGCGGGCGAGGGGGTGGTGGGGTGCTGGCGTTGTTGTGCGGCTTCAATGTGCTCGCGGATGCCTTCGGTGTAGGTGAGCCATGTGGAGACGCCGGCGGCGCGGGCGACCGCGGTGTGAGTGATCTTTTCGCCCTGTTGTTCCAGGGTGGTGAGTGCGGTCAGGGCTCGCTGGTGTTTGTCGAGGCTGGCGCGGCGGCGGGCCTGGGCGAGAGTGTGCGGGTTGCCGCGGGGGTTCATGTCGGGTCGGTCCTGGGCACGGTGGTGAGCGGCAGGAGCGTGTGGGTGTTGCCGGCGCGGGCTTTGCGCAGGATGGTGCTGGCTTCCTCGATCTCCTGGCGTTGTGCGTAGGAGTGGCGGAAGGCGTAGGCGTAGATGAGGGAGCGGTCGA
>NZ_JBHTZD010000049.1:4693-12237 GCF_042790455.1 Streptomyces sp. NPDC056734
CTGGCGTTGTGCGTAGGAGTGGCGGAAGGCGTAGGCGTAGATGAGGGAGCGGTCGAAGGGCAGCGGGTTGCCCTGTGTGTCGGTGCCTTCGCCGTGCAGGTGGGGGATGGAGTCGACCCAGTGGCGCAGGATCTCGCTGAGGTAGCTGGTGTGCAGGTAGTGGCGGGTGGCGAGGTGGGTGAGGGCGGGGAAGAGGTAGTCGGCGCCGGTGGGCGGGAGGCTGGTGTGGAGCTGTTCTCGGCGTTCGTGCCAGGTGCGGATGGCGTGGGCGGTGGGTGTGGTGATGGGCAGGCGTCTGCGGTGGCGGCGGGCCTTGTGGTTGTTCCAGACCAGGGAGATCTGGTCGTTGCGGGTTTCCAGGCAGTCGCGGGGCAGGGAGCAGACTTCCAGGGGTCGGCGTCCGGTGTCTCTGAGCAAGGTGTATAGCGTGCGGTACATCAGCTGCAGGTCTTCGGGGGCGAGGGTGCGCTGACCGCGGGCCCGCCCCAGGCCGAGGAGGTGGAGGTGTGCGTCGAGCTGGCGGATCACCGGTTCGGGGATCGCCTTGCCGATCTCGTCCTCGTTGGCCTCCTGCTCGGGGATGCGGTGGAGGGCGGGGTCACGGACGAAGGCGGCCGAGAGGGTGTCGGTGGTACCTGAGCGGCGGCCGTAGTCGATCAGGGCGAAGAAGTGGCTGGAGATGGACATGCGGTAGTTCCAGCCGGCCAGTTGGCCGTCCAGTTTCAGTGCGGTGCGGAACGCTTCGACCACGGCGGTGACGTCGTCGTAGCGAAGCCGTGTGGGGTCGTCGGTTCCCGGGCGCTGCGCGAGGGCTCGGGAGGCGAGCTCCACGCCGCGCAGCGTGCGGGCGAACTCGTCCGCTCCCGGGCGCTGCTGGACGGTCCAGGTGCGCAGCAGGCCGCGCAGCCACGGTTGCCGGATGGTGCGCAGGTCGACTGTCTTGGGCTGCCGGATGCCAGCCGGGGTACGGGAGCGCTGGCCCAGCGCACGCAGGTCCAGGATGTCGTCCTGTGCCAGCGCGGTGCCCGTGTGCTGCGCGTGACCCGCCCGGACCGCCGTACGCACGCGGCCGAGCATCCGCAGGACCGCGACAGTGGAGCGCGGGCACATCTGCTGGTCCGTGATGTCGCCGATGAGCGTGGTGGCCGCGGCGAGGTCCCGCACCATGCGCCGGACCTGCGGGGGTTCGAAGATCCGCAGCCACGGATCCACCTGCTGCAGACCGTAGAGGACCTCCCAGCGCAGCGGTTCGGGCAGCGGCAGGAGGCTGAACTGGTGCGGGGCAAGGTACGGGGGCTGCTGGGCCGCCCACAGCGCCACGTCCGCGTCCGGGTGGGTACGGCGGTGCTCGCGGAAGCGCTGCGCGTGGTGCCGGCACAGGCCCCGGCCGTACAGGCCCGGCAGCGGACAGGCAGGAGCCGGGCAGGCAGGGGTATCGGCATACGGGACGGCGGTGTCCTCCCACCGGCTGGCGGTCTTGCGGGTGGTGTGGGTTTTCCACTGGGTGTAGTGCGTGGCGCACAGTTCTTTGCAGTAGCGGGGCCGGACACAGCGCTGCCCGTCCTTCGTGAAGCTGTACTGCTCCGGAACACCGCCGAAGGCAACCCGGTTACGCACCGGCACGAAGACTCGCGCGAACTCCGCGTCGGGCAGCGGCGACCGTTTCTGCTCCTCCTTGCAGAAAGGGCAGAAGATGTTGGCCGGCGAGACCACGGTGTCGCACGCCTCCGTACGGCACAGCGCAACTGAACTGCGCGGCTCGTGGACGCTGCCGGTGAACAGCCAGCAGTCCTGGCGCCATTCACTCGCCCGCCAGGTGGGATCGAGATGGCCTCGCAGCCACGCAGCCCGTCCCCCGCCGTCGAGATCCCCCGCGCTTTCGGTGCGCGGTGCGGGCAGCCGCGACAGCGCGGACGAGATGCTGCTCATCGGAGCTCCCTCAGGGAACCGACGCGCTCGACCGCCACCCGCGCCTCGACGTCGTCGACGTGCCGGTAGCGCTCCATCGACAACGGCGAGGTGTGGCCCAGGAGCCGCTGCACCACATCGCGGTCGACGCCGTCACGCAGCCAGCGGGTCGCCGCCGAGTGACGCAGCATGTGCGGACGGCACGCCTGTCCGAGAGCGCGCGCCAGCCGGTCGAACATCTCCTTGGCATTCGGGTACGACATCGCACGCCCCAGCGGCGCACGGAACAGATTCACGAACACCATCTCCGACTCCGCAGCCTCGGCCACATCGTCGCGTTCGTACTGGTAGTCGGTATACAGTGCGACCAGGTCGGCGGTGACCGGCACGAAGCGATGGCGCCGGGACTTCGCCAGGGCGCGGTTGGGATTGTCCACACGGCGGCGGACATGCACGTGCGGTCCCTCAATACCGCAGCCCACCACGCGGGAGGAGGCCAGCAGATGCATATCGCCGCGGTGCAGCCCGAGCGCCTCACCGATCCGCAGCCCCGTACACGCCAGCAACGCGATCAGGAAACGGTCACGGGCACTCGCCGCCAGGGCGATCATCCGGCGGATCTGCTCACCGCTGAGGTCCTCATAGCCCAGCTCGGTGACCCGGAAGCGGAACACAGCCGCCTCGACCTGGCGCCGCTGGCCCGATTCGCCGGTATCGAAGCCGGCCGGGGTGAAACGCAGCAACTTCGGCTGGGACAGCAACGCCGTCGTATCGGCCGGCACCCAGCCGTGCACAGCACCGAACCGCAGGAACTCCCCTACCACCGTCATGACCGCGTTCGCCGTCCCCCGCGACCGGTAACGGACAGAACCGGGCCGCACCTGGTCGGCGCGGAGCGGGAGCGGCGTCTCGATCAGCCACCGCTGCAACCCGGCCAGATCCAGGAAGCCGGGAGTCCGCCAGTCCAGCCGCCGAACCCGGCAGTAGTTCAAGTACAGAGCGACCCGCCCGGCATACACACGCTCCGTGTTCGGCGAACACCCCCGAGCCCGCAACGACGCCAGAAAAGCCACCGCCTCGCTCTGCAGATCAAACGAACCGGCGTCGACCACCACCCACCGCACCACACCGGTCACCGGGGAAACAGCACGCTCCGCCACGAAGTCGGGGTCCACGCAACAAACACAACCACCACCCACAGCAGCGCGCACCGCACTCCAGCCAGCACCATCCCCGCAGGTGAGAGCCAGAACAAACGTCCCTCATCTCTGACTCTCTCTCAGATAATTCTCGGGAAAGCCAGAGCCAGGGATTCGTCGGGTCAGCGCTCGTTCTCCAAAGCCGTGTTCAACCCGTAGGCACCTGCTTGCGAGAGCCTGTCGATGATGTCCAGGCATTGGATTCGTTGGAGCCTCGGGCTTTGACGGTAGAGGCGAAGGACCGCCGAGACCAGGTAGTGGCCGTCCGCTGCTCGGTGGGTTCTCAGGTCGCCGAGGTCTTTGCCCGCGTACTGGACGGTGCGCTCGCAGGCGTCAATAGCCACGGCGGGAAGGGGGCCGGTGTGGTCGTAGAGAGCGAAGGCCAGATGTTCGAGGTGGTCGGGGAACGCGTCGCTATCGAGGAAAGCCCTGACAAGTTCGTCGGCCTGCGCAGGAAGCAGGTCGAATGCCTGCCGCATGCCTTGGGAGGCGTTCTTTCGCACGTCAGTGTCGTCGTCGTTGAACAGCGGGACAAGGTGCGGGTAGTGGTCGATGTTGTCGGCGAAGACTGCTGCCGCCCCACGGCGGGCGAGGGCGTTGAGTTCGTGCGTGCTGTTCGGGAGGTCCGGGGTGAGGAATCCGTGGATAGTGGCAACAGCCCAGGACTGGCCGGCGAGTTCGGCCGTATCGCCCGGCCCTTGGAGGGCCCGGGAGAGGTGGGCAGCGAAGCGTGAGGGGTCACGGACCAGTGTGTTGATGAGCAGCCGTTGGGTGGTGGAGGCGTTGTAGACGTTGGCGTCCTGGTGGTTCAGGAGTTGTTCAGCGGTGTCCAGCGCAATCTGAGGGTCATGGTGCATCAGGGCCAGCACGGCCTGGGCGGCACAGACTCGGACAGCAAGCACGGGGTCGTTGGCGAGGCGGGTGACTAGGGGCGTCAAGGCGTGCAGGTGCTCACTGCCGTGGAAGAGCAGGGCGGCAACGGTGAGCGCTACCTGGCCGCGGGTGGCGTTCATGCCGGCGGTCAGCAGATCCGTTCGGGTTCCCTCTGCATCGGCATCGCGGATGTCCTGCTCGGGGTGGGGATCCGTGGTGTAGCTGTCGAGCACTGGCAGCGAAGCGGAAGTGAAGTTCTGCGGAGCCGACTGGAGGGCGCGGCAGATCGTGGGCGCGGCGGCGGGGCCGAGGGTCTGGTGGGTGTGGAGAGCCAACTGCTCCCAGCGGTCGGCGTCCAGGTGAGGCGTGACTGCTTCCACGATCGCGAGCAGGTAGGCGGCCGGTGAGCCGGAGCCAAGGGAGAAGGCGAATTCGGTGAAGCGGTCAGGTTCCTGTTCCGCGCGGCTGCGCAGGGTCTGGGCGAGTTCGTAAGCTCCCCCCTGAGGCGGCCAGAAGCGCTCGGGCCGGGGTTTGGCGTACTTGTCCAGGGCTCGGTGCCACTGAACGTCAGTCATGCCATTCAGCAAGCCGCCGCCGCACCTCATCAGTACGGCGCGAGGAACTGATTGCCGACAACAGTTCGTACTGGGCCCAGCCCCACGCGCTGTGCTGCCCCTTCCGGCGTCGGCGCTCCCATGCCGTGTAGTGGCTGAGCAGCACTCCGGTCAGGCACTCCAGAGTCTCGTCACTGCAGTGGGGTGTGGCTGCTTCGATGAGTTCACGTGAAGACCAGCGTGGGCTGTCCAGCCATCCCAAGCGCAGGTTGCGCTCATCCGTCAGGAGCCAGGAGATCGCCTCGTCGGCCCGGTCTATGACGGTGTAGGCGCGGCAGGCGAGAAAGCGCAGTTCCTGAACCGGCGATGCGGTCAGCTGCTGCAGAGCGTCGGCAGCAGCAACTGGGGCGTGAGCGGCCAGGGCACGCAGCGACGTGTCGATTGCGGCCAGCAGCGCGGTGTCAACGCTGTGGCCGCCTACATGGCGGTAGGCCCAACGGCCGCCGGGGGCGTACGCATCGGTCCGGTCCGTGCTGCCAGCGGTGGCCACGTCGATGACAAAGGGCAGCACCTGCTCTACATAGGCCTCCGGCTCGGCCTTCGCGATGCGGGCGAGGACGGTGCTGGCAAACTGCGAGTGCGTGGACAGGTGCTTGGACGCGAAGGGATCGCCGGAGCCGTCGGCGCGCGCTCGGGCAAGGTGACGGCGCAGGTAGGCGCCGACAAGATGGGCCGCGGGAGCGGGAGCGGTTTCGGCAAGGCTGTAGAGGAGCGACCAGAAGTCACTGTTGACCGCGATAGGCCCACGGGCCTCGTCCGCATGGCCTCTTTCGATCAGGCCGACGGCAAGATCGACGAGGTCGGCTGTAAGAGCCCACTCGATCAGCCCCAGGAGCCGTTGCCCCCACTGTGGCGTCGTGCCCACGTACGGTCGCACCAGCTCCGCGACACGCCGGGGCCGATGCCGCGCGACGGCCAGGAGCTCCGCGAAGGCCGCGTCGGCAGTCTGCGGCGCGCTCAGCCAGCGTTCCCACCTCTGATCGTGGTCGGCGGCGTCGAACCACTGCGGCCGGGAGAGCAGACCGCGGACCTTGCCTGCCACAGGAGCAAGGCCCCAGGCGACCGGTTCGATGGCCTGCCAATCCGGCAAGGCGGCATCGAGCTGTCCGAGGACCGTGATGATCACATCGTGCAGGTGGGAACGGATCCGGTCAGAGCTCAGAAGCTGGGCGACCGTGACGCGGAAACGATCTCGATTGGTGCCAGCGAGGTGCTCAAGAATCTGCCGGGTCTGAGCCCGGCGGAACAAGTACTGGCCAGAAGCAGCGAGAAAGTCGTGGATGTCCGCTTCGGTGGAGATGAGAGACCGGGCGAAAAGGAAGTCGAAGTACGTCTCATGAAAGAACCCGATCTGTTCCGCGTCGCGCACCAACACGCCATGCGACTCGAGCACCCTGATGTGCTGGCGGGCAAAACCATCCAGGAGCGCCGCGGGCGCCTGGAGCGTTTCGCGTTCGCTCATAGAGGCGCACAGTGTGCCCGTGATACCCCGCCAGTCCAGCGCGGCGACCTGCCGCTCGATCTCCTCGCGCAGCTCATCTGTGTAGCGGACGTACAGCTCCTGCAAAGTCCGATAGGAAGCGGCGTGTGCCGAGGGAGACAAACGGCTGAAGACCGAGAGGTGCAACGGAGTCCGCAGCAACTCCAACGTCACCGGCCCCAGACCGTCGGGGTCTGTTCCGCTGGCGACCAGGACCGCGCGCACCTGTTCCACGTCCAGAACGCCAAGGGGGAAACGCGCCGTCCGGGTGCGGTCGGCGACCAGCCCGGACAGCCTCCGGTCGTTGTCGATATCGACGGTGCGGGCTACCAGGAGCACCTTGACGTTCGGGGCAACGACTAGCTGCGCCAGCACATCCTCGACGGCCTCGTAAGCATCCGACATCCTGCCGTTGTAGGTACTGACCGCATCCAGTTGGTCAATCACCAACAGCGCCGGGTCTCCGTCCGCGACCCCAGCCAGCAGCACCGCCGGCGAGTCCGGCAGGGTCATCTTCGTTCCCAGCTCCTTGGCCGTCTGCACGCCCGCGTCAGCACCGTCCATCCGGACCGCGGCCGCCGGCCATCCCTGCTCGCTCAGCCGGACCAGGACGTCGGTGACAACCGCCGACTTACCCAAGCCAGCCCCGCCCTCACAGACCACAATCTGCGGACCGCCCTCAGCCACCAGGCGTTCGTACAACTGCTCCACGTGCGGACGAGCAGCCATCCCGAACACAGGCATGTCCCGCCACACACGCCGCACAAAGCGCTCGACGGTCCCGGCCAGCATTGTGAGCGTTCCGGTGTCACCAGCCAGCAGCCGTGGGCGTACTCCCGGCACGGTCAAAAGGTGGCTGCGGATCTGGGAGCCGGTGAGGCGCTGGTGCAGGTGCTCGTCGAGATAGCCGCTCAGCTGCCTGACGATCACTTCCGGATCGCCGACGAACAGCAGCTCATACTCAGAGACCACCAGGCGGCGCAGCGCCTCCGGTGAGTAGTGCTCCACGTGCACGGCCTGCAAATACCGCCAGCCGACCTCCCGGTCGACCGGCACCCCGTTCACAGACCAGTTCCCGAGCACCTGTACGAACTGGGGAAGCTGGGCCTTGGTAATGATCCCCTCGAACTCGGCGAGCGTTTCCGCGGCACGGGCCCGCTGAGAAAGATCATGCAGTTCAGGAGCCCCCGTGGACAGCACGAGGCGCACTTTTTTGCCCTCTGCGAGATGCCCCGTGACCACCTTGAGGATCTTCCCCGCAGCGTCCAAGGTCCACGCCCCCTTCGAGGGAACGTCCTTCACCTGCTCGCACCACGTGCCGTCGTCCGCCTCGAGCTCGAACTCGATCCCGGCGCCCGCCGGCCCCGGGGGCTCCAGGCGGATCCGTGACGCCCGCCCCCGCAGCAACTCCGCCACCCTCAGCGCGGTCCACCAGTCCTCGTACCGGTTACCCGCCTTATCCGCAGCCCC
>NZ_JBHTZD010000050.1:0-11975 GCF_042790455.1 Streptomyces sp. NPDC056734
AACCTCAGCCCAAATAGGTTGGAATCCCCCTCTTTTAAGAGGGGGAGGATGTCAATCGAACGTTCTCCGGCCGAACGGCGTCCCAGGGACAGCCGTGTCGAAGGGGGACCACCATGACCGCCGTACGCGCCCGTTCGCGAGCCCGCGCCCGCACCCGGGCCCGGCACGCCCTCCTCGCGGGCCTGCTGTGCGCCCTCCCGGCCTGCGGCACCGACGACGGCTCCCCGGCCCGGCCCCCGGCCTGGGAAGAACAGCCCTGGGAAGAACCCGCCGCGTACGCCTACACACTCAAGTCGGCCGAAGGGGAACGGGCCTTGATCGGCACCTTCCGGGTGACGGTCCGGGACGGCGTGGTGACCGAGGCCGTCGGCCTGGACGACAGCGCGCGCCGCGCGGTGGAGAGCGCCCCCGAGGCGGTGCCGACGCTGGGCGAACTGCTGGCCGAACTGGCCCTGGCCCGCCAGGAGGGAGCGGCGAAGGCGGAGGCGGAGTACGCGAGCGACGGCCACCCGGTCCGTATCGCGCTGGACCGTGAGGAGAACGCCGTGGACGACGAGGCGCTCTACGTCGTCACAGCGTACGAACCGTCCCCCCGAGCGTGAGCCGGAAGCCGTCCATCAGCTCCGGCCGCGCGCAGTTCGTCCGCGTCGATCCGGATCGATCCGGCCTCGGGCGCGTCCCGCTCCGCCTCCGAGCCATCCCCACCACACCCCACCACCGGCCCCGGTCTACCCTCGCCGCATGACCGAGACCTGGAATCCCACAACCGCCGGGGTGCTGCGGCTCCCCTCGGGGCGGCTGGTACGTGGCCGGGGACTGCGGCACCCGCTCCCGCCGGGCCCGCGGCCCGGCTTCGCGCTGTATCTGCTGGGCCGCGAACCGGAGCCCGTCGACTGGGAGTACCGCTGGCTGCGCTGGCCCGACTTCCGGCTGCCGTCCGACCGTGCGGCGGCCGCCGACGCGCTGCGCGAGGCATGGCGGCGGGCGGAGAGCGAGCGGGTGGAGATCGCCTGCGGCGGCGGCCTGGGCCGCACCGGCACCGCCCTGGCCGCTCTGGCGGTCCTCGACGGCGTACCGCCCGGCGGGGCCGTCGCCTACGTCCGCGAGCACTACGCCCGCCGCGCCGTGGAAACCCCGTGGCAGCGCCGGTATGTGACCCGCTTCTCCTGACACCACGCCGCACCCGCGCTCTACCATGACCCTGCGTACTTGCGCGAGGAAGAAGAAGAGGAGAAGCGGGCATGCGGCGGCTGGGGGATCTGGAGGCGGAGATCATGGACCGCCTCTGGCGGTGGCGGCGGCCGGCGACGGTACGGGAGATCGTCGACGACATCAACGAGGAACGGCCGCTCGCCTACACCACCGTGATGACCGTCGCGAACATCCTCTATAACAAGGGCTGGCTGGTGCGCGGCAAACAGGGCCGGGCCTGGGTGTACACCCCGGTGCGCAGCCGGGAGCAGTACGCGGCGGCGCTGATGGAGGACGCGCTCGGCGCGAGCGAGGACCGGCCGGTGGCGCTCGCGCACTTCGTGGAGCAGATGGACCCCGAGGAGATCAGCGCCCTGCGCGAGGCCCTGCGCGCGGTGGGGCGGCAGGCCGGACCATGAGCGCGGCACCCGTGCTGTTCGGGTACGCCGCCGTGGTGGGCGTCGTCGCACCCCGGCTGCTGCTGCGCAGCGCCTGGCCGTACCGGGCGCCGGTGCTGGCACTGGCCGTCTGGCACGGGCTGATCGTGTCCTTCACGCTGGCCGTCGCGCTGGCCGCGCACCAGCTGGCCGCCCCGACCGAGCATCTGCACGCCGATCTGATCGGCTTCCTGCACGCGTGCGGGCTGACCGCCGCGAGCGGGGTGCCGGACCCGACGATCACCGAACGGCTGGCGTTCGCCCTGCCGTTCTCGGTGCTGCTGCTGGTGCTGGGCGGCTTCGCCGTGGAGGTGCTGCGCGGTCGCCGCGCCCGCGCCCGGCACCGCAGGGTCCTGGACCTGGTCGGCCGCCGCACCCCGAAACTGGCGGCGACGGTCGTCGAGCACGAACGCCCCGCCGCCTACTGTCTGCCCGGCCGCCGCCCACGGGTGGTGGTCAGCGCGGGCGCGCTGCGGCTGCTGTCGCCGGGCCAGCTCGCTGCCGTACTCGCGCACGAGCGGGCGCACATCACGGGCCGTCACCATCTGGTGCTGGCCGCCGCCGAGGCGTTCGCCCGGCTCGCGCGGCGGCTGCCGCTGGCCCGGCACGCCCGGGAGCAGACCGCCGTACTCCTGGAGATGATCGCCGACGACCGCGCCCTGCGCCGCCACCCGCGCGATGTGCTGGCCACGGCGATGTACGAGATGGCGGCGGCCCGTTCCGCTCCGGCGGGCGCGTTCGCGGTGGGCGGCCCGAGCGCGCTGGTACGGCTGCGGCGGGTGCTGCATCCGCAGCGGCGCCCGCATCCGGTGCTGCGGGGCGCGGTCGCGGCCGGGGCGGCGCTGACACCGGTGCTGCCGCTGCTGTTCGGCTGCGTACCGACGCCGTTCGGCTGAGGGGTTCGCCGGCTTCTCCTTCTCGGCCCCTGGATTGCCCCCCGATCCCCCTGGATTGCCTCCCGATCTACGAAGCTACTAAGTTGTTAGTATTAGGATCGCCTGTCCGGCCAGAGGAGTTGTTGTCGCAGCATGGGAACCCATCGCCGACCCAAGCCGCCGACCCGGCCCCGGCTCGCCGTCCTGGCC
Organism: Streptomyces sp. NPDC056734; assembly: GCF_042790455.1. Classification (NCBI taxonomy): domain Bacteria; kingdom Bacillati; phylum Actinomycetota; class Actinomycetes; order Kitasatosporales; family Streptomycetaceae; genus Streptomyces; species Streptomyces sp. NPDC056734. Next base: position 2,714 of record NZ_JBHTZD010000050.1, read on the forward strand.
GCCTCGGCGGGGGCCTTCTCGCTGCTGCCGACGGCACAGAGCCAGGCGGAGCCGCAGCCGTCCGTGGAGCAGGTGCGCGCGGAGGTCGAGGAGCTGTACCACGACTCGGAGGCCAGCACCGAGGAGTTCAACGAGGCGCAGGAGAAGCGGCAGACCCTCCAGAAGGAGGCCAACGAGGCCCAGGAGAAGGTCGCCGAGCAGCAGGAGGAGATCAATGAGATCCGCGCCGAGATGGGCCCGATAGCCGCTTCGCAGTACCGCGACGGCGGCCTGGACCCGAGCGTCCAGCTGTTCTTCTCCGCCGACCCCGACGACTTCCTGGAGCAGGCGGCGCTCCTGGACCGTACCGGCGACCGCCAGCAGGTGCTGCTCGACAGCCTTCAGCAGAAGCAGCGCGAGATCGCCCAGACCCGCGCCGAGGCGCTGGACAAGCTGGAGGCCGCGCGCACCGCGCAGGAGCGGATGAGCGAGAAGAAGGACGAGATCCAGGGCAAGCTGCAAGCCGCGCAGAAGCTCCTGAACAGCCTCACCGCCGAGCAGCGGGCCGAGCTGGAGGCGGCGGAGGAGAAGGCCGACGAGGAGTCGGGCAGCAGCGACAGTCCGGCGACGTACGACGGGTCGGCGAGCGGACGGGCCCTCACGGCGATCGAGTTCGCGTACGCCCAGCTCGGCAAGCCCTACGAGTGGGGCTCGACCGGCCCGGACTCCTTCGACTGCTCCGGCCTGACCGGCGCGGCGTGGGCCTCCGCCGGCGTCTCACTGCCGCGCACGGTCAACCAGCAGTACTCGGCGGGCCGTCAGGTGGCCCGGGCCGATCTCCAGCCCGGCGACATCATCTACTGGTACAACAACACCCAGCACAACGGCCTGTACATAGGCGACGGCAAGGCCATCCACGCGCCCCGCACCGGCAAGAACGTCGAGGTCACCGACCTGGACTCGATGCCGTACTTCGCGGCGACCCGCCCTTGAGCCCAGATCGACGTCCGATCCCGGTTGCGATGGGGATCGCGCTACGCGCGCACGGTGAACGCGGCCGTGCGTACGACCCCGTCGTGCCGGAAGTCGAGGAACAGCCGGTACGCCCCTGAGCTGGGCGCGGTGGCGAAGAAGGCGACTTCCGGCCCCGGGGGCGTCTCACCGTCACCCGGTTCACCTGTCGGGTGGACGTGCAGATAGGCGAGGTCCCCGGCGCGCAGGGCGACCAGATGCCCGTAGGCGCCGAAGTAGGGCTGGAGGTCGGTGACGGGCCGCCCGCCCTTGGACACGGTCAGTGTCAGCGCGCGCCCCTGCCCCGGTTCCAGTACGCCGTCCAGCCGCACCTCGTAGCCGTCGATCTCGGCGATTGTGCTGACGGCGGGCAGCTCGGCGGCCTCGGCGACGCCCTCGCCGGTGAGATCCGCGCCGATCACGACCCCGCTCTCCCCCCGGGGCCGGAAGTCGGCGAAGAGCCGGTACTCCCCCGCCCTGGGCAGCTCCACGGACACCGACCACACCCCGTCGCCGCCCAGCACGGGATGCAGATGCCGGTAGACGCCGAGATCGCGCGAGGCGACGATCAGATGCAGCTGCTTGCCGTGTTCCTCCTCGTACGAGGTGAGGGGGCGCCCGGTGCCGTCGTCGGGGAGGACGGCGAAGCGCAGGTCGGTCTTCTCGCGGACGGGAAGCCGGGGGTTCTTGAGGTCGAGGAGGTAGCTCTTCCCGGCCTCGCCGGCACCCGCGTGCCCTCCGTGGCCGTGGTGACCGGCGTGCGCGTTCGACGCTGCGGAACTGTTCATGACCCGCTCCTCACCCGCTGGGGCTCTGGGGACTGTCTTGGGGACTGCCTGGGGCCGCCCAAGGCCGGGCGACCGATTTACCCCTTCAACATACCCCCCAGGGGTATAAAGTCAAGCCGACACCACCCGGGGGGCGCCACAGATCCCCCACTTGCCCGCACATACGGGCAGGGGGTATACATAAACGCACTCTCGAATACCCCCAAGGGGTATCCCCGGGCATCGGCACCACACCACTCCACTCCACACCACTCACACCACTCACACCCATGGAGAACCCCATGTCGAACTGCTGCTCCACGGACGGAAGCTGCCACACCACCGCCGAGATCACGACCGTCTACCAGGTGGGGGGCGTGGGCAGCGCCCACTGCCAGGGCGTCGTGACCAAGGCCGTGGGCGGCCTGACCGAGATCAGCGCGGTCGAGGTCGAGATCGGCACCGGCCTGGTGACCGTGACGACCGCCGCCGAGCCGGACGAGGCGCTGGACGCGCTGATCGCCAAGACGGTGGACGAGGCGGGTTACGACTTCGCCGGGCGCGTGGCCGCCTGAGCGACCAGTACACAGAAGGGGCCGTCCCGCGCGGGACGGCCCCTTCTGACATGGGAGGCGAGGCATATGGCCGGCCGGGGAGGGCCGGACGTCAGACCCCGGCCCGCTCGCCGGACTCCTTCACCCCGCCCGCACTGCCGGGGGCACCACCGGCCACCCCCTCCCCCCGCATCACCAGCAGGGTGACGAGGCCGCCCACGGCGGCGACGACGGCGGCCCAGACGAACGCCGCGCTGAAGCCGTCGGTCATCGCGGGCAGATCGCCGAGCCGTCCGGCGCCCTGGGAGGTGGCGACGGCGGTCAGCGCGGCGAGACCGAGCGCGGAGCCGACCTGATACGTGGTGTTGACGATGCCGGAGGCCAGCCCGGCCTGCTCCTGCGGGGCGCGGGACATGGCGGCCATCATCGCCGGGATGTAGGCGAGGGACATGCCGAGCGCGGCGACCAGCGAGGCGGGCAGGACGTCGATCACGAAGGTGCCGGTGGGCTCGACGGCGGACAGCCACAGCAGCCCGGCGGCGAGGACCAGCAGACCGGTGCCGATCAGCGGCTTGGCACCGAACCTGGCCAGCAGCTTCGCGGTGATCAGGGTCATGAAGACCATGAGCAGCCCGGTCATCGGCAGCAGCGCGGCACCGGAGGCGAAGGCCCCGTACCCGAGCACCTGCTGGAGATAGAGGTTGAGGAAGTACCACATGGGAATCCACGCGGCGCCGAGCAGGGCCATGGCGAGGTTGGCGGAACCCAGCCGCGGCACCCGCCAGATCCCGAGCGGCATCAGGGGCGCGCGCACGATCCGCTGCACGACCAGGAACAGCCCCAGCAGCACGGCCGCGCCGATCAGTTGCAGCACGGTCGTGGTGGCGGCCCAGCCCTCCTCGGGCGCCCGTACGACGGCGAACACGGCGAGCGCCAGTCCGCCGGTGACAGCGACGGCACCCAGCACATCGACTCCGCCGCGCCGGCCCCGGACGTCGGGCAGCAGCTTGGTGGCGGCGAGGGTGGCGATGCCGATGGGCACGTAGATGATGAAGATCCAGGGCCAGCTCAGCCACTCGGTGAACACCCCGCCGAGGAACACCCCGGCGGTACCACCGGCGGGCGCGGCGGCGCCGTACAGCGCCATGGCCTTGCCCAGCTCCCTGGGCTCGTGCGCGAAGAGCATCATCAGCAGGGTCATCGCGGCGGGCGCGATCAGCGCGCCGCCGACCCCCTGCACGGCCCGCCCGACGACCTCCACCCAGGCCGTCTGGGCGGCGGCGGCCACGATCGACCCACCGATCAGCACGACCCACCCGGCATTGAACACGCGGCGGGCCCCGAGCAGATCGGACAGCCGCCCGCCGAGCAGCAGCAGCCCGCCGAAGGCGATGACATAGGCGTTGAAGACCCACTGCAACTCACCCTGCGAGAAGCCCAGATCCTTCTGCATCTCGGGGAGCGCCACCCCGATGATCGACGTGTCCATGATCACCATGAACTGCGCAGTGGCGAGCACACCGAGCGCCCACCACCGCTTGGGATTGACGGTAGACATCACTCCACCCCTTCCGTTTCGCAATACCCCCAGGGGGTATCCAGCTGCCGCACAATAACATACCCCTAAGGGGTATGTAAGCGTCAGGATGCGGCGCACCCGCAGGGGGACCCTCGACGGACCCACAGGGAGGATCCCGGCAAACCCCGGAAGGGGCCCCCACAGCCGCCCCCACAGCCACCACTCCGCAAGATCACAACTGAGCCACAGCGCCCACCCGGCACCCCCGCCCCGACGGATGATGCCCTCGCAACAGCAACCACCTTGGGGGGACAAATGAAGACCCGCACAGCACTGCTCACGGCCGCGCTCGCCCTCGCTCTCGCCACCCTCACCGCCTGCGGCGGCGACAGCGGTACCGACAACAGCGCCGACCCGGCCGCCTGCAAGGCCGCCCTGCAGAAGCAGATGGAGGAGACCGCCCCCAGCGCCGAGGAAGCCGGCCGCCTCGCCGCGTGCGAGGGCCTCAGCGACCAGCAGATCGAAGAGATAGCCGGCGAGATAGCCACCGAAGCGCTGGAGGGTTCCCTGGGCGACCTGGAGTCCAGCATCGACGCGGGCCTCGAAGAACTGGAAGACCTGGAGACCACGGCCCCCTGACCCGGAGAGAGCCACCGCGTACACCGCCCACACCAATAGACCTGCTGACCATCAGGTCAGCAGGTCCATTGCTCTACAGGTCTTTAGACCTTCTATCTATTAGACCTTCTACAGGTCTATGGATCTACAGGTCCGCGGGTCGGCAGGTCAGCCGACCCGTGTCCCCCGGTACCCGACCGGCCCCTCACCGGGGAACTGGGCGGTCCCCTGGAACGAGCTGCCGCCGTCGAAGAACGTGACGCTGCCGTTCCCGTCATCTCCCGACCAGGTCACGGTCGTGCCGGTGGAGGGAGCACCGTCCTGAGGAACCACATCGGCGCGGTTGGCGATGGAGAGAGTGAGCGGCTGGTCCTGCTGCCACCCGCCCCCGCCCGTGTGGATCTCGGTCTCGTACGTGGCCATGTCTTCCCCTTCACAGGTATCGGATCGACTCGCACTGTCCGAAGGGCTGATACGCCGCCCCGCTCCAGAGTCACGCCTCCACCCACCCCCAGACCGGACAGCCGACCCCAAACCACCACATCGGCTGATCCTCCAACTACCGGAGTTTCCAAGGCACTTCACCGCACCGAAGCACCGCCGGGACACCAGCTCCGGGCCTACGCCATCGCGGCACCCACACAACGCAGCAATAAACATCACAAACTTGTCACATGGACTCCACATTCTCCCCACATCCCAGATGATGACTCTTCAACCAGCAACTCCTTGGGGGGACTCCATGCGTACGCGCACCACCGCAGCGGTTCTGACGGCCTTACTGACCCTCGCGCTCACCGCATGTGAGACCGGCACCAGCACCACGGGCAGCAGCACCGAGGACAAGTCCGGTACGGAACAGAACGGCTCCGGTACGGAACTGAATGACACCACCGGCGACAGCGAGGTCCTGGAGTCGGGGAGCCTGCCCGACATGACGGGCAAGGGCCTTCAGACCGCGCAGGACGACGCGCAGGCGGCCGGATTCTTCCTGCTCACCTCCCACGACGCCCTCGGCCGTGACCGCATGCAGGCCCTGGACCGCAACTGGAAGGTCTGCACCCAGACACCCGCCGCCGGTGAGCACTCCACCGACACCCAGGTGGACTTCGGCGCCGTCAAACTCGAAGAGGACTGCCCCGCCGGAGACGTGGAGGCACCCGCGGCGGCCGACTCGACGATGCCCGACTTCACGGGCGAGGCCGTGAACATCGCCCGCGACACCCTCGACAGCAGCACCAGCATCACCGTCAATGACGTCTCCGGCCAGGACCGCATGGTCCTCATGGAGTCCAACTGGCAGGTGTGCACCCAGGAACCGGCCGCCGGCGCGGCACTCGACGGGCAGCCCGTCACGTTCGGCGCGGTGAAGTTCGAGGAATCCTGCTGACAGCCACCGAGCGGCCCGGCCCGGGATCTCAGACGGACGCGACTCCCTCCTCCAGGAGCGCCACCTCGGGGTGCGCGCCGTAGGGGCGGAGTACCTGGCGCATCGTGGTGAGGGAGGCGGTGGCACGGGCCGAGCGGAGTCCCGGGTATCCAGCAGGTGGAGCGCCGCACCGACCCGGACCCGCAGACCCACGACGCCGCACACTGCGGCACCGCGTGCTCGCTGGGTGGGCCACCTGCGTGCGGCGCGACCCACCCAGCCTCTGCCTGACGATCAGCGGTCGTCGCCGAGTTCCGCGTGCATCTGCGGCTGGTCGTCGCCCTGGCGCCTGAGCGCGTAGTCCTCGATCCTGTTGAACTGCTTCGAGGCGATTCCGATGATCTCGTCGTACGGGTTGACCCCGACGGCCTTGTCCGCGGAGCCGCCCAGCAGCCCGCCGCCGAACCCACTGACGACGCCGTGGCCGGCCGACGCGAGCTTCGCGCCGGTGTCCAGGACCGCGTTACGAGGAATCCCCGCCAGATCGGCGTACTTGTCGGACAGCGCCTTGCGGACCATCGCGACGAACGGAGAGTAACTGGGCTCCGGCAGGTACTCCGTCTCGTAGAACTTCAGCGCCTGCGCGGTCATGAACGTGCCGTCGTCGCTCGCCTTCCACTCGTCGTCGCGCGCCGTGAGCCACAGGGCCGTCGACTGGCCGACGTCCTTGGGGGAGAGCCACCGCTCCGGTGTGCCGAGGTAGTGGTTGATGTAGTGCCAGGCGGCCATGAACCCCTGCGCGTCGCTCTTGGAGACGGTGAGGCCGAGGTTCTTCATCGCCTCGAGGATCTGCACGCTGAAGACGTAGGTCGCGCCGCAGGTGTACTTCTGGGAGACCGGCTCGCCCCACTTCGCGTAGTCCCACTCGCCGCTCTTCTTGTGCAGCTGGCGCACCGAGGCGTGCACCAGACGCACCTTGGTCACGGTGGCGGCGAGGGTGCCGTCGCTCAGCGCGCCCCGGTCGCCCATGCCGATGAACAGCCGCGACGACTGCGACAGACGCCGCCCCGGCCCCTTCACCCCGCCCAGCCGGCCCGTGGAACGCAGGGTGTACGCGCCCGTCGGTGAGAGGTAGGTGCCGATGAGTCCGACGGTGCCCTGAAGCATCGAGGCCACGCCGTGATGGTGGTCGAAGAAGCCCTCGGCGGCCTTGACGTCGGCCTGGCTCCAGCCCGGCGGGTCGACGGTGGCCCCCTTGAGGAACTCGGCCAGCCGCGGCGGCAGGTCGGAGAGATCCTGCCCGGGCTTCAGCGTCCCGATGGTCCTGAACAGGGCGTTGACCCCGTCGATCTCCCCCTTGTCGATCAGATCGGACACGAGCTTGTCGGCCTCGGGGTCACCCGCCTGGTTCGCCACTTCGAGTTCGCTCGCGATGTTGGCGGTCGTCAGTGCCACGACGTGGTTCCGTTCGTCGGTGATCAGGATGGTCCGGTCGCGGAAAGTCCCCGAAGCCGGAATCCCGATGCTGGCAACACGGGGGACGTGCCGCGATCACCTTGAGCCAGCGAATCGTTTCCCCCTCACCCGATCGAGGCGAAGCATCCGCACGGCGCCGAAGAGGAGTTGACGACAGCGGGGCCACGACGGATCGCCGCGCCGCACGTACGGAATCTCCTGTCCGCGCTGCACACCCGCCGGCGGCCCGGAAACGTGATCCCGCAGGCCGAGCCTGGGCGAAGGGTCACCCGGGACGGCAGTACCGCAGGGCGACATGGCGCCCGCTCCCTCTCCCAAGACCGCAGGGAAGAGCCACTGGTCAAGGTCTTCGTTGCCACGTTCGTAAGAGACCGCCAACAGAGCCCACGATCAGCCGTCTCCCACCCGTGCCCCACGTAACTCGCTGATGCTGCCCACCAGCACGGTCATCGGCCACCAGGCGACGAACCCCCATGCGGAGACCTACATGGGGGCGTCAGGATCCCGAAGGGCGACTGATCCGGGTCGGGTAGCGCGAGAACCGGTGCGCCGCCGCGGCCGGTTCTCGGGCGTACCGCTGACCGTCAGCGGCAATCAGCCCCCTTCTTCGACTTGGACGTGCAGACCCGGTAGAAGGCATATCCCGAATCCGGCAGCGTGACTTGGGCGCGTCCGTTCACGACCGCAGGACCCGCCGCACCGGTTTCGAGGTTGATCCGGGCGTCATGCCCATGTCGCGGCTGATGCTGGCGGCATCGATGACGTACCCGTCGATACCGCGGTCGAGCAAGAAGCGGTACGCACGCTCCGCGTACTCGGGCCAGTAGGGCTTGGTCCAGTCGTAGGCCGGAGGATGGTCACCCCTTCGCAGCCCAGCTAGATCTGCCGGTTGCCCTGCGATTTCTGCCACCGCTGGTCCGGAACCCGGTTGGGGGTGCTCTTGCCTGTTGTCTGGGAGCTGGCGGGCGCCGCCGCCGAACTGGTCACGATCGCCAGTAGCGCGACGACGAGCTCGGCCTCGGCGGCCAAGTGGGCGGCGGTGCGGTGGTAGTGCTGGCCGAGGGCGTTGTTGCCGTCGTCGGCGCACATGTTGCCAGGCGGATGGTGAGCTGTGCCGCTCGGGTGAGGAGCTGCCGGTGCACGTGTTCACCGGCGGGGGCGAGGAGCCAGGGGGTGACGTCGTCGGCGAGGTAGGCGGTGAGTGCGGTGCGGCGCACCGGGTCTGCCTCCCAGGACCAGTCCGGTGTGCGGGCGGGGCGCGGGTCAGACCGGCGTCGGCGGCGGCCAGGGGGCTGCCCAGGCGGCGGGACAGCGCCCCGTTCTCAGCCCTCACCAAGATGTTCCGGATACAGCGCCTTTCACAAGGGCGCACAGACGCAGCACACGCAGCACATCCACGCATCAAACCCCCTACACGGGACGGGACTTCGGAGATGTACTGAAAGGGAGTTACCGCCTGGATCGGTCGCTCAATCCCGGCGCGCCATCGGGAGCGGGGCGGTCCCTGTTCGCGTGGCGGTCCTTCTCGGCAGCCATGAGTTGGCGGTGCCGATCTCCCATATCGAAAGCGAGGTGGACACGCATGTCCCGGTCTCCCGTGTCCTGGTACCCGGCCACCGCGCCAGCGGTGACGCTTCGCGCCGGTCATGTGCTGGTGGCTGACGGACTGCTGTGGCCAGACGGGCCCGTCACCGTCTGCTCTGCCGCACCGATGGTCGCGGGATCGCTCAGTGCCGCGGGCCACCGGGTGGTCACGGGTACGGTCCGGCTATTGGAGGAAAAGGAAGGGGCGGGCGGCGGATTGCAGGCCGTTGTGGCCCGCGCCGGCCCTCCCGGGGAAGCCCCTGCCGCCGGGGATTCTGGTGGTGTGGCCGTGGCGGTTGCGGACCCGGCTCTGCGGCCGGTGGTGGGGGCGGCCGTGGAGTCCTGGGCGCGGGTCATGGGGCCCCGGACGGTCCTGCTGGCCTCT
>NZ_JBHTZD010000051.1:0-11077 GCF_042790455.1 Streptomyces sp. NPDC056734
GCCGAACAAATATTGGGAAAACCCCGCATCTTCGGATGCGGGGTTTTCTGCGTTTGAAGTGGATTTGTTGGTGGATTTGTTGAGGGCCCGTGCAGGGCCCTCTTTCTTTTTACAGGCGGCTTACAGGCGGCTTACAGGCGGCCCGCTGTTTTCAGGGCCAGGTATGCGTCTGCCAGGGCCGGGGCCAGTTCATCGGGGGTTGCGTCCACGACGGTGACCCCGTGGCGGCGCAGTTGTTCTGAGGTGCGTTGGTGTTCGGTTTGGGCCTGGGCTGCGGCTGCTGCTTCGTAGATGGCATCGATGGTGCCTCGGGACTTCGACATGTCGGCCACGTGAGGGTCGGCCACGGAGGCCACCAGGACCGTGTGGCGTTGGGTGAGCTGCGGGAGGACCGGGAGGAGGCCCTCTTCGACCGGGGCCGCGTCGAGGGTTGTCAGGAGGACGATCAGGGAGCGGCGGGGGGTCGTACGGAGGGCTGTCGTGGTCAGGCCACGGGCGTCTGTTTCGATCAGTTCGGGTTCCAGGGTGGCCATGGCGTTGACCAGGGAGGGGAGGAGGTCGCCGGAGGTGCGGCCCTGGACCAGGGCGCGGACCCGGCGGTCGTAGGCCAGGAGGTCCACTCGGTCGCCCGCGCGGGAGGCGAGGGCGGCCAGGAGCAGGGCGGCGTCCATGGCGGCGTCGAGGCGGGGGGCGTCGCCCACACGGCCGGCGGAAGTGCGGCCCGTGTCGAGGACCAGGAGGATGTGGCGGTCTCGTTCGGGGCGCCAGGTGCGTACGGCGACCGTGGAATGGCGGGCGGTGGCGCGCCAGTCGATGGAGCGGGTGTCGTCGCCGGGGACGTACTCGCGCAGGCTGTCGAATTCTGTGCCCTCGCCTCGGGTGAGGACGCTGGTGCGGCCGTCGAGTTCGCGGAGGCGGGCCAGTTTCGAGGGGAGGTGCTTGCGGCTGGTGAAGGGGGGCAGGACGCGGACCGTCCAGGGGACCTTGTGGGTGCCCTGGCGGGTGAAGAGGCCGAGCGGGCCGTAGGAGCGGATCGTCACGCGGTCGGCGTGGTGGTCGCCGCGGCGGGTGGGGTGCAGGCGGGTGGTGGCGCGGCGGCGTTCGCCGGACGGGATCGTGAGGCGGTGGCGGGAGGATTCGACCTCGGTGCCGGGGTGCCAGCTGCTGGGGGGCCAGGCGTCGCGGAGCTGGGCGCGCAGGGGGCGGCGGGACGGGTTGGTGACCGTCAGGGTGACGTCCGCGGGCTCGCCGAGGCGGGCGGAGGTGTCGCCGCTGCGGGACAGGCCCAGGCGGCGTACGGGGGCCGCCAGGGCGAAGTCGCAGGCGCAGGCGAGGGCCAGCGGGGCGTTGACCGCGAGGAGACCTGTCCAGCCGGGGTCCCAGAGGCCGACGGGGAGGGAACCGAGGGCCGCGAGGAGCGCGGCGCGTCCGGTGAGCGCCATCAGCGGGGGACGGGGACGTGGGCGAGGATCGCGTTGATGACGGAGTCGGCCGTCACGCCCTCCATCTCGGCCTCCGGGCGGAGCTGTACGCGGTGGCGGAGGGTGGGCAGGGCGAGGGCCTTGACGTCGTCGGGGATGACGTAGTCGCGGCCGGTGAGCCACGCCCACGCGCGCGAGGTGGCCAGCAGGGCGGTCGCGCCGCGCGGGGAGACGCCCAGGGTGAGGGACGGCGACTCGCGGGTGGCGCGGCAGATGTCGACGACATATGCCGTGATCTCGGGGGAGACGGTCGTCTTGGCGACCGCCGCGCGGGCCGCTTCCAGGGCGGCGGGGCCCGCCACCGGGCGGATGCCGGCCGCTTGGAGGTCGCGGGGGTTGAAGCCGTCGGCGTGTCGCGTCAGGACGTTGATCTCGTCCTGGCGGGTGGGGAGGGGGATGGTGAGTTTGAGAAGGAAACGGTCCAGCTGGGCTTCGGGGAGGGGGTAGGTGCCCTCGTACTCGACGGGGTTCTGGGTGGCGGCGACCAGGAACGGGTCCGGGAGGGGGCGGGGTGTGCCGTCGACCGTGACCTGGCGTTCCTCCATGGCCTCCAGGAGGGCGGACTGGGTCTTCGGGGGCGTGCGGTTGATCTCGTCGGCGAGGAGGAGGTTGGTGAAGACCGGGCCGGGCTGGAAGGAGAACTCGGCGGTGCGGGTGTCGTAGACCAGGGAGCCGGTGATGTCGCTCGGCATGAGGTCGGGGGTGAACTGGACGCGCTTGGTGTCGACGTCGAGGGCGGCGGCGAGGGCGCGGACCAGGAGGGTCTTGGCGACGCCGGGGACGCCTTCGAGCAGGACGTGGCCGCGGCAGAGCAGGGCGACGACCAGGCCGGTCACGGCGGGATCCTGGCCGACCACGGCCTTGGCGATCTCGGCGCGCAGGGCTTCGAGGGAGGCCCGGGCGGTGCCCGGATCCCCGCTCGGCCCGGCGTTGTCAGTGGTCGGGTCCATCATGGACGGCGTACCTCTCTTTCGAGGGCGTCGAGTTGGTCGGCGAGGGCGATGAGTGCCGTGTCGTCGCCGGGAGGCGGTCCGAACAGCGGGGTGCGCAGGTCCCGGCCGTCGCCCTGGAGATGGGCGGACAGGGCGGGGAGCAGGGCTTCGGGCGTGTGGGCCCGGGCGGCGGGGAGTCCGACGAGGGGGGCGAGGCGCGTGCGGGTCGTGGAGCGAAGAGCGGCTGCCGCGCGGTCGCGGGCGTTCGCCTTGCGGTAGAGGCGGGCGCGGCCTTCGACGGTTTCGGAGGCGCGGATCGCGACGGGGAGTTTCTCCGGTACGAGGGGGCCGAGCCGGCGTGCCCGCCACAGGGCGGCCAGGGCCGCGGCGACGAAGAGTTGCAGGGTGCCCCAGAGCCAGCCGGACGGGAGCAGTTCGAAGAAGCCGCGTTCGTCGTCGGTGGTGGCGGTGGTGTCGGCGAGGGAGGGGAGGTACCAGGTCAGATGGGGACGGGAGCCGAGGAGTTGGAGGGCGAGCGAGGCGTTGCCCTGCTCGTCGAGGCGGTCGTTGAGGAGGATGTCGGGCGCGCCGAGCAGGACGGTGTCGCCGCCTCCGGAGGGCTGCGGGAGCCGGACGAGGGTGGCCAGGCGCTGGCTGAAGTAGCACTCGTCGGCTTCGGGGTGGGTGGTGGAGTAGCGCAGGCCGCCGGTCTCGGCGGGACCCGCGCTGCGGGCGGCGGGCAGTGCGCAGTCCGGGTCGAGCGTGGTGTCGAGGCTGGTGGCGGGGTCGACGTACATGCCGGGGGCGAGGCGTTCGACGGACGATATGCCGGCGGCGACGAGGATCGTGCGGCCGCCGGAGGAGGTGGTGTCCTCGTGGAGCCGGGACTGCTGGGCGGGGGTCAGCAGGTCGGGGTCGGCGACCAGGAGGGTGGTGTCGGGGCCGGCGGCGGCGCGGGCCTCGTCGAGGGTGGTCACCACGCGCGTGGACACGCCCCGGTCGGCGAGGAGTTCGGCGAGGGCGCGGCTGCCCTGGGGGTCGGCGGAGCGCGGGTCGAGGGCGCCGTGCTGGGCGTCGGAGCGGACGACGGCGATCGCGATGGCGCCCGCGAGGAGGAGGACGACGGCGAGGGCGATGCCCCGGCCGCGGGTCCACAGCCGGCGTCCGGTGGGCGAGGCCGAGGTGGTGGGGAGGGTGGCCTCGGTGGTCATCCGGCGGCTCCCTGGCGGGTGGTGTGGTCCGCGCTGCTGGCGCTGGTGAGCTGGGGTTTGGTGCGGTCCAGGTCCGTGTCGAGTGCGGCGATGTGCCGGTACGACGCCTCCGTGGCCGTACGGCCGCCGTATGTGACGTCGTCGAAGTGCCGTGCGGTGGCGCGCAGTCGGTCGGCGTGGGCGGGCAGGGCGCGGCCCGCTTCGGCGGCGGCCTCGTCGGCGGTGCGGCCGGGGCGGGCGTCCAGGAGGGCGCGTTCCTCCAGGGCGCGCACAATGGCGCGCATGCGTTCCTGGACGGCCTGGCTCCAGTGGCCCTGGGCGGCGTGGGCCTCGGCGGCGGCGCGGTGGTCGGCGGCGCTGCGGGGGCGGTCGTCGAACAGGGCGGCGGAGGTGGCGGGTTGCCGGCGAGGGGTGCCCAGGCGCCACCACAGGGCGGCCAGGAGCGCCACGACGACCAGGATGACGGCGATCAGGCCGATGGTGCCGCCGGGGGTGGCGGCCGACGCGCTGCCGAACAGGTCGCCGAGCCAGTCCCAGAAGTTGTCCAGGGCGCGTTCGAACAGCCCGGGGTCGTCCTCGTGGTACATGCGTTTGGCCAGTTCGCGCTCGGCGGCCTCGCGCGCGGGATCGCGCGGGACGGTGAGCGGTGGCTCGTCGGCGTTGCGTGGCAGCGCCGACAGCGCCGTGGTGAATCCCCCCGCCGAGATCACCGCATCAGCTCCTGGGGGCGGCGGCGTAGCCCTGGACGCCGGCCGCGCGGGCCAGGTCGAGGTCGAGGGCCTCGCGGCGGATGCGCTGGTCGATGTAGAGGAGGACCAGCACGCCGGCCGTGATCGGGAGCGTGATCATGGATCCGATCACCGATCCGATGCCGCCGATGACGAGGAAGGTCCAGCCCAGGCCGGTGCCGGACTCGATGAAGGCGCTGATGCCCCCGCCGTCGACGGTCGCGCCGATGAGGACGAACGGGACCACGACGATCATGGCGATGACGTTGGCGATGACCAGGGCGAGCAGCTGGATGCCGAAGATCCGCCACCAGGAGCCGCGCACGAGCTTCAGGGACCGGGCCATGGCCTTGGTGATGCTCTGCTTCTCCAGCATCAGGGCGGGCGTGGCGAGGGAGAGGCGGACCATCGTCCACAGGGCGACCACGGCGGCGCCGATGATCAGGAGGGTGGAGAAGGCGACCGCGGCGCTGCCTCCGCCCGCGGCGGCGACCAGGATGCTGGGCACGGCGCCCAGGGCGACGATGCCGACGAGGATGAGCAGCAGCAGGCCGATCAGGCCGAACAGCCGCAGCACCTGGGGCCGGGCGTCGCGCCAGGCCTCGGCCGTGGTCACGGACTTGCCGAGCACCGCGCGGCTGGTGACCGTCGCCAGCAGGGCGGTCGCGGCGATGGTGCCGATCAGCGAGATCACGAAGATGACGAAGTTGGCGGCCATGGCCTCGCCCGTGGCGCGAGTGAGTTCGCCGAGGGTGGCGTCCGGGTTGTCGAGGGCGGAGGTGTCCAGGAGGTCGTTCAGCAGGAAACCGCGGACCAGGACGACGACGATCTCCGTGAGGACCGCGACGGTCAGGGAGATGCCGAGGACCGTGCGCCAGTGGGTGCGCATGGTGGAGACCGCGCCGTCGAGGATCTCGCCGACGCCGAGGGGGCGCAGCGGGATGATGCCGGGCTTGGCGGCGGGCGGGGGGCCGCCCCAGGGGGTGCCCCAGCCGCCGGGGCCGCCAGGGCCGCCGTACGGGGCGGGGCCGCCGGGGGCGCCTCCCCAGGCTCCGTGGGCGGGGCCGGGGGCGCCGGGGGGCGGGGTGCCCCACCCCGGGCCGGGCGGTGGGGGTGGCGGGGCCTGGCCCGGCTGCTGCGGGCCGGTGGGCGCGGACCACTGGGCCGGGGGCGGCTGTTCCTCGGACCACTTCGGGCCGGGGCTCTGTGGATCCGCGCCGGGCTGTTCGGCGGGCTGCGCGGGGCCGGGCCGGTCGGACGGCTCGGCGGGGCCGGACGCGCCGGGTGCCCGCCCGTCGGACGGGGCGGATCCGGGCGAGGCCCAGCCCGGAGTGTCGTTCATCGTGGCTCCTTCATGGTGCCCGACCGCGGTCGCGGCGGCGGGTTGGCCAACATCGTGCCATGGGGGAGTTGCCGGGGGGCCGGCCGAGGTGGGGGCTGCGCATCTTCAATGGTCCGCGGTCCACGGGGCAGACTGACCGCATGGCTGATCAGTACGCGCAATCCGGCGAGGACAACCGGCCCACCGAGATCCCGGCGATCCGCTGGGACGAGCCACCAGAGGGGCCCGTACTGGTCCTGCTGGATCAGACCAGGCTGCCGGCCGAGGAGGTCGAGCGGGTGTGCACGGACGCGCCCGCGCTGGTGGAGGCGATCCGTTCGCTGGCCGTCCGCGGGGCGCCGCTGCTCGGTATCGCGGGGGCGTACGGCGTCGCGCTCGCCGCCGTGCGCGGGTTCGACGTGGACGAGGCTGCCGATGCGCTCGCGGGTGCCCGGCCCACCGCGGTGAATCTGTCCCTGGGGGTGCGGCGGGCGCTCGCCGCGCACCGGGACGCGCTCGCCCGTACCGGCGACGCCGGGCAGGCCGCCGCGGCGGCGCTGGCCGCGGCCCGGCGACTGCACCGGGAGGACGCCGAGGCCAGCAGGCGCATGGCCGGGCACGGGCTGGCGCTGCTCGACGAACTGCTCCCGGGCGGCGGGCACCGCGTCCTCACGCACTGCAACACCGGTTCGCTGGTGTCGGGCGGTGAGGGCACGGCGTTCGCGGTGGCGCTCGCGGCGCACCGGGTGGGTCGGCTGCGTCGGCTGTGGGTGGACGAGACGCGCCCGCTGCTCCAGGGCGCCCGGCTGACGGCGTACGAGGCGGCGCGCAGCGGCATGGCGTACACGCTGCTCACCGACAACGCGGCGGGGTCGCTGTTCTCGGCCGGTGAGGTGGACGCGGTGCTGATAGGCGCCGACCGGATCGCGGCGGACGGCTCGGTGGCGAACAAGGTGGGGAGCTATCCGCTCGCGGTGCTCGCGCGCTACCACCATGTGCCGTTCATCGTGGTGGCGCCGGTGACGACGGTCGACGCGGACACCGCGGACGGGGCGTCGATCGAGGTCGAGCAGCGGCCCGGTTTCGAGGTCACCGGGATCGTGGCCCCGCAGGCGCCGGTGACGGGGGCCGGGGTGCCGGTGGCGCCGCTGGGGACGCAGGCGTACAACCCGGCGTTCGATGTGACGCCGCCGGAGCTGGTGACGGCGATCGTGACGGAGGAGGGGGTGCTGTCGCCGGTCACGGGGGAGGGGCTGGCGGAGTTGTGCGGGAGGGCGCGGGGGGTGTGGTGACGGGGAGCCAGGGCTGTCGTTCGGATCCGGTCTGATCCGGACGGAAGGCCCTGGGGGTTGTTGTCGCCGTCCCGTCTGTTCGAGGGGTCTGGCTTCGCGGCGGTGAATCGGATGACGTGCCGTTCATGGGGGCAAAACCGGCACGTCGTGGGGACGGGTCCGGGCCGCTGGAATCGGGTGGGGATGTGCTCCTGACCTCCACCGCTGAGGACAGGGGCAGACAGTGACCGCCGGGTACGACTATGGTCACGAGGCAGTGACGTGTCTCACCTGCACCTTCGCCACCGTTATGAGAATGGGATGATGTCGTTTATGAAGGGACGAGTCCTTGTCGTCGACGACGACAGCGCACTGGCCGAGATGCTCGGCATCGTGCTGCGTGGTGAAGGTTTTGAGCCGTCTTTCGTAGCCGACGGTGACAAGGCGCTGGCCGCGTTCCGGGAGGCCAAGCCTGATCTGGTGCTGCTGGATCTGATGCTGCCCGGGCGGGACGGTATCGAGGTGTGCCGCCTGATCAGGGCGGAGTCCGGGGTGCCGATCGTGATGCTCACGGCGAAGAGCGACACCGTGGATGTGGTTGTCGGGCTGGAGTCCGGCGCCGATGACTACATCGTCAAGCCGTTCAAGCCGAAGGAACTGGTGGCGCGGATCCGGGCGCGTCTGCGGCGCTCCGAGGAGCCGGCGCCCGAGCAGCTCGCCATCGGGGATCTGGTGATCGATGTCGCCGGGCATTCGGTGAAGCGGGACGGGCAGTCGATCGCGCTGACGCCGCTGGAGTTCGATCTGCTGGTCGCGCTGGCGCGCAAGCCCTGGCAGGTGTTCACGCGTGAGGTGCTCCTAGAGCAGGTGTGGGGCTACCGGCACGCGGCGGACACCCGGCTGGTGAACGTGCATGTGCAGCGGCTGCGCTCCAAGGTGGAGAAGGATCCGGAGCGGCCCGAGATCGTGGTGACCGTCCGCGGTGTCGGTTACAAGGCCGGGCCGAGCTGAGATGTCCGGGGACAGTGCTGCTTCGGCGCCCGGCAGGACCGGGGCCGGCGCGGGGCGGCCTGTCGGCCGGAAGACGGCGGGCTCCCGCTGGGGACGCCTTTTGGAGGGCGGACTGCTCCAGGGCGGTGTGCAGGGCAGCCCGGTCCTGAGGCTGTTCATGCGCTGGGTGCGCCGGCCGCTGCTGCCCGTGATGCGGCTGTGGCGGCGCAACATCCAGCTCAAAGTCGTCGCCACCACCCTGCTGATGTCCCTGGGCGTGGTGCTGCTGCTCGGTTTCGTCGTCATCGGGCAGGTGCGCAACGGCCTGCTGGACGCCAAGGTGAACGCGTCGCAGAGCCAGGCCACCGGAGGGTTCGCCGTGGCCCGGCAGCAGGCCGACGAGGCCGCCGCCGTACCCGGCGACGAATCCGCGGTCGACGGGCGGCCCGCGCAGAACGTCATCCAGTGGATGAGCGACCTGGTCTCCTCGCTGTCCAGCGGCGGACAGGGGGCCTTCGACGTCGTCACGCTGCCCGCGGGCAGCGACAGCGGCAACGGGCGCGGGCCGCGTGCCTCCGGCGGGGTCGACCCCAACAAGAGCGTCCCGGAGGACCTGCGCACGCGCGTGAGCGCCAACACGGCCGCCGCGCAGAGCTACACCCGGATCACCTACAGCGGCACCGACAAGGAGTCCCAGCCCGCCCTGGTCATCGGCAAGGAGGTCAACGACCCCAACGGTGACCCGTACCAGCTGTACTACCTCTTCCCGCTCACGCAGGAGGAGAAGTCGCTGAGCCTGGTCAAGGGCACGCTGGCGACCGCCGGGCTGTTCGTCGTCGTCCTGCTGGGGGCCATCGCCTGGCTCGTGGTGCGGCAGGTCGTGACGCCGGTGCGGATGGCGGCGGGGATCGCGGAGCGGCTCTCCGCGGGGCGCCTCCAGGAACGTATGAAGGTCACCGGTGAGGACGACATCGCGCGCCTGGGCGAGGCGTTCAACAAGATGGCGCAGAACCTTCAGCTGAAGATCCAGCAGCTGGAGGACCTGTCGCGGATGCAGCGCCGGTTCGTGTCCGATGTCTCGCACGAGCTGCGTACGCCGCTGACGACCGTGCGGATGGCCGCCGACGTCATCCATGAGGCGCGCGTGGACTTCGACCCGGTCACCGCGCGGTCGGCGGAACTGCTCGCCGACCAGCTCGACCGGTTCGAGTCGCTGCTGTCGGACCTGCTGGAGATCAGCCGGTTCGACGCGGGCGCCGCCGCGCTGGAGGCCGACGCGATAGACCTGCGTGAGGTCGTGCGGCGGGTGGTCAGCGGGGCCGAGCCGCTCGCCGAGCGCAAGGGCACGCACATACGCGTCGTCGGCGACCAGCAGCCCGTGGTCGCCGAGGCCGACGCGCGGCGCCTGGAACGCGTGCTGCGCAATCTGGTCGTCAACGCCGTCGAGCACGGCGAGGGCAAGGACGTCGTGGTCAGGCTCGCCTCGGCGGGCGGCGCGGTCGCCGTCGCCGTACGGGACTACGGCGTGGGCCTCAAGCCGGGCGAGGCGACCCGCGTGTTCAGCCGTTTCTGGCGTGCGGACCCGGCACGCGCGCGTACCACGGGCGGAACCGGTCTCGGCCTGTCCATCGCCCTGGAGGACGCGCGGCTGCACGGCGGCTGGCTCCAGGCGTGGGGCGAGCCGGGCGGCGGCTCGCAGTTCCGGCTGACGCTGCCCAGGACGGCGGACGAGCCCTTGCGCGGCTCCCCGATACCGCTGGAACCCAAGGACTCACGGCGAAATCGCGGCCTCAACGCGGCCGGTCCGCCGCGCGGGGGCGAGAAGACCGCCACGGTGCCGGTGCAGCCCACCGGGGAGATATCGCCGCTGGCCCGCCCGTCCGCCGCCCCGACCGCCGACCCGACGGCCCTGCCCGGCAACGGCGCGCGCGTGGTGCCCCGGCCGGCCGGGGGCGCGGTACGGCCACACGACGATACGACCACGACCGCCCCGGACGGGGTACGCGGCACGGCATCGGACCGCCCGGGGACACGGGTGGCGGAGCCGGGCCGGCAAGGGGAGGCGACGCGTGGCCGGTGACCGTGAGGGGCGCGCCCGGCGCGGGTCCGCGAGCGTGATGGCGTACATGCGACAAGTCCGGGAGCCGATGCGTCGGCAACGCGCGCACGCGCGCGTGATGGCGTACGCGGCCGGGGGCACCCTGCTGCTGGCCGGCTGCGCCTCGATGCCCGACCACGGCGATCTGCGGGGTGTCGAGTCGACGCCCCGGCAGGACACGCAGGTGCGGGTGTTCGCCGTGCCGCCGAGCGAGGACGCGGCGCCTCCGGACATCGTGCAGGGCTTTCTGGAGGCCCTGACCAGTGACGATCCGCACTATGAGACGGCCAAGCTGTATCTGACGACCGACGCGGCGCGGGACTGGGAGCCGGAGGCGTCCACCACCGTGCTCGCCGACGGGCCCGCCACCACGGCCGACCTCGCGGGCGGCCGGGACGACGGCACCGCGTACTCGTTCACGCTGACCGGCACCCGGATCGCCCTGGTCGACGGCCAGCATTCGTACACGCCCGTGGACGGCGACTACGCCCGCCAGGTGCACCTCGCCAAGGACAGCAAGACCGGGCAGTGGCGCATCGACAGGCTGCCCCAGGGCGTGGTCATGGGCCAGTCGGACTTCCAGCGCAACTACACGTCCGTCAACAAGTACTACTTCGCCTCCGACACCGTCGCCGCGACGGGCGCGCAGCCGGCCGCCGTCGCCGCCGACCCCGTGTTCATCCGGCGGCGCGTGGACGCCATGACGCAGATGGTGCAGTCCCTGCTCGCCGGGCCGACCACCTGGCTGGACCCGGTCGTCAGGTCGAGCTTCCCGAGCGGTACGGAGCTGGAGAAGGACGCCACCCTGACGCCCGACGACCAGAACAAGCTCACCGTGCCGCTGAACGACAAGGCGGCCGGGGTCAGCACCGCCAAGTGCGAGGAGATGGCCGCCCAGCTGCTGTTCACGCTGGGCACCATCACGCCCACCGTGGACCGGGTCGAACTCCAGTCCGGGGGCCGTCAGTTGTGCTCGCTCGCCGAGGACGGCGCCGACGCGGTCGCCGCGCGGGGCTCCGCGGAGGCGCCCGAGTACCTGTACTTC
>NZ_JBHTZD010000052.1:0-9255 GCF_042790455.1 Streptomyces sp. NPDC056734
ACGCGCTGGACCTCGGACACCCCCAGCCCTCACTCGCCCTGACCGAACAGGCCGCCGCCACCGCGACCCGCCACTCCTCGACCCTCACCCAGTCCTTCACCCAGACCCAACTGGCCCTCGCCCACGCACGGGCCCAGGACCGCCCCCGCGCCCTCCTCGCCCTGCACAACGCGGAAGTCCTCCACAGCAAGGCGGAGCAGGACCCCGCCGACCCCTTCGACAGCTACCCGACCGCGGCCCTGCACTACCAGCGGGCCCGCACACTCACGGCACTCAAGGATCACCAGGCGGCCGACCGGGCCTTCCACTCCTCGCTGCGCGCCCGAGCCCCACAGGCACGCCGCGCCAGAGCGCTGACCACCGCACTCCTGGCCGAGTCACAACTCCTCCAGGGCAACCTCGAAGAATCCGTCACCACCTGGAAACGCTTCCTCACCGACTACCCCGGTCTACGATCAACCCGCGCGACCGCCTCCCTCACCACCATGCGCCAGGCACTGCGCCCCTACAGCACCCACCCCGACGTGGCCCTCCTGGAAGAGGAAGCCGCAACGCTGTGAATCACCCGCCTGTCCCTCAGACGCCTGGATCCATGCCCGGCTGTCCGGCTCAGTGCGGGGCGGGTGTCACCTGCTGCTCCGGTAGGTGGGCCGCCGAAGAGGCCAGCCATTGAGGGAGTGCACGGCGGCCGGGATGTCGATGATCTGGCCCTCGCGCCAGGGGCCGATGACGTCTGTTCGGTCGTGATCCGTGCGTAGGCGGGCAGACGCGCCGCGCTGAACGCGGGGCGCGGCACCGGCGCCGGCCGCCGCCGTTCCGCGTGCGGGCAGATGGCGACCCGGCGTCGTACGCCTCCTGGTACTTCTCGTAGCGGATGCCGCCCTTGTCGAAGGTCCGGTCGTCGCGCGGTGCTTCGCGGGTCAGTGAGGGCTGCGGACGACGAGGACCGGGTGGGGGCCGATCCGGACCTGGACGGGGTCGCCGTTGCCGGGCAGGCCCGTCGGGAGGGGAAGAGGGCGCGCGTCATCGGCAGGGTGTGTCCGACCGGGGGGAGAGAGCCCTTTGTGGTGGGGGCGGTTGTCTGTGCTGTCTTTACGGCAGGTCCTCCGGTTGGGGAGCCGTCTGGGGTTGCTTGGGGTAGAACTTCTCGGCCCAGCGGCGGGCGGGCCCGATGGGGCCGTCTCCCTGTGCGAGGTGGGGAGGTGCGGTGTACCGGCGGTGGTTCCAGACGCCGGCGTCCTGGCGGATGGTCACGATGACGAACCGCATGAACGCGTAGGAGACGAGGCGGCCGAGGGCACGGCGCGGGGCTGAGTCGCGCTGTCCGACCCGGGTGGTCACCGCCGCTCGGAGGGTCATGCGTGCCCCCTTGGTGGGTACGGGGCAGGTCCAGATGAGGATGTTGAAGCCGAGCGCCGTCAGGTCGGCTTCGGTGCGGAGTATCCCGAGCCCGTACTGGGTCAGATAAATGGGCATGGGCGGCAGCGCGCGTCCGGCGATGGTCTTGCGCAGCAGCAGACGCAACTCGTGGATCGGGCCGAGGTCCTTCTCCTCCACCCGTTCCGCCGTGAAGTTGTGGAGGGAGGGGGCGTGGCCGTAGTCGAGGGCGTTCTCCGGCAGGTCCTGGGGGTATCCGCCGAACGACATCTCCCGCAGCACCGGCTTGTGGGTGCGGTGGTCGGGAAGTGGCGGGACCTCCCAGTCGGGTGGTGTGCCGTCCGGGTGGTACCACACCATGATCAGTCCGGCTTGCTCCCGTACCGGCATCATCGGGGCGGACAGTTTGGGGACCTGCTGTCCGTAATAGGGTGTCGCGGTGCAGGTCCCGTCGGTGTTGAAGGCGAAGTGGTGGAAGGGGCAGATCAGTTCCTCGCCCTTGACCTTGCCGCCGCCGAGGTGGGCTCCCAGGTGGGGGCAGTAGGGGCGGGTCGCGCGTACCGTGCCCTTGCGCGTTCGGTAGAGGACGATGTCCTCATCGGCGAGTTGCCGGGTGAGGATCTGTCCGCGGCGGATCTCCTGGCTGAAGGCCGGGCAGTACCAGCCGATGGGGTGCGGCAGTCGTGGCGGGAAGGCGTCAGCGGCGCTGGCCCCGGGGATGCCCCGGTAGACAGGCGGCCTGCTTTTCATGAGTGGTTCTCCCTGGCGTGTGGGTGGCGAGGGTCTTGGTGGGGCGTGTGGCGGGGGCAGCTGGTGGCGGACCTGTGGCCGTAGCCGGGCTGGATGCACCGTTCGGTGCTGCGGCAGGCGATGTCCTTGATGAAGCAGCGGGCCCGGCAGGGCACGTCCGGGAAGCGGCAGGTGGCCAGGGTGTGTTCGGCCTGGTCGTGTCGCTGCCGCAGGCGCTGAATCTGAGCTGTGGAGAGAACTGGCTGAGTGAACGGTCAGGACTCCAGCGTTATGTCCACGCCGGGGCTGTAGCGGTGGCTTTGATGGATGAATTCCATACTGCCTCCCAGCCAGAGGATTACTTCATTGATGTAATCCTTGGTGGCAGGGATATGTCGTTCGTGTGCGCACATGGACGGGTAGAACTGATCAATTCGGTCTCGAATTGACAGCAGCGTGTTCATGCGTGCATGCAGTATGGAGGTATAGTGGAGGACGGTTTCGTGGGGGGTGGTGCCCAGGGTGTGCTGGAGACTGGTGAAAATGTTGGGAACGGCTTCGAAGCCGTGCTCCCGTTGCACAGATCCCAGATCCGTGACCATATTGATCAGATCGCACACCAGGAGCCGGACGTTTTCCATGAGGAAGCTGTCCAGAATGCCATCCGGCGGTGCTGTCGGACTGATCAGCTCCACTAGGCCGACCCCGATCGGTGCTACGCAACTTCGCAGCTTGTAGGTGCTGTACGTCAGATAGTCCGGAACCTCACCTGTTTTGCGCAGCGCGATTTCCCAGAGGACTGAACTCTGGAATTCGTGGAAGTAGCGTGAGAACCGCCGTTCCCAGCCCGGATTCTTGAAGTGGGTGCGCGATGTGGCCCAGAGTTCGAGGAGGGTCTGACCGAACGGGGATTTCAGGGACTCCGGCTCGATCGGGGAATTGGCCTCCCGGGATACTATGGCCCCCATGTTCCGGAGGAATGCCAGATACTCCGGTGAGAGGCTGTCGTAGGGTGTCTCGTCCGTGTGCACATCGACGGAGAACAGGAACACGATCCAGCGGGTCACCAGGGACAGGTCGGCCAGCGAAGCGTTCGGGTAGGCCAGAGACGGAAAGCGTGCGTAGCCGCATTCCACGCATTCCTGGAAGTATTTCTCGCTGCCCACGACGCCGATTTCCCGTGCCCACTCAAGCGCCTGCTCCTGGACCTCGTCCACGTGCACGTTCATCGCGTGGGGTATGGGTCGCCGGCTGAGGTCATCCGGCCAGATCTCTTTCCAGGGACTTTCAGACATGTGAATCCTCTCCAGGGTCGTCATGCAGGAGGTACTGCGTGTCGTTGTCGTCGAGGTGGTGGCAGACGTAGGCGAACGCCCGCGTCAGGGGTGAGGTGTCCGTCGTGAGCCCGGCCTGTATGAGGGCATCGAGGGCGAGGATGTAGCGGGGCTGGAAGTGGATGTCGGCGATCACCGGCAGCGGGGATTTCGC
Source organism: Streptomyces sp. NPDC056734 (assembly GCF_042790455.1). NCBI lineage: Bacteria > Bacillati > Actinomycetota > Actinomycetes > Kitasatosporales > Streptomycetaceae > Streptomyces > Streptomyces sp. NPDC056734. The sequence goes on from NZ_JBHTZD010000052.1 coordinate 3,595, forward strand.
GACGGTGGCGGGGAGGGCGTCGGCGTCGTCCTGGGAGGGGACGGCGACGCGGACGATGTCGCATCCGGCGGCGGTGACCTTGGCGATCTGCTGGAGCGTGGCGTCGATGTCGGTGGTCGGGGTGGTGGTCATGGTCTGTACGGAGACCGGCGCGCCGCCGCCCACCGGACATTCCCAACGTGGAGTTGGCGGGTACGGCGGCGTGCCGGAGTGGTGGGGAGGGCGGGAAGGCCCAGGTCGGTGGTCATCGGGTGCCGCCTTCGTGCGTGGGCTGGCCGGGCGGATCGGGTTGCACGGACTGTGTGGGCTGTGCCGGTTGCTCGGGCTCCTCGGGTTGTACGGACCGTTTGGGTCGCCCTGGCCGCTCGGAGTGGTGCGGGAGCCGCGCGCGGGCCCGAAGCACGGCATGGACGATGCCCTGGCTGTCGAGGCCCGCCGCACCGACAAGGTCAACTGAGACTCCGGCCTCGACCTGTCTCACCCGTCCTTGCATCCGCACCGGTCACGGGGTTGGTCACCGGCAAGATCGAATGAGACGGGACAGGTCAGCCAGGTCCGGCTCTCGTACCCCCCCGCTGACGGCGGTCGGGGTCGCGGGGGCGTCTCGAACCCGGGGCCCGAGAACCGGGCGGAGGACAGCTGGGCGTCCGCCATGCCGCGCATATGGACCAGGAGCGAGTCGGCGAAGCGCATCGCGTCACGGCGGACACGCTCGTCGTCCGTCACGCACTCCAGCTCACGGGGAAGTTTGCCGTGAGCGGTCACGGCGTGCCGCATGGCGACAGTCACGGCCTCGTCGTTGAAGGCATCAGCGGCTTCCTGCAACGAGCAGCCGCGTTCCTTCCGCAGGATCAGGACCCCGTTGTAGGGGTCTGAGGTCGACAGTTCACGGGAGAAGCCGATCAGGTCGTTGGAGAACCCCGTATGGTCGACGACGGCCAGCCGCAGCTGGTTCCAGGCCGGCAGTTTGCGTACCGTCTCGGGTACGTCGATGTCGAGTCCGTACTCACCGAGATCGACGCTGACGGCTGTAGCGGACGAATGGCGCCGGTGATCGGGGTACTGCGCGAGCGTGAGTCCGGACCCGGTGTGCTTCACCACGCATTCCCTGAAGTTGGCGACGAAGTTGTCCTCCCACGACTGCCGGTACCTCTTCACCCATCCCGGTGAGCGCCCCGCCTCCATCCGGGTCAGGACATCGGCCAATGCCTCGGCCTGTCGGCTCTTCGGCTTCCCTCCGTTGATCACCTCGACATGCGGGTCGACCACCTGTCCGCACCGTCGGACGTCCCCCGACGCGGCGCCCTCGCTCAGCTCCAAATCGATCCAGTACGCGTACGCGAACACACAGGCGGCGGTGATCAGCCGCTCAGGACTGGCCCAGGGATGGGCGAGCGCTGTCGTGTACGCCAGCCGCCCTCCCCCCACTTCCCACGCCCTGTCGTCGGTGAACAGCTCAAAGGAGTCGACCCACTCCCACATCGCGTCATAAGCCTGCTGGTAAGACGGATTGGGCTCGTGCGGCGGCATCGGCAGATAGAGCTCGGGCATGACCAGCCCGCGCAACTCGTCGGAGTCGTTCATGGTCTTCCTCCCCGCTGGTGGTCGAAGCGGCGCTGTCGTGCCGCGCAGTTGTCAAGGGCCGAGGGGAGGTCTTCTCCTTCGAAGTCGCCCCACGGTTCGTCGCAGAAGTGCAACTCCGCGTATCCCAGGTCCCACGCGGCGTACCCGGACAGGCGTTGGGCGCCCGCGACGTCCGCGGCGGTTCCTCGCCCTCGCCCTCGCCCTTGACCTTGCCGCCGCCGAGGTGGGCTCCCAGGTGGGGGCAGTAGGGGCGGGTCGCGCGTACCGTGCCCTTGCGTGTCCGGTAGAGGATGATGTCCTCATCGGCGAGTTGCCTGGTGAGGATCTGTCCGCGGCGGATCTCCTGGCTGAAGGCCGGGCAGTACCAGCCGATGGGGTGCGGTAGCCGTGGCGGGAAGGCGTCAGCGGCGCTGGCCCCGGGGATGCCCCGGTAGACAGGCGGCCTGCCTTTCATGAGTGGTTCTCCCTGGTGTGTGGGTGGCGAGGGTCTTGGTGGGGGTAGCTGATGGCGGTCCCGTGCTCGTAGCCGGGCTGGATTCATGGTTCGGTGCTGCGGCCGGCGAAGTCCTTGATGAAGGTCACGACTCCAGCGTTATGTCCATGCCGGGGCTGTAGCGGTGGCTTTCATGGACGAATCCCATACTGCCTCCCAGCCAGAGGATTACTTCATTGATGTAATCCTTGGTGGCAGAGATATGTCGTTCGTGTGCGCACATGGACGGATAGAACTGATCAATTCGGTCTCGAATTGACAGCAGCGTGTTCATGCGTGCATGCCAAATGGAGGTGTAGTGGAGGACGGTGGTGTCGGGGGTGGTGCCCAGGGTGTGCTGGAGACTGGTGAAAGTGTTGGGGACGGCTTCGAAGCCGTGCTCCCGTTGCACAGATCCCAGATCCGTGGCCATATTGATCAGATCGCATGCCAGGAGCCGGACGTTTTCCATGAGGAAGCTGTCCAGAATGGCATCCGGCGGTACTGTCGGACTGAACAGTTCCACGAGGCCGACCCCGATCTGTGCTGCGGCGCTTCGCGGCTTGTAGCTGCTGAACGTCAAATAGTCTGGAACCTCACCGGTTTTCCGCAGTGCGATTTCCCAGAGAATTGAACTCTGGAATTCGTGGAAGTAGCGTGAGAACCGCCGTTCCCAGCCCGGATTCTTGAACTGGGTACGCGATGTGACCCAGAGTTCGAGGAGGGCCTGACCGAACGGGGATTTCAGGGACTCCGGCTCGATCGGGTGCTCGGCATTCTGGGATACTATGGCCCTCATGTTTCGGAGGAATGCCAGGTATTCCGGTGAGAGGCTGTCGTAGGGTGTCTCATCCGTGTGCACATCGAAGGCGAACAGGAACACAAGCCAGCGGGTCACCAGGGACAGATCGGCCAGCGAAGCGTTCGGGTAGGCCAGAGACGGAAAGCGTGCGTAGCCGCATTCCACGCATTCCTGGAAGAATTTTTCGCCGCCCACGACGCCGATTTCCCGTGCCCACTCAAGCGCCTGCTCCTGGACCTCGTCCACGTGCACGTTCATCGCGTGGGGTGCGGGGCGTCGGTTGACGTCGTCCGGCCAGATCTCTTTCCAGGGACTTTCCGGCATGTGAATCCTCTCCAGGGCCGTCGTGCGGGAGGCGTGCGGTTGCCGGTACCCGGGCTACAGGTACGCGGTCGCCAGATGAAGGGCGGAAATGATCGCGGACCGGGTCAGGTGTGGTGCGGTGAAGAGTCCTCGGCCGTTCCACATCTCGGCGTACTGCGTGTCGTTGTCGTCGAGGTGGTGGCAGAGGTAGGCGAACGCCCGCGTCAGGGGTGAGGTGTCCGTCGTGAGCCCGGCCTGTAGGAGGGCATCGAGGGCGAGGACGGCGTATGCGGTTTCCTCGGGCTGTCCTTGAGCGGCTCCCCAGGAGCCGTCGGGATGCTGGGTTTCCCGCAGCCACCGTGCCGTCGATTCCAGGAGTTTCGGTGCGGTGGAAGCCAGGCCGAATGCGACATGCGCTGTCGCGTAGTACGGGGAGGTATGCCACTTGTCGTACCAGTAGGCGCCGTCGATGCGTTGGTCGGCGATGTATCCGGCCGCCTTCTCGATCTGGGGCGCATAGCGCTGTGGCTCGGGACTGAATGCTTCGGCGATCCGGGCGTTGACGGCCACCGATCCGTCCCGTTCGAACTCGTAGCAGGTGAAGTAGCTGTCCCGTTCGAAGGTCAGCAGGTGGGGCAGGTAGGGCGTGACGTCGGTGCCCGCCCGGTGGAGGATGGTCATCGCCATGGCCGTGTCGTCGGCGTCGGGGAGCGGGAAGGTCGCGCTCATGGTGACCAGACCGTCGGTGTCGAGGATGGCGCGCAGCGTCGCCAGGTGCTGGTCGAGGCCGGCGGGACGCAGTCCGGCCCGGACGATCGGGTAGAGGGCCCAGCCGAGGATGAAGATCTCGATGGGGGCGAGTTCGGGGAAGCCGCCGTCGGGGGACTGTGCGGCGAGGCGGCGCAGGAAGCTCTCGGCGGCGGGGTTGTCGCCGTGGCGGCACAGGGCCGCTGTGGCCGCCGGTGAGCAGCCGATGCTTCCGTCTTCGGCCTGGAAGCGCTCGGCCTGCCGGGCGAGGAGCTGCGGGCTGACGAGTTCGGCCGAGTACAGCAGGGGGGACGGCGCGTCGCTGGGCAGTACTGCGGGAAGCCTGCCGAGTTTGGCGGAGCGGAGTTGCTCGATGTCCGCGAAGCGCTCGGCCGGCAGGTTCAGGCCCGCGTGGCGGCCCTGGTCCAGCAGGTACGGCACGGCCAGTTCGAAGGCGGACGTCTGGTGGGGGGAGGTGCGCCAGTCCTCGGAGTGTCCCCACAGGTAGTCCACGCCGTCCTGGACAGCGCTCTTGGCCCATGGCTCGCCGTACTGGCCCAGGCAGGCCACGGCGGCGAGGGTCGAGACCAGGCGGTCGACCGGCACGGGGAGTGTGCCGCCCCAGGAACCGTCGGCGTGCTGATGGTGGCGCAGCCAGTCCAGAGCCTGGGGAAACCAGGGCGTTCCGGCGGCGTCACGCAGGCCCGCGATGAACGCGGTGTTGTAGGTGTTCGAGCTGGTGGGGTTGGAGTCCAGCGTGCTGAGAAGGTGTGCCGCACGCTGGGTGAGATCGGGTGGTGGGATCACGATGCGGCCTTTGCTGGTCGTGTACTCGTTGCAGGCACCGATTGAGCCGAACCTCGTGCTCAGTCGGGGCCGAGTGCCTGTGGCTTCTGTGCGTTCGTCGGCTTGGCTGGTCCCGTTTGTCGGCTTGGCTGGTCCCGCTGGTCTGCCGGGGCCGGGGGACGATGGCGGATGGGTTCCTTTGGGTTGCTTGGATGTCCTGGCGTGCTCTTCTGGCGAGGCTTGTCCGCGCCGGCACTGTCTGACTGGGCGTGGTGACAGGTCGTCACGCGGCCTCGGCGGTCGTTGGTCCGGGCCAGCGGCGGCGAACGGCGCCCGTCCGTGGTCCTGGCCAAGCTCTGGTGAGGGTGAGGGTGAGGGTGAGGGCGAAGGTGAAGGACTCGTCGGCGGTCCCGACGTCCCGGTAGCCGAGTCCGGCGAGCCGTTGGAGCACGCTGCCGACGACGAGGACGAGGCTGGCGTCCTCGGCGAGTTTCCGGACCGCGATCTGGCGGTTCTGGGTGGCGTAGGCAGATGTCGTCACCAGGGGGTGAGATCAGCTGCGGGAACCGGGACTTGAGGGCGTCCACCGTCCCCATCGTCTCGTCCACGGACAGGGTGGTCCGGGAGAGCCGTACGACCCTGGACTCGTCCCGCACCTCGAAGTACGCGCGGCATCGTCGGGGCCGTCGACGAGGGCGCGGTCAGGGGCCTCCGCGTGGACGCCCGACGCGACTCCGTGCACGGAGAAAGCGACCAGCGCCCCCTCGGGGACCTGGTCCATCCGCTCCACGAAGACAGCGCCGTTGTCCTCCAGTGACAGGACGACGTGGGCGTTGTGGACGGTCTCGTGGCGTACGTAGACGGGGGCGGTGGTCATGTGGTCCTCCGTACGGCGGTGTCCGCGAGGTCGCGCAGCAGGCGGGTGGATGCCGGTTCCAGCGGTGCGGCTCGGAGGTGGACCAGGGCC
>NZ_JBHTZD010000053.1:0-5011 GCF_042790455.1 Streptomyces sp. NPDC056734
CAGCAGGCGGGTGGATGCCGGTTCCAGCGGTGCGGCTCGGAGGTGGACCAGGGCCTGTGCGTAGCGTTCGGTGATCATGGTTTCGACCTGTTGGGTGGCGCCGGTGGCGGTGATGATGTTGCGGGCGGTGGCGGCTTGGTCGTGGGTGAGTTCGCGGTGGCCGAGGAGGGGGCGGAGCTGGTCGGCCTGGGTGCGGGTGGCGTGGCGCAGGGCGAGGGCGATGAGGACGGTGGCCTTGCCTTCGCGGAGGTCGTCGAGTGCGGGTTTGCCGGTGCGGGCGGGGTCGCCGTAGACGCCGAGGAGGTCGTCGCGGAGCTGGAAGGCTTCGCCGAGGGGGATGGCGAAGGCGGACAGGGAGTCGAGGAGGCTCTGGTCGGCGCCGGCGAGGGCGGCGCCTATGTGCAGGGGGCGTTCGATGGTGTATTTGGCGGTCTTGTAGCGGCAGATGGCCAGTGCGCGGCCGACGTCGACGCTGGGGGTGCCGGTGGCGGTGACGTCGAGGTACTGGCCGTACATGACTTCCGTGCGCATGGCGTCGAGCAGGGGGAGGGTGTCGGTGAGTTGCTTGTGGCTGAGGCCGGCGGTGTGGAGGAGTTCGTCGGACCAGGTGAGGGCGAGGTCGCCGATGAGGATGGCGGTACTCGCGCCGAGTCGGTTGGCGGTGGTGGTGGTGCGGCCGGGGGCGTGGCGGGTGGCGAGGGTGCGGTGGAGGGTGGGGTGTCCGCGGCGGGTGTCGGAGCGGTCCATGACGTCGTCGTGGATGAGGCAGAAGGCGTGGAACATTTCCAGGCTTGCGGCGGCGCGGACGACGGGGAGGGGGTGGCCGCGCCCTCCGGCTGTGTGCCAGCCGGTGAGGCAGAGGAGGGGGCGGATGCGTTTGCCGCCTGCGGTCAGGAAGTCCGTGAGGAGTGCGGTGACTTCTCCCGGCATGTTCTGTCGGGCCGCGGCGCGGGCCTTGTCGGTGAGGAAGGCGCCGAGGGCGGTGTCGATCTTGGCGCGGGCCTGGTCCAGGCCGGCGCCGTCGGGCTGGGCCGGGGCTGTGATGGTCATGAGGGGTCCTGTGGCGGGGCCGGGGTGTCTTGGGGGGTGAGGCGCAGTGCTTCGTCGAGGAGGGTCTCGACGATCTTGTGTTCGGGGACGGTGCGGAGGACTTGGCCTTTGCGGAAGATCTGGCCTTTGCCGTTGCCGCAGGAGACGCCGAGGTCGGCTTCGCGGGCTTCGCCGGGTCCGTTGACGACACAGCCCATGACCGCGATGCGCAGGGGGTGAGGGAAGCCGTCGAAGGCGGCCTCGACTTTCATGGCGAGGGTGTGGATGTCGACCTGGAGGCGTCCGCAGCCGGGGCAGGAGACGATCTCCAGCTTGCGAGGGCGCAGGCCGAGGGAAGAGAGGATGTGGCAGCCCGCCTTGACCTGTTCGACGGGTGGTGCGGAGAGGGAGACGCGGATGGTGTCGCCGATGCCTTCGCCGAGGAGGATGCCGAGGGCGACGGCGGATTTGATGGCGCCCTGGAAGGCGGGTCCGGCCTCGGTGACGCCGAGGTGCAGGGGGTAGTCGCAGGCGGCGGCGAGGAGCCGGTTGGCGGCGATCATCGTGGTGGGATCGTGGTGTTTGACGGCGATCTTCAGGTTCTGGAAGCCGTGTTCCTCGAAGAGGGAGCATTCCCACAGCGCGGATTCCACGAGTGCCTCGGGTGTGGCGCGGCCGTGTTTGGCGAGGAGGCGGGGGTCGAGGGATCCGGCGTTGACGCCGATCCGGATCGGTACGCCGGCCGCTGCGGCTGCCTTGGCGATGTCGCCGACCTTGTCGTCGAACTTGCGGATGTTGCCGGGGTTGACCCGTACCGCGGCGCAGCCGGCGTCGAGGGCGGCGAAGACGTAGCGGGGCTGGAAGTGGATGTCGGCGATCACCGGCAGCGGGGACTTCGCCACTATCGCGGGGAGGGCGTCGGCGTCGTCCTGGGAGGGGACCGCCACGCGGACGATGTCGCAGCCCGCGGCGGTGATCTCGGCGATCTGCTGGAGGGTGGCGTCGATGTCGGCGGTGAGGGTGGTGGTCATGGTCTGCACGGAGACCGGCGCGCCGCCGCCCACCGGGACATTCCCGACGTGGAGTTGGCGGGTACGGCGGCGCGCCGGAGTGGCGGGGAGGGCGGGAAGGCCGAGGTCGGTGGTCATCGTGTCCTGCCTTCTTTCGCGGTCCGCTGGGAGTGGTACGGGAGTCCGGCGCGGGCGCGGAGTATCGCGTGGACGATGCCCTGGCTGTCGAGACCCGCCGTGCTGAGGAGGTCGGTGCGGGTGGCGTGGGGGAGGAAGCGGCGGGGCAGGCCCAGGATGTGGGTGGGCACGGTGCTCCCGGTGTCGGTGATCGCCTGGGCGACGGCTGCTCCCACGCCGCCGGAGCGGATGCCGTCCTCGACGGTGATCACGAGGCGGTGGCGTGCGGCGAGTTCGGTGAGCTGGTGGGGGACGGGCAGGGCCCAGCGGGGGTCGGCGACGGTGCATCCGATGCCCCGCTGGTCGAGATAGGCGGCGGCTTCGACGGCCGCTGCGGCGAGGGGGCCGGTGGCGACGAGCAGGACGTCCCGGACACCGGAGCGGAACAGGACATCGACCGGGCCGCGCCGCTCCAGGGCGGCGAGAGTGTCTCCGGCGGTGCCTTTGGGGAAGCGCAGGGCGGTGGGACCGGCGTGGTGGGTGACGGCCTCGGTGAGCAGTTCCCGCAGCTGCGCGGCGTCGCGCGGGACGGCGACCCGCATGCCGGGGACGGTGTTCAGGAGGGGCAGGTCCCACATGCCGTGGTGGGAGGGGCCGTCGGGGCCGGTGATGCCGGCCCGGTCCAGGACGAAGGTCACCGGCAGCCCGTGCAGGGCCACATCCATCAGGACCTGGTCGAACGCCCGGTTCAGGAAGGTGGCGTAAAGGGCCACGACCGGGTGCAGGCCGGCCATGGCGAGCCCGGCCGCCGAGGTGACGGCGTGCTGTTCGGCTATCCCGACGTCGAAGACACGGTCCGGGAACTTCTCCCGCATCGGGTGCAGGCCGGTCGGCCGCAGCATCGACGCGGTGACGGCCACCACCTCCGGGTGCCGGGCCGCCACCGCCACCAGCTCGTCCGAGAACACACCCGTCCACGACCGCCCCGGACTCCTGCCCGCCGCAGCGGGGCGGCCGGTGGACGGATCGACGACACCGACCGCGTGCAGACAGTCCGCCTCGTCCGTCTCCGCGGGCGGGTATCCACGGCCCTTGACGGTCACCACGTGCACGAGGACCGGGTGGGCCAGCGCCCGCGCCCGGCGCAGCGCCTCCTCGACCGCGGCCGTGTCGTGACCGTCGACCGGTCCGAGGTAGCGGAAGCCCAGATCGGTGAAGATATTCCGGTCCCCCGGGGGCTCGGCTGTGCTGTTTCCCTGCTGTTTCAGTGCGCTGAGATGTGCGACGAGGGCGCCGGTGGTGGGGTCGTAGGAGCGGCCGTTGTCGTTGAGGACCACGATCACCGGACGCTCCGGGGCGGCGCCGAGATTGTTCAGGCCCTCCCAGGCCAGACCGCCCGTGAGGGCCCCGTCGCCGATGACGGCCACGACCGTACGGCCGCTTTCACCGTCCAGGGCCCGTGCCTTGGCGAGGCCGTCGGCGTAGGAGAGGGCGGTGGAGGCGTGGGAGTTCTCCACCAGGTCGTGCGGCGACTCCGTACGGGAGGGGTATCCGGACAGGCCCCCGGCCTGCCGCAGCGACCCGAAATCCTGGCGGCGGCCGGTCAGCAATTTGTGTACGTACGCCTGGTGCCCGGTGTCGAAGACGATCGCGTCCCGGGGCGAGTCGAAGACCCGGTGCAGCGCCAGGGTCAGCTCGACCACCCCCAGGTTCGGGCCCAGATGACCGCCGGTCGCGCATACCGCGTCGATCAGGAACGCCCTGATCTCGGCCGCCAGCGCGCCCAGTTGTTCCCGGGGCAGGGCGCGCAGGGCGGCCGGGGTGCCGGTCTCCTCCAGCAGCGGGAAACGGGTGCCAAAGACGCTGGTTGTGCTCATCGGTTCTTCCTCACTGCGGCGGGTGGCGCGAAGTAGGTGTCCTCGGTCGTGGTGATCCGTTCCTGGACGGTGAGCGGCCCCAGCCCGGCCAGCGCCGCGAGGGTCTCCTCGACCAGGGCGGGCGGGGCCGACGCCCCGGCGCTGAGCCCGACCATGGTCACGTCGCGCAGCCAGTCGGGCCGGATGCGGGAGGCGTCCTCGATCAGATGGGCCGGGGTGCCCGCCTTGCGGGCCAGTTCCACGAGCCGGACCGAGTTGGAGGAGTTCTCCGACCCGAGGACCAGGACGAGATCGGCCTGCGCGGTGACGGCTTGCAGGGCGTGCTGGCGGTTGGTGGTGGCGTAGCAGATGTCCTCCGAGCCCGGACCGCTCGCCTCGGGGAAGCGTTCCTTGAGCGCGGCGATCGTCTCCCGCGTCTCGTCCACGGCGAGGGTTGTCTGGGTCAGGTACGTGACCCTGGCCGGGTCCGGCAGCTCCAGGCCGGCGATGTCGTCGGCGCTGCTCACGACCACCATGGCGTCGGGGGCCTCGCCGTAGGTGCCCTCGACCTCCTCGTGACCGGCATGCCCGATCAGCACGATGCTGCTGCCCCGCTCGGCGAACCGGCGTGCCTCCGCGTGGACCTTCGTCACCAGCGGACACGTCGCGTCCACCACCGTCAGGTCCCTGCGCTCCGCCTCCGCACGGACCTGCGGGGACACACCGTGCGCGGAGAACACCACCAGAGACCCTTCGGGAACCTCGTCCAGCTCCTCCACGAACACCGCACCCCGCTCCGCCAGGCCGGCGATGACGTGCGTGTTGTGGACGATCTGCTTCCGCACGAACACCCGCCGCCCACCAGGCCCCTGCTGCTGATCCTGCTCAAGGAGTGCCTCGACGACCTCGATCGCCCGCTCCACCCCGGCGCAGAACGACCGCGGAGAGGCCAGCAGGACCGTCCGGGGCCCCATGACCCGCGCCCAGGACTCCACGGCC
>NZ_JBHTZD010000054.1:0-4227 GCF_042790455.1 Streptomyces sp. NPDC056734
CGTCAGCTCGTGTCGTGAGATGTTGGGTTAAGTCCCGCAACGAGCGCAACCCTTGATCTTAGTTGCCAGCATTCAGTTGGGCACTCTAAGGTGACTGCCGGTGACAAACCGGAGGAAGGTGGGGATGACGTCAAATCATCATGCCCCTTATGACCTGGGCTACACACGTGCTACAATGGACAGAACAAAGGGCAGCGAAACCGCGAGGTTAAGCCAATCCCACAAATCTGTTCTCAGTTCGGATCGCAGTCTGCAACTCGACTGCGTGAAGCTGGAATCGCTAGTAATCGCGGATCAGCATGCCGCGGTGAATACGTTCCCGGGCCTTGTACACACCGCCCGTCACACCACGAGAGTTTGTAACACCCGAAGTCGGTGAGGTAACCTTTTTGGAGCCAGCCGCCGAAGGTGGGACAGATGATTGGGGTGAAGTCGTAACAAGGTAGCCGTATCGGAAGGTGCGGCTGGATCACCTCCTTTCTAAGGATTTTAACGGAATATAAGACCTTGGGTCTTATAAACAGAACGTTCCCTGTCTTGTTTAGTTTTGAAGGAACTTTGTTCCTTGAATAAGTTAAGATGGGCCTGTAGCTCAGCTGGTTAGAGCGCACGCCTGATAAGCGTGAGGTCGGTGGTTCGAGTCCACTCAGGCCCACCATCTTCTATTAAATTGGGGCCTTAGCTCAGCTGGGAGAGCGCCTGCTTTGCACGCAGGAGGTCAGCGGTTCGATCCCGCTAGGCTCCACCAACGTGTTCTTTGAAAACTAGATAACAGAAGTAATTCACATTCAATTAGTAATACAAGATATCACGTAGTGATTCTTTTTAACGGTTAAGTTAGAAAGGGCGCACGGTGGATGCCTTGGCACTAGGAGCCGATGAAGGACGGGACGAACACCGATATGCTTCGGGGAGCTGTAAGCAAGCTTTGATCCGGAGATTTCCGAATGGGGAAACCCACCACTCGTAATGGAGTGGTATCCATATCTGAATACATAGGATATGAGAAGGCAGACCCGGGGAACTGAAACATCTAAGTACCCGGAGGAAGAGAAAGCAAATGCGATTTCCTGAGTAGCGGCGAGCGAAACGGGATTAGCCCAAACCAAGAGGCTTGCCTCTTGGGGTTGTAGGACACTCTGTACGGAGTTACAAAGGAACGAGGTAGATGAAGAGGTCTGGAAAGGCCCGCCATAGGAGGTAACAGCCCTGTAGTCAAAACTTCGTTCTCTCCTGAGTGGATCCTGAGTACGGCGGAACACGTGAAATTCCGTCGGAATCCGGGAGGACCATCTCCCAAGGCTAAATACTCCCTAGTGACCGATAGTGAACCAGTACCGTGAGGGAAAGGTGAAAAGCACCCCGGAAGGGGAGTGAAAGAGATCCTGAAACCGTGTGCCTACAAGTAGTCAGAGCCCGTTAACGGGTGATGGCGTGCCTTTTGTAGAATGAACCGGCGAGTTACGATCCCGTGCAAGGTTAAGCAGAAGATGCGGAGCCGCAGCGAAAGCGAGTCTGAATAGGGCGAATTGAGTACGTGGTCGTAGACCCGAAACCAGGTGATCTACCCATGTCCAGGGTGAAGTTCAGGTAACACTGAATGGAGGCCCGAACCCACGCACGTTGAAAAGTGCGGGGATGAGGTGTGGGTAGGGGTGAAATGCCAATCGAACCTGGAGATAGCTGGTTCTCTCCGAAATAGCTTTAGGGCTAGCCTCAAGGTAAGAGTCTTGGAGGTAGAGCACTGATTGGACTAGGGGCCCCTACCGGGTTACCGAATTCAGTCAAACTCCGAATGCCAATGACTTATCCTTGGGAGTCAGACTGCGAGTGATAAGATCCGTAGTCGAAAGGGAAACAGCCCAGACCGCCAGCTAAGGTCCCAAAGTATACGTTAAGTGGAAAAGGATGTGGAGTTGCTTAGACAACCAGGATGTTGGCTTAGAAGCAGCCACCATTTAAAGAGTGCGTAATAGCTCACTGGTCGAGTGACTCTGCGCCGAAAATGTACCGGGGCTAAACGTATCACCGAAGCTGCGGACTGTTCTTCGAACAGTGGTAGGAGAGCGTTCTAAGGGCTGTGAAGCCAGACCGGAAGGACTGGTGGAGCGCTTAGAAGTGAGAATGCCGGTATGAGTAGCGAAAGAGGGGTGAGAATCCCCTCCACCGAATGCCTAAGGTTTCCTGAGGAAGGCTCGTCCGCTCAGGGTTAGTCGGGACCTAAGCCGAGGCCGAAAGGCGTAGGCGATGGACAACAGGTTGATATTCCTGTACCACCTCCTCACCATTTGAGCAATGGGGGGACGCAGGAGGATAGGGTAAGCGCGGTATTGGATATCCGCGTCCAAGCAGTTAGGCTGGGAAATAGGCAAATCCGTTTCCCATAAGGCTGAGCTGTGATGGCGAGCGAAATATAGTAGCGAAGTTCCTGATTCCACACTGCCAAGAAAAGCCTCTAGCGAGGTGAGAGGTGCCCGTACCGCAAACCGACACAGGTAGGCGAGGAGAGAATCCTAAGGTGATCGAGAGAACTCTCGTTAAGGAACTCGGCAAAATGACCCCGTAACTTCGGGAGAAGGGGTGCTCTGTTAGGGTGCAAGCCCGAGAGAGCCGCAGTGAATAGGCCCAGGCGACTGTTTAGCAAAAACACAGGTCTCTGCGAAGCCGTAAGGCGAAGTATAGGGGCTGACGCCTGCCCGGTGCTGGAAGGTTAAGAGGAGCGCTTAGCGTAAGCGAAGGTGCGAATTGAAGCCCCAGTAAACGGCGGCCGTAACTATAACGGTCCTAAGGTAGCGAAATTCCTTGTCGGGTAAGTTCCGACCCGCACGAAAGGCGCAACGATCTGGGCACTGTCTCAACGAGAGACTCGGTGAAATTATAGTACCTGTGAAGATGCAGGTTACCCGCGACAGGACGGAAAGACCCCGTGGAGCTTTACTGCAGCCTGATATTGAATGTTGGTACAGCTTGTACAGGATAGGTAGGAGCCTTGGAAACCGGAGCGCCAGCTTCGGTGGAGGCATCGGTGGGATACTACCCTGGCTGTATTGACCTTCTAACCCGCCGCCCTTATCGGGCGGGGAGACAGTGTCAGGTGGGCAGTTTGACTGGGGCGGTCGCCTCCTAAAAGGTAACGGAGGCGCCCAAAGGTTCCCTCAGAATGGTTGGAAATCATTCGCAGAGTGTAAAGGCACAAGGGAGCTTGACTGCGAGACCTACAAGTCGAGCAGGGACGAAAGTCGGGCTTAGTGATCCGGTGGTTCCGCATGGAAGGGCCATCGCTCAACGGATAAAAGCTACCCCGGGGATAACAGGCTTATCTCCCCCAAGAGTCCACATCGACGGGGAGGTTTGGCACCTCGATGTCGGCTCGTCGCATCCTGGGGCTGGAGTCGGTCCCAAGGGTTGGGCTGTTCGCCCATTAAAGCGGTACGCGAGCTGGGTTCAGAACGTCGTGAGACAGTTCGGTCCCTATCCGTCGCGGGCGCAGGAAATTTGAGAGGAGCTGTCCTTAGTACGAGAGGACCGGGATGGACGCACCGCTGGTGTACCAGTTGTTCTGCCAAGGGCATCGCTGGGTAGCTATGTGCGGACGGGATAAGTGCTGAAAGCATCTAAGCATGAAGCCCCCCTCAAGATGAGATTTCCCATTCCGCAAGGAAGTAAGATCCCTGAAAGATGATCAGGTTGATAGGTCTGAGGTGGAAGTGTGGCGACACATGGAGCTGACAGATACTAATCGATCGAGGACTTAACCAATTTGAATGTATGCTTACTGTTATCTAGTTTTGAGAGAACACTCTCAATGGTTTGGTGGCGATAGCGAAGAGGTCACACCCGTTCCCATGCCGAACACGGAAGTTAAGCTCTTCAGCGCCGATGGTAGTCGGGGGTTTCCCCCTGTGAGAGTAGGACGCCGCCAAGCATTACTTTTATCATCGCGGGGTGGAGCAGTTCGGTAGCTCGTCGGGCTCATAACCCGAAGGTCGCAGGTTCAAATCCTGCCCCCGCAACCAAATTTTAAAATGGTCCGGTAGTTCAGTTGGTTAGAATGCCTGCCTGTCACGCAGGAGGTCGCGGGTTCGAGTCCCGTCCGGACCGCCATTTATAAAATGGCAGCGCCGTTACAATCGGAACGAGCCTGCGCCCGCTGAAAAACCCGAGATATTCGGGCAGCTTCGTATCCTTAAAGCGATTATACGTGTATCCCGCAATTAACCCCGCGAT
>NZ_JBHTZD010000055.1:0-3602 GCF_042790455.1 Streptomyces sp. NPDC056734
CCAGGTCTCGAAGGCCGACGTCACGCACACGCCCGAATTAACCAACAGCATCCCGGAGTTGTCCGGGGGCCGGGCCCTTTCGCTCAGCACTCACACGCGGTACGCCTACGCGTGGCTCACGCCTCGAACACCTCGCGCACCAGCTGCTCCTGCTCGGCCAGGTGGCGCTTGGCGGAGCCGACCGCGGGGGACGAGCCGTGCGGGCGCGAGATGCGCCGCAGCCGCTCGTCGTGCGGGACGTCGGCGCCGACCGCCAGGTCCAGGTGGTCGATCAGGTTGAGCGCGATGAACGGCCACGCCCCCTGGTTCGCCGGCTCCTCCTGGGCCCACAGGTACTTCTCCGCGTTGGGGTACTTCTTGATCTCCGCCTGGAGTTCCGCACCCGGCAGCGGGTACAGGCGCTCGATGCGGATGATCGCCGTGTCGCTCACGCCCCGCTTGCGGCGCTCGCCGTCCAGGTCGTAGAAGAACTTGCCCGCGCAGAAGACGACCTTCTTCACGGCCGCCGGATCGACCCGGTCGTCGCCGATGACCGGGCGGAAGCTGCCGGTGGTGAACTCCTCCGCCTTCGACGCCGCCGCCTTCAGCCGGAGCATCGACTTCGGGGTGAAGACGACCAGCGGCTTGTGGTGCGGGTTGTGCGACTGCCAGCGCAGCAGATGGAAGTAGTTCGACGGGAGCGTGGGCATCGCGACCGTCATGTTGTTCTGCGCGCACAGCTGGAGGAACCGCTCCGGGCGGGCCGAGGAGTGGTCCGGGCCCTGGCCCTCGTAGCCGTGCGGCAGCAGCAGGACGACACCGCTGGTCTGCGCCCACTTCTGCTCGGCCGACGAGATGAACTCGTCCACGACCGTCTGCGCGCCGTTGACGAAGTCGCCGAACTGCGCCTCCCACATCACCAGCGCGTCCGGGCGGGCCAGCGAGTAGCCGTACTCGAAGCCCATGGCCGCGTACTCGGAGAGCAGCGAGTTGTAGACGTTCAGCCGCGCCTGGTCCTCGGAGAGGTACTGGAGCGGGGTGTGCTCGGCGCCCGTCTCACGGTCGATGATCACCGCGTGGCGCTGGCCGAACGTACCGCGCTGGGAGTCCTGGCCGGCCAGCCGCACCGGCACACCGTCCAGGAGCAGCGAGCCGATGGCGAGGGTCTCGCCCATGCCCCAGTCGATGGTGCCGTCCTCGACCATCGCCGCCCGGCGCTGGAGCTGCGGCAGCAGCCGCGGGTGGACGGTGATGTGGTCGGGGATGTTGACCTGCGACTCGGCGATCCGCTTGACGATCTCGGCGGTGACGGCCGTGGACACCTGGACCGGGAACTCGGCCTGCGGGTCCGGCGTCTGCACCTGCGTCGGCTGCGAGGTGGCCTCGCGGACCTCGGTGAAGACCTTCTCCAGCTGGCCCTGGTAGTCCTGGAGCGCCTGCTCGGCCTCTTCCAGGGTGATGTCGCCGCGACCGATCAGGGACTCGGTGTAGAGCTTGCGCACCGAGCGCTTCTTGTCGATCAGGTCGTACATCAGCGGCTGGGTGAAGGCCGGGTTGTCCGACTCGTTGTGCCCGCGGCGGCGGTAGCAGATGAGGTCGATCACCACGTCCTTGTTGAACGCCTGGCGGAACTCGAAGGCCAGCCGGGCGACGCGCACGACGGCCTCGGGGTCGTCGCCGTTGACGTGGAAGATCGGGGCCTCGATCATCCGGGCCACGTCCGTCGCGTACATCGACGAGCGGGAGGACTCGGGGGCGGCGGTGAAACCGACCTGGTTGTTGATGACGACGTGGACCGTGCCGCCGGTGCGGTAGCCGCGCAGCTGCGACATGTTGAGGGTCTCGGCCACCACGCCCTGGCCTGCGAAGGCCGCGTCGCCGTGGATCGCCACCGGCAGGACCGTGAAGTCCGTACCGCCCTTGTTGATGATGTCCTGCTTGGCGCGGGCGATGCCCTCAAGGATCGGGTCGACCGCCTCCAGGTGCGAGGGGTTGGCGGCCAGCGAGACCTTGATCTGCTCGCCGTCCAGGCCCGTGAAGGTGCCCTCGGCGCCCAGGTGGTACTTCACATCGCCGGAGCCGTGCATCGACTTCGGGTCGAGGTTGCCCTCGAACTCGCGGAAGATCTGCGCGTACGACTTGCCGACGATGTTGGCGAGCACATTGAGCCGGCCGCGGTGGGCCATGCCGATGACGACCTCGTCCAGCCGCGACTCGGCGGCCGAGTCGAGGACCGCGTCGAGCAGCGGGATGACGGACTCGCCGCCCTCCAGGGAGAACCGCTTCTGCCCGACGTACTTCGTCTGGAGGAAGGTCTCGAAGGCTTCCGCCGCGTTGAGCCGGCGCAGGATGCGCAGCTGCTCCTCGCGCTCCGGCTTGCTGTGGCCGCGCTCGACCCGGTCCTGGATCCACTTGCGCTGCTTGGGGTCCTGGATGTGCATGAACTCGATGCCGGTGGTGCGGCAGTACGAGTCGCGCAGCACGCCGAGGATCTCGCGCAGCTTCATCAGGGACTTGCCCGAGAAGCCGCCGACGGCGAACTCGCGCTCCAGGTCCCACAGGGTCAGCCCGTGCTCGGTGATGTCGAGGTCGGGGTGCTTGCGCTGGCGGTACTCCAGCGGATCGGTGTCGGCCATGACATGGCCGCGCACCCGGTAGGAGTGGATCAGCTCGAAGACGCGGGCGGCCTTGGTGACGTCGTCGTCGTGGCTGGCGTCGATGTCCTTGAGCCAGCGGACCGGCTCGTAGGGGATGCGCAGCGCCTCGAAGATCTCGTCGTAGAAGCCGCTGTCGCCGAGGAGCAGATTCGCGACGATCCGCAGGAACTCGCCGGACGCGGCGCCCTGGATCACCCGGTGGTCGTAGGTCGACGTGAGCGTCATGACCTTCGAGATGCCGAGCTTGTTCAGGGTGTCCTGGGAGGTGCCCTGGAACTCCGCCGGGTAGTCCATGGAGCCGACGCCCAGGATGACCGACTGGTTCGGCATCAGCCGGGGCACCGAGTGGACCGTGCCGAGGCCGCCGGGGTTGGTCAGCGAGACGGTGACGCCGGTGAAGTCGTCCATCGTCAGCTTGTTGTCGCGGGCGCGGCGGACGATGTCCTCGTAGGCCTGCCAGAACTCGAAGAAGTTCAGCGACTCGGCCTTCTTGATCGCCGCGACGACCAGCTGGCGGTCGCCGTTCGGCTTGACCAGGTCGATGGCGAGACCGAGATTGATGTGCACCGGCTTGACCAGGGTCGGCTTGCCGTCCTTGATCTGGTACGACCAGTTCATCGCCGGCATGGCCTTGATGGCCTGCACCATCGCGAACCCGATGAGGTGCGTGAAGGAGATCTTCCCGCCGCGGGCGCGCTTGAGGTGGTTGTTGATGACGATGCGGTTGTCGAACAGCAGCTTCACCGGGACCGCGCGGACCGAGGTGGCCGTCGGCACCTCCAGCGAGGCGTCCATGTTCTTCACGACGGCCGCGGCCGGGCCGCGCAGCGTCACCAGCTGGGGTCCGGCGGGCGCCTCGGCGGCCGGAGCGGCCTGGGCGGCCGCAGTGGCCGGGGCCGCCGGGGCCGCCTTGGCGGCCGGAGCCGCGGGCGTGGCGGGCACGGCAGGCGCGGCGGGCTGCGCGGG
>NZ_JBHTZD010000056.1:0-3400 GCF_042790455.1 Streptomyces sp. NPDC056734
GGCCCTGGTCCACCTCCGAGCCGCACCGCTGGAACCGGCATCCACCCGCCTGCTGAGGGAGTTCGCGGACAGCGCCGTACGGAGGTCCACATGACCAGCACCCTCCGGTTGCGCGAACGGGTCCTGCTCGCCGCTCCACGCGGCCGGTACGCGGGTGCTGAGCGGGCGGTCGGTACGGTGATGCAGAGGCTGGAGATGTACGGCGCCCCCGTCCACGTAGGCCACGAGAACGTCCACAACGTCCGGTCCCTGGAGGACAACGGCACGGTCGTGGAACGCGCGGACCAGGTACCCGAGGGGTCGCTGGTCGCCTTCTCTCCGACCATTCACGCGGAGGCCCCCGACTCAGCGAGCCGTTCCTGCCTTCCATCTCTCCCACGAAGGAGCACGACATGATCAAGAACACCATGCCGGACCTCACCGGCATGACCTACCGCCTGCACGAGCCGCCCGGACTCCTCGTGCATCACGAAAACCCAGCCATCGAATCCGTGGTCAAGCGGCACGACACGTGGCTTCGCAGCAACCTGGGGCCGATCTTCTCGAGCGCGGAGGAACTGGACTTCCACGCCAAGCAGGTGATCTCCCGCTGGGTCTGCTACGTCTTCCCCTCAATCAGTGAGCAAGCTGCCTGCAACCTCGCCCACTACACCTCCATGTGGCAGCTGCTGGACGACTGGGTCGCCTGGCGCACCGATCTCCACCAGGACGCGACCAAAGCACAGCGGATCGGGGAACGCCTGCAGCGCGTGATCCAGGGAGAGCAACCCAACCCGAACGAGCCCATCGAGAAGCACTTCGCCCACGCCTGGCAGCAAGTCGTCGCCGGGGGAGCCCCCGGCCCGGTGGAGGTTGCCACCGAGAAGATGCTCGGCTACATCGACTACAGCTTCACCGTCGAGACCCAGCGCCACCGCGACTACGACTCCATGACGCTGGAGGAGTTCACCGAGCACTCGCGGATCCACATAGGCGTGGAGCCCTGGATCCAGATCGCAGAGGTCACCCTCGGGATCGACCTGGGCGACGAGCTGCGCACCAGCCCCAAGATGCGTGAACTGTGGGACGCCGTCAGCGAGGCCACCCGCTGGGTCGAAGACATCTCCTCGTTCCGCAAGGAGTACTTCTCCGGGGACCGCGGCAACATCGTCCTGATGCTGATGCGCAACGAGGGGTACAGCCTCCAGGACGCCATCGACCGCACGTACGAGCTGTACGCCGACGCAGAGGCCCGTTTCGTGCGCCTGAGGGACGAGATGCTGGCCGGACCTCATGGCTCACGCCCCGAGCTGCACACCTATCTCCACGAGATCGGACACGAAGCATCCGGCATGTGGATGTATGGCTATGTCTCCCCTCGCTACCACGGGCGCGACTACGTCTGGAACGGCAAGACCTCCGGCGTGCTCACCCTCTGGCCCGACCGAACCGATTTCCCTGCCTGACGCAGCCCGCGCTCACACCGCCGGCTCCACGAAAGGACGAAAGGGGGCACCCGTCGTGATCACTCAGGTCAACACCGCCATCCGCATCGACCCCACGCCCAGCACCCTCGACCCACGCCACCTCTTCCGGTGCCCCTACCCGTCCCAGATCAGCCCCACCGCAGAACAGGCCCGCCAGCACACTCTCGACTGGCTCACCAACCAGCACATCATCAACAGCACCCGCCAGCGCAGCTACGTGGACGCCATGCGCCTGGACCTCTACGCAGCTCGCTGCGCCCCACAGCTCGACGACGAGAAGCTGGAGCTGTTCTGCGACTGGATCATCTACACCACGCAACTCGACGACCACGTCGACAGCGACGACCCTGCCGCCATCGACGCCACGATCCGTCACCTCGTTGCCATCCTCGACCACGACGACCCCGACCAGGCGCAGAGCGACAAGGACGTCTTCGTTGTGGCGTTCGGCGACCTGTGGAGGCGCTGTCAGGTCATAGACCAGCCCTGGCGACGCCAACTGGCCGACCGCTGGGCCCAATGGCTGGAGGCTTACCTCACTGAAGCCTCCTGGCGCCGCGACAAGCTGTGGCCCTCCCTGGCCCGATACCGCGAAATCGTCCGCATCACCAGCGCGGCGCTGCCCTTCCCTCTGCTCTCCGACCACCTGTCAGGCCTCTATCTGCCTGACCGCATCCTCAACTCAAGCCCCATCACCACGATGCGGGCGCTCATCCCCGACCACACCATGGCCGTCAACGACGTCTTCAGCGCCCCTCGCGAAGCCCTCACCAACGACCACCTCAACGCCGTCTTCATCATCCAGCACGAATACGGCTGCACCCGCGATGAGGCCGTCCAAGCCGTCGTAGCTTCCGCAGATGACGCCCTCAGGCACTTCCAGTATCTGGAGGCATGCTTGCCGGCCCTGTGCCGCGACCTACCGGCCACACCAACCGAGCAGGCCGACACCCTGCGCATGGCGAGCAATCTCAAGCACTGGTTCAGCGGCAACCTCGCCTGGCACCAACACGACACCGCCCGCTACGCCAACGGTATACAGCCGCTCGGCACCGCATCAACCGATCACCGGTAGTCCGGTGCTCATGGCCGCTGACGATCTGGCCACAGAACTGTTCCGGCCCGGCCGCCGAACCGACACCCCCACGCTGTGCTGGGCACCGCACAACGAGTAGGAGGCGAATCACTTGGGACCGTCGACGACGTGGTGCACGACGGAGAAGCAGTACTGCTCCGGCTCGGGGAACCAGCCTCGCCCATCCCCGAGCCTGCCGTTTCCCTGCGCTGGACTCGCATCAGATGCGAGAAGGCCGCATCCTATGCGAGCCGCCAGAGAACCAGCGGGTCAGCCCCTTGCACGAGTGGTAGCAAGGCCCCGCCGACCCCTATCGTTACCCTTACCGCCGGTCCCCAACTCCGCAGGTTCATAGCACGGTTGATGCCCCCACTCAGGCCGATTCGCACCGGCGCGAATTCGCATCTGATGCAATTGGCGGCGCTTGCATGGTGACGATCCCCGTGCCGCTGACGACGCTGCGAAGTTGAAGTGTCTGGTTGCCCCTGCGCCGCGGCCCAGGTGCTCCCGCGCCCTCGACGGCCACGCCGAACCCCGTCGTCCAGGGCATGATCCACACGAGACGGCCGTGGCGGCCGGCGAGCGGCATGAGCCAGATGAGCGTGACGCCGAACAGGCCGAAGGAGAACCCCGAACCGGTCGGCCTTCTCCCACGCCGGCTGCCCGGTGGTCACCCGCGGGTCCACGACCAGTCCCACCAGAGCGGCGCCAGGAGCAAGCCGGACCACCACGGTCGCGAACATCGGCGGGTTGCCCATCCACGGCCTGCGCACCAGGGCCCGCAGCCCTGAACCCCCGGGATATGCGGGTGATTCACAGCGTTGCGGCTTCCTCTTCCAGGAGGGCCACGTCGGGGTGG
>NZ_JBHTZD010000057.1:0-3179 GCF_042790455.1 Streptomyces sp. NPDC056734
CCCACGCTGACGGAGGCGGACGTGACCGCGACGGCCGCGTTCGCGCTCGGCGCGCAGGGGGTGGGGTGGGCTGCCGCCCGGGAGGGGTGTGAGGTGTTCGCCGTGGATGGGGAGCGGCGGGTGCGCAGGAGTGCGGGGTTGCCGGTTCTCGGGGGGTGAGGTCGCGCCCGGAGGGTGGGGGTTGTGGGGTGGGTGGGGGTGTGGGTGTGGGTGTGTCGTGGTTGCGAGTGTGGGTGTGGGTGCGTCGTGGTTGCCGGCGCGGTTCCCCGCGCCCCTCGGCGGCGGTGCGGTTCGCTGAGTTTCCGGCCGGACCCGGCTGAAATCGGGTCGACCCCGGCACCGCCCCCGTGATGCACTGCCCGGCGGGTGTCCTACTGTTCCGGTCGGGAACGATGTGCGTTCGCCAAGTTTTGGCAACACAACCGGTCTACACTCTCTCCGCGACCGGCCGAGACCGCGCACAAGGTGCGTGAACGCGCTCAGCAACTGGCCAACCCCGAAGGGTATTCGGCGCTTTGATACGGATAGATTCAGTCACCAAGCGGTACCCGGACGGCACGGTGGCGGTGGACCGGCTCTCCCTGGACATACCGGACCGGTCCATCACGGTCCTGGTCGGACCGTCCGGCTGCGGCAAGACCACGACCCTGCGCATGATCAACCGGATGATCGAACCGTCCGAGGGCACCATCCTCATCGACGGCACCGACATCACCCAGCAGCCGGTCAACACCCTGCGCCGGTCCATGGGGTACGTCATCCAGAACGCGGGCCTCTTCCAGCACCGCACGATCATCGACAACATCGCCACCGTGCCCCGGCTGCTCGGCTGGAGCAAGGACAAGGCCCGCACCCGGGCCCGCGAGCTGATGGACCGGGTCGGCCTCGACGCCGCCCTCGCCCGCCGCTACCCCTACCAGCTCTCCGGCGGCCAGCAGCAGCGCGTCGGCGTGGCCCGCGCACTCGCCGCCGACCCGCCCGTCCTGCTGATGGACGAGCCGTTCTCCGCCGTCGACCCGGTCGTCCGCAAGGGCCTCCAGGACGAACTGCTGCGACTCCAGGCCGAGCTGGGCAAGACGATCGTCTTCGTCACCCATGACATCGACGAGGCCGTCAAGCTGGGCACCATGGTCGCCGTGCTGCGCACCGGCGGCCGGCTCGCCCAGTTCGCCCCGCCCGCCGAGCTGCTCACCCACCCCGCCGACGATTTCGTCGAGGACTTCCTCGGCGCCGACCGCGGGGTGCGCCGGCTGTCCTTCTTCCCGTCCGCCGGACTGCCGCTGCTCACCACGCCCATCGTCGCCGTCGACGCCACCGCCGAGCAGCTCGCCGCCCGCGACACCGACGACGCCCCCTATCTCCTGGTCACCGGCCTCGACGGCCGGCCCCTGGGCTGGGGCGTACGGGGCGAACTGACCGCCGGTGACATCCATCCCGAGCGGCTGCTCCCCTACGGGCACCCCTTCCGCCCCGCCGAGGACTCACTGCGCGCCGCGCTGGACGCCGCCGTGCTGTCACCGACCGGCTGGGCCGTCGCCGTGGACGCCGAGGGCCGCGCCTCGGGCGTGGTCTCCCAGACCACGATCGGCGAGACCATCCGGGGCGCACACGCCAAGAGCACGCTGGGTGCACAGGGCGGGCAGGGCGCACAAGGCGCACAACGCGGGCCGGGCGCCCAGGACGCCGCGGGCGGGCCGGGCCGTGTCCGTACGCAGAAGGCCGCCCGATGAACGGCCTCTTCGACATGCCGAGCGACCTCCAGAACACCTACTGGGGCCTGATCGTCCTGCATCTGCGCAACGCCCTGATCCCCGTGCTCATCGGCCTGCTGGTGGCGCTGCCCGTCGCCCAGCTGTGCGTCCGGCTGCGCTGGCTGTACCCGCCCGTGCTGTGGGTGACGACCGTGCTGTACGCGATCCCGTCGCTGGCCTTCTTCGTCGTCCTCATCGACTACACCGGTCTGAGCGAGACGACGGTGATGATCCCGCTCGCCGTCTACAGCCTGGTCGTGTTCGTCCCGGCCATCGTGGACGGGGTGCGTTCGGTGCCGCGCGAGACCCTGGACGCCGCCACCGCCATGGGCTTCGGCCCGATCCGCCGCTACCTCCAGATCCAGCTGCCCATCGCCGCCCCCGCGATCATCGCCGGACTGCGTGTGGCGTCGGTCTCCAGCATCTCCCTGGTCAGCGTCGGCATGCTGATCGGCAATCAGGGCGCCCTCGGCAATCTGCTCAACAGCGGCATGATCTACAACCAGCCCCGGCTGATCTGGCTCTCCGTGATCGGCACGGCCGTCCTCGCCATCGTGGTGGACGCCCTGCTCATCGGTCTGCGGCTGCTGCTGACGCCGTGGATGCCACGCGGCGGCCGAACCGCCCCCGCCGACCGGTCCGGGGCCACCGCCGGTGCCGTCCAGGTGGAGGCCACGCTGTGAACATCCTGAACTTCATCGACGCGTTCTTCAGCGACAGCGCCCGGTGGCAGGGGTACGACGGCATCCCCACCCGGCTCCTGGAGCACGTCCAGTACACCCTGATGGCCCTCGGTGTCGCCGCCGCCATCGGTCTGCCCGTCGGCCTGATCACCGGCCACACCGGACGCGGCGGCAACACCCTCGCCCTCATCGCCACGGCCGCCCGCGCGCTGCCCAGCTTCGGCCTGATGGTCCTGATGTTCATCCTGCTCGGCCTGGGCCTGGCCCCCGTGATGATCCCGCTGGTGGTCCTCGCCGTCCCGCCGATCCTGGTCACCACCTACGAGGCGGTCCGCTCGGTCGACCCGGCCCCCGTGGACGCCGCCCGCGGCATGGGCATGGCCGAACCCGCCATCCTTCTGCGCGTCGAGGTCCCCGTCGCCCTCCCGCTGATCCTCAGCGGCCTGCGCTCGGCGGCCATCCAGATCGTCTCGACGGCGACCATCGCGGCATACGTCAGCTTCGGCGGCCTGGGCCGCTACATCGTGGACGGCCTCTACCAGCGCGACTACGAGAAGGTGGTCGGCGGCGCCACCCTGGTGGCCGTACTGGCCCTGGTCACCCTGGGCCTGTTCTGGGCGGTGGCGAGAGCGACGGTGTCACGGGGAGTACGGCGGCCGAGCGCCGCCGCGTAGGGGGAAGGGCCGCGCGCCCGCAGGGATGCTGTTGGTTAATTCGGGCCTGGTTGCTTCGCCCCGTCGCTATG
>NZ_JBHTZD010000058.1:0-2412 GCF_042790455.1 Streptomyces sp. NPDC056734
CGACTCGTAGTGCAGCGTCATTGCTGTCTCCTCAGGGTGGGCGGTTGGGCTTGCCCCGAGGGTGCTCGCGGTGGGTGTGGTGCGGGTGTACCGATTCTGGACACGCGCTGGTGGGTCGTACGGTCCGGGAGGCGCCCGGGGGGATCGGCCCGTCCGGCGTCTCAGAGGATGCCCAGAGCGCGAATCCGCTGGTAGAGGGTGGTCCGGCTGATCCCGAGCCGTTGGGCGGCGAGTCGCTTGTTGCCGTTGACTGCGGCGAGTTCGCGCCGGATCACATCGCACTCGGCCTGTTCCAGCGGGGTGAACCGGTGGCACCGGCTGCTGCCGCTGTGGGAGTCGGGTAGGTCCCGCAGGGTGATGTCACCGACGCGGCGCCGGCGGAGACAAGCCCGGACGACGCTCTCCAGCTCGGTGAGATTGCCCGGCCAGGGCTGTCCGGTCAGCGCGTCCAGCGCGCCGCGGGTGAAGCGGGAACTGGGGTCGGCGTCGAGCTGGACGAGGAGGTGACGTATCAGTGCGGGGATGTCGGTGCGGCGGGCGCGTAGCGGGAGCAGTTCCACACGGGCGGCGCAGTGTGCGGCCAGGGCGAGGTGTTCGCCGCGCAGTTCGTGCGGGGGGCCGCTGGTCATGGCCAGGCGGGCGGCAGGGGGTGTGGTGCGCAGGACGCGGCCGATCCGGTGGGCCTCCCGCGCGGTGAGGAGGTGGATCCCTTCGAGGACGACGAGGGTGTCGGTGTCGCGCAGGGCGGTGGCGAGGGCGGAGAAGCGGTCGGCGAGCCGGGGCGGCTCGGGGTTGGTGGCGGGGGCGGTGGCGGGGGCGAGCGGCTGGTGGTCGGTGGCGGAGGCGAGCGGCTCGGGCTCGGTGGCCGACGGCTCGGACTCGGAGGCGGTGGCGGGTGGGCGGCGAGCGGTGGTGTGCGGGTCGGATTCGGCAGCGGTGGGGTACGGGCCGGGCTCATCCGCGAGCGCGGGGACCGCTTCGGCCGGGGAACATGGCTCGTCGCCCTCGCCGCCCTCGTCGGCGTGGAAGCGGACCACCCTCTCGGTGCCGGACAGCAAGGTCAGGGCGGTGTCGTGGCCGGTGCCGGGCTCCCCGCCGATCAGGACCGCGCTCCCCTCACGCGCCAGTTGCCGCAACCGGCTCGCCTGGGGTTCCGGCACCACCGGGCCGAGGCGGGCGGCCGTCCGGCCGGGCTCGGCGGAACGAGCGGGCCGATCAGGCTCAGTCGGCCGAGCAGCATCGGTCGGGCGGACAGGATCAGCCCGCCGAGCGGGCTCAGCCGACCGAACCGGATCGGCGGGCTGAGCGGATCGGCCGGACGGCCCACCCCGGGGACCCGCCGAGGCCGCCTCCCCCAGCTCGAACACGGCCCCGCCGCCCCACTCCGGGAGCTTGCGCCAGCGCAGCAGGACGGGCCCGCCGTGAGCCGGTTCGAAGGCGCACGACCGTGTGCTGTCGCTGTCGGCCCGGGTGTCCTCGGCGAGTGCCCGCAGGGTGGCATGGTCCGCGGTGTCGAGGAGTTCCATGGCCTGGGGTGTGGCCAGCAGAAGATTGTCGCCCAGGGCGAGCACGGGGGTGGTGCGGGCGGACGCGGCCGACGCGGTGGCGAGCTGGAAGGCCGCGAGCAGCCGTTGGTCGGCCAGCCCGGCGCCGTCGCCCAGTCTGTCCTCGATCTCCCGCACGGCCCTGTCGAGCAATGGCCCCAGCAGCGGATGGTCGTCGGTGGCCAGACAGGTGACGTCCACGACGCCTTCCAGCCGCCGGTGGACGGGACTGAGCACCGGCCGCCCGTAACAGGTGTACTTCTTCAGCGCCTCCAGATAGTGCTCCTCGCCCCGCACGGTCACCCCGCGGCGCAGTTCGTGGCTGGTGGCGATGGAGTTGGTGCCGGTGGTCTCCTCAAGCCATCGCCCGCCGAGCACGGCCCCGTCCCGCTCCAGTCGCGCGCGCAGTCCGCTGCGGCCCACCCGTACATCGGTGAGTTGGGCCTGACGGTCGGCGAGGAGGAGGGAGTAGCCGGTGTCGGCCAGTTCCTGGGCCAGCCGGTCCAGCACCGGCGTCGCCGCCGTCATCAGCCGGCCTCGCCGGTCGATGTCGGCGACGGGCAGGTGCGCCACCCCGGAGGACGGCCGCAGACCGCTCATCGAGGACCGCTTCCAGGAGAGCGCGATGTCGCTCCGACTGGGCGCACCTCCCTCGTCGATCGGTTCGTGTCCCATGTCGGCCTCCTTCAGGCGATGAGTCGGGGCGGGGGGAGCGGATCGGTGCGGGTTCAATGCCCCCGGGCGATCCAGGCGTTCAGGTGGGGCGCCTCGGCGCCGATGGTGGTGGTCTCCCCGTGACCGGTCCGTACGACGGTGCCGGACGGGAGGGACAGCAGTCGGTCCCGGATCGAGTCGACAAGGGTCGGGA
>NZ_JBHTZD010000059.1:0-1920 GCF_042790455.1 Streptomyces sp. NPDC056734
CGGCGGACAGGCCGTGCACGGTCGTGTCGACCCCGGCGGTGAGCAGGGAGCGGACGACCAGGGGCGCCTGCTGCTCGGTGAGATCACCTCGGTCGGCGGCGGCCCAGATCCGGGGGCCGAAGCCGTCCTCGCCGAGCGCCTCTCGGGTGCACTGGGCGTTCACCCACGCCGAGAGTTCGGCGACGCGGTGCGCGTCGGCCTCCACCAGCTCGTTGCGCGGGCCGAAGGCGTTGAAGGCCATGTTCCCGTAGGGCAGGAGATGGTCGCGGTTCCCGGGCGGCAGGCCGACCGCGTCGGGGAAGACCCGCAGCGGGAACGCCCTGGCCAGCGCGGTGAAGGCGTCGAAGCGGGTGCCCTCGGCCAGTACGGCGTCGACCAGTTCCTCGGCGACCGTGTGCCAGGCGGTGCTCAGCCGGCGCAGCGCGGGCGGGGCGAGGATCTCGCGCAGGACCCGGCGTGGCGCGTCATGCGCGGGCGGATCGGCCTCCAGCAGCAGACTGGGCGCCCGCCAGGGCTTCTCGTGGCGGAAGTCGGCCAGGCCCACGCCCGCTCCGGACTCGTAGCTCTGCCAGTCGGCCAGTGCGGCGCGCACCTCCTCGTAGCGGGCCAGGGCGTGGACGTCGTAGCGCGAGAGGCGGACCACCGGGCCCGCCTCGCGCAGTGCGCGGTGCAGTGGCTCGGGGTTGCGCAGGTGCTCGGTGGCGAAGGGGTCCGCGTCGCTCGTGGGGGGCACCACGGACGGTGCCAGGGTGTCGGTCATGGCTGCTCCAGCGGTCAGCGCTGCTGAGCGTTCGGGGCGATCAGAGCGGTCGACAGGCGCGGGGATGGGAGGGGGCGCGGAGTTCACAGGTCCAGTACGAGGCGGTCGCCCCGGGAGCGGGACACGCACGGGAACATGCAGTCGTTGGCGGCCCGCTGATGGTCGGCGAGCACGGAGTCACGATGGTCGGGGACACCGTCCAGGACCGTGGTGAGGCAGGTGCCGCAGGTGCCCTGCTCGCAGGAGGACAGCAGATCGACTCCGGCGCCGCGCAGGGCCTGGAGCACGGAGATGTCGGGGGTGACGGTCACCGTGCGTCCGGTGCGGCGCAGCTCGACCTCGAAGGGCGTCTGGTGCACGGGCGCCGTGAGTTCGGAGGCGGTGAACCGCTCGGTGCGCAGGCTGTGGGCCGGCCAGTGGGCGCAGTGCTGCTCCACCGCGGCGAGCAGAGGGGCAGGGCCGCAGCAGTACACCTTGCGGTCCGGCACCGCGCGGCCCAGCCACGACGCCAGGTCCAGGAGCCCGTACTCGTCCTCCGGGACGAGGTGGACGCGCTCTCCGTGGGCCCGTGCCAGGTCGTCGGCGAACGCCATGGAGGCGCGGGTGCGCCCTCCGTAGAGCAGGGTCCATTCGATGCCGAGGAGTTCGGCCTGCTGGATCATCGGCAGGACCGGGGTGATGCCGATGCCGCCGGCGATGAAGAGATAGGTGCCGGCCGGCGCCTGGGGGAAGTTGTTGCGCGGGCCGCCCACTCCGACGGCGTCGCCGACGGCGAGCCGGTCGTGGACCTGGGCCGAGCCGCCGCGTCCGGCCGGCTCACGGAGCACGGCGACGCGGTAGGTGTGCGCGTCCCAGCGGTCGCCGCAGAGGGAGTACTGGCGGGTCACTCCGCCGGGCAGGATCAGGTCGATGTGGGAGCCCGGTGTCCAGTCCGGCAGGCGTCCGCCGTCCGGCCGGGCGAGCGTCAGGGACACCACGCCCTCGGCGACGGCGTCCTTCGCCCGGACCTCCAGCGTCACGGTGTTCGGCGCGGTGGCGCGCACGCGCGACGGGGCCGTAGCCAGGGCTGTGTCGGCCGGCGTGCCGACGGCCCTGCCGCCGGTGTGCCGATTGTCTGCGACCACGATGTCGCCTCCCGTCTGAGGAATGCAGGAAGGATG
>NZ_JBHTZD010000060.1:0-1790 GCF_042790455.1 Streptomyces sp. NPDC056734
GATGCTGTTGGTTAATTCGGGCCTGGTTGCTTCGCCCCGTCGCTATGCGGCGGGGCGGAGTGCTGTCAGGGGGCTGGTGCGGGTGCGGGCTCGGGGTGTGTGGGTGAGCCAGGCGTCGATGCGGATGAGGTTGACGGCGGCGCCGGTGAGCTGGTGTTGGAGGCTGGTCTTGGCCAGGCCGCGGTAGCGGGATCTGCGCAAGCCGCAGGCGTGCACGGCTTGGGAGATGGTGCCCTCGACACCGGCACGGATCCTGTAGCGGTCCCTCCACTCGTCGGTTGCCTGTAGCTTTCGCGCCTGCCGGAGTGCTTCGTATTCGTCGCGGGGCCTGAGGTTGATTTCCCGGCGCAGGGGCCTGGGGGAGTTGACACATTCCCGCAGCTGAGGGCAGGGGCCGCAGTCAGCGGGGGAGAACCGGACCCGGACAGTCGGCAGGCCCTCCTGCGAACGACGCCCGGCCCATTGCGTGCTGACAACGCCGTTCGGGCAGGTCACGTGCTGCTTTTCCCAATCGATGGTGAACGCGTCCTGGCCGAACGCGGCATCGCCGCGGGCGTGCGGAACAGTCACCGCTTTCAGCGGACCGTGCAGGTCGACCCGGTGGTCACGGCTGGCCGCGGCCAGGGCGCCACCGTTCGCATAGCCGGTGTCCACCCAGTGCTCGCCCGGCAGCAGATCCCGCCGGGCGAGTTCGGCGTGGACCGGGGCGGCCATCCGGTCATCAGAGACGCTGCCCAGAGTGGTCACCACGCTTGTGACCAGATGCGGGGTGTCGTCCTCACACGTCTCGGTGACGTGGACCTTGTAGCCGTCCCAGTTGATGTCACGCTTTCCACCGGTGCGGACTTCCAGGTCATAGGGGGTCACCAGGCGCATCAGGCCCGGTGGCCGGTCTTTTGGGTTCCGGCGGGCCACCTCCCCTTCGACCAGGTGGAAGTACTGAACCCACACCCGCCGCAGCACCTCGACTTCCGGCAGAGCCCGCAAGCCCGGCGGCGCGTCCTGGGCCCAGATGTTCCGCAGCAGGTGCATGCCGTCATCGCCCACCCGCCGATACGTCCGGTCCCGGCGGGACCGCTCCTTGGGGAACCGGGAGTCCTCCACCCGGGTGGCATAGTGCCTGAACCACTCCGGCCGGGCCCGCTCGCTCAGCCAGCCCGGCCCGGCCAGGGCCACGGCGTTCAACGCCGCACGCAGTGTCTCCGCGACCAGCTCCAGCTGGTTCAGCTCCCGCACCGCGGACAGCACATGCGTGGAGTCGGTCCGTGCCCTGCCCCGGGCGGTGACCAGACCCTGCCGCCGGGCGGCTGCCAGTACCGCGTCCAGGATCTCCCGGCCCCCGCCGGCTCCGACGAGCCGGTCACGGAACTCCGACAGCACCGAGAAATCAAAACCGGCGTCCGGCAGCTCCAGGCCCAACGCGTACTTCCAGTCGATACGAGCCCTCACCGCCTCCGCGGCCTGCCGGTCGGTCAGCCCTTCCACGAACTGCAGCACCAGCACCATCGCCAGTCGCCCCGGTGACCAGGCAGGCTTCCCCCGCGCTGGGAACAGACCGGCGAACTGTTCGTCGCCGAACAACGGTCCCAGCCCGTCCCGCACCCGGATCGCCAGGCTCCCCTTCGGGAACGCGGCCCTCGCCACCCGAACCGTCTCCGCCGGGATCTCCCCAGACCCCTTCGGCTGCATCGACATCCGCACCCACCCCACACGACAACGTCGGCCTTCAAGACCACAACCAGGTCTCGAAGGCCGACGTCACGCACACGCCCGAATTAACCAACAGCATC
>NZ_JBHTZD010000061.1:0-1310 GCF_042790455.1 Streptomyces sp. NPDC056734
TAACGTTCCAGCACCGGGCAGGCGTCAGTCCGTATACATCGCCTTACGGCTTCGCACGGACCTGTGTTTTTAGTAAACAGTCGCTTCTCGCTGGTCTCTGCGGCCACCCCCAGCTCACCGTGCAAGACGGCTCACCGGACGTGGCCCCCCTTCTCCCGAAGTTACGGGGGCATTTTGCCGAGTTCCTTAACCATAGTTCACCCGAACGCCTCGGTATTCTCTACCAGACCACCTGAGTCGGTTTAGGGTACGGGCCGCCATAAAACTCGCTAGAGGCTTTTCTCGACAGCATAGGATCATCCACTTCACCACAATCGGCTCGGCATCAGGTCTCACCCTGCATGGTGTGCGGATTTACCTGCACACCGGGCTACACCCTTACCCCGGGACAACCACCGCCCGGGATGGACTACCTTCCTGCGTCACCCCATCACTCACCTACTACCAGCTCGGGCCACCGGCTCCACCACTCCCCCTCACTCCGAAGAGATCAGGGGCGGCTTCACGGGCTTAGCATCACTGGACTCGATGTTGAACGCTCTACAGCGGGTACCGGAATATCAACCGGTTATCCATCGACTACGCCTGTCGGCCTCGCCTTAGGTCCCGACTTACCCTGGGCAGATCAGCTTGACCCAGGAACCCTTAGTCAATCGGCGCACACGTTTCCCACGTGTGAATCGCTACTCATGCCTGCATTCTCACTCGTCAACCGTCCACAACTCGCTTACGCGGCTGCTTCACCCGGCAGACGACGCTCCCCTACCCATCACAGCGCCCGTTGGGGCTCATGCTGCAATGACACGACTTCGGCGGTACGCTTGAGCCCCGCTACATTGTCGGCGCGGAATCACTAGACCAGTGAGCTATTACGCACTCTTTCAAGGGTGGCTGCTTCTAAGCCAACCTCCTGGTTGTCTCTGCGACTCCACATCCTTTCCCACTTAGCGTACGCTTAGGGGCCTTAGTCGATGCTCTGGGCTGTTTCCCTCTCGACCATGGAGCTTATCCCCCACAGTCTCACTGCCGCGCTCTCACTTACCGGCATTCGGAGTTTGGCTAAGGTCAGTAACCCGGTAGGGCCCATCGCCTATCCAGTGCTCTACCTCCGGCAAGAAACACACGACGCTGCACCTAAATGCATTTCGGGGAGAACCAGCTATCACGGAGTTTGATTGGCCTTTCACCCCTAACCACAGGTCATCCCCCAGGTTTTCAACCCTGGTGGGTTCGGTCCTCCACGAAGTCTTACCTCCGCTTCAACCTGCCCATGGCTAGATCACTCCGCTTCGGGTCTTGAGCATGCTACT
>NZ_JBHTZD010000062.1:0-1149 GCF_042790455.1 Streptomyces sp. NPDC056734
GCGGCCTGTTCGGTCAGGGCGAGTGAGGGCTGGGGGTGTCCGAGGTCCAGCGCGTGGGAGGCGAGGGCCCTGATCGCGATGGTGTAGGTGTGGGGGTCCTCGGCCTCGGCGGCGAGGTGGGCGGCGGTGCGGTGGTAGTGCTGGCCGAGGGCACTGTGGCCGTCGTCGGCGCACATGTTGCCCAGGAGGATGGTGAGCTGGGCGGTGCGGGTGAGGAGTTGGCGGTGTATGTGGTCGCTGGCGCCGGCGAGGAGCCAGGGCGTGACGTCGTCGGCGAGGTAGGCGGTGAGTGCGTTGCGGGCGTGCCCGCCACCGAAGGTTCCGGTCGAGGTGGCGAAGACGGCGGTCATGCTCTTCAGCGCCTCCACTTCCGCGCGGCCCACGCGGCGTCCGGCCATGACCCCGGCGCGGCGGGCGGTACTCCGTGAGAGCAGGTCCTCCCATTCCGGGACGGCCAGCGCGGCGAGGCTGTAGACGTCCGCGCCCGGGATGTTGCCCCGGTCGGGGTCGAGTTGGCTGTGGGTGAGCTTGGCCAGATGGCGCACGGGGTCTGCCTCCCAGGACCAGTGCGGTATGCGGACGGGGGCTCGGGTCAGACCGGCGTCGGCGGCGGCCAGGGGTCTGCCCAGGCGCCGGGACAGCGCCTCCAGGATGTAGGCGGGCGCGGGCGGACGCGGATGGGCGCCCGAGAGCCAGCGCGTCGCCGTGGAGCGGTTCACGATCATGTCGTGGCCGTGTTCGGACGCGACCGAGGAGACGTCGTGGGCAAGATGGCTCGCGTTCCATCCCGCCTCCTCAAGCAGCCGTGCGAGCCGTGCGTTGGGTTGCTGAGAGGACACCGTCTTCCCCGTTCTCAGCCCTCACCAAGGTGAACTGGATACAGCGCCCATCACAAGGGCGCACAGAGGCAGCACGCGCAGCACATCCGCGCACCAACGCCCCTACGTAAGGGGGGACTTCGGTGGATGTACTGAAGGGGAGGTACCCGCCCGGATCGGTCGCTCAATCCCGGTGTGCCGTCCAGGCTGGGCAGTCCCTTGTCCACGCGGCCGGCAGCCGTCGGGCACGGCCGCGGCAGCCGGGCCGAGTACCTGGCGCCCGGCGGGCAGTTCCAGTGCGGGTCGGGCTCTGCACCGTGAGTGCGGATGG